>JAQXBQ010000061.1 GCA_029252325.1 Akkermansiaceae bacterium
CGCAACCCCATGCTCGCCGCTTCCACTCCGCATCCGAAGCAGGGCCTCCCCGAAATCGAGCGCGGCTGGCCCAAGCTCTACAAGCATGACGTATGCGCACGCCTGGAAACCGTGCGCGGTAATCTCGCCACCCTGCCGGGCAGTGAGATGTATCCCTTTTTCCCGGGCAAGAAATTCCGCCACCTTGAGGGCTGGTGTAACTACGGAGCGGCCTGGTGCATCAGCCTTGCCTACCTGCAGTTCGACAAGGCCAAGGCCACACCTGACCTAGCCCGACCGCAAACTCAGGAGCCGTAAGCTCACCATGCTATTATGAGTGATATTCATAAAAAATAACCCCCTTATCACCCCATGATAAGCCTCTCCGAACACCTCACTCAAAAAGCAAATTCCTAGCAGTAGCAGTGTTTTAAACTCCAAATACCAAATAAGGCAGGCTCCGCCTGGAAGGGCCTTCCGTGTATTCAGTATTTTCCGTGGTTTAAAATGAAGTAGCAAGCCAAGTCTTCCTTTCGCGCATTTCGCATCTTTCGCGGTTTAAATTGAACTATCCACCCACGTGTTTCACTCCCTCCGCTGATGCCCCTCACGATACAAACTCGGCGTCACGCCCGTGATTTGCTGAAAGGTCACGCGCATGTGTTTCGGGTTGTGAAATCCTGCCAGCCAGCAAACGTTTTTAAGCGGCAACTCGGTCATCGATAGGAAATGCTGGGCGCGTTGGCAACGACATAGGTTCACCTCAGTGAGCAAACTGTGTCCGCGGACCGACAAAAATCGCCGCTCGACCGTGCGCCGGTTAGCCCCTACCGACGCGCATAACTTCTCCATCGTCAACCCCCGGTGACTGCCGGTCCAGATAAGGTCAAGCACCTGTGCCACCAACCCATCTTTCCCATCTTTCCCATCTTTCCCATCGTGCGCGGACTCGATGCTGCTTGCCAGCAACTCCATGGCGTGCATGGAGAGAAGAGTGGGGTCTGCGCTTGGGTTGGAGGCGACCCGGTCGATCAGGCGGTCGAACCCGGCCGCCAGTCGCCGTGGCCTTGCCGCCGGACGGACTGCGGTTTCCGGGGTGATGAATTGTTGTTCCATCAGGCGGTAGGCGAGATCTCCATTGAAACCGAGCCAGCGTGCCGTCAGCCATTTTTTGTCCCTGCCCACCGATCGGTAACGGTGCCAGACACCGGGGAACAGAAACAGCAAGGTCGGACCGTCAAACTCGACCACCCCGGTCTCGTCCGACTCAAAAACGGCACGGGTATCGGTGATGTAAGCCACCTGGAACTCGGGCAGGATCCGTCCACTTTCTCGTGGTGATTTGAGGGTTGCCGAATCTCTCGGCGCGGGATCTTGGTCGAACATATACATGTCCGGATGCACCCCGTAGGGTAGATCCGGGGCAACGGCATCAAGCACGCGCCCTGCTGACGTCAGGTAGAACCCCCACTCCACGGCTTTGTCGTTCACGGGGAGATAGTGATGTTCGTTTTGTGGGTTCATCGTGTAATCGTTTTAGGGTCACCGATGCTGACGATGCGTTGTTCTGGCCAACGAAGTCAAGTCGCAATACCTCTCTTCATTAATTATTTCCAGAGTGATAATTCGTCTTAATCTATTGTAACACCAATAGATTGAGCCGTTAAGATAGTTCGAGATGAAATGTTAACTGCCGCAAAATAGGCGTCTAATGCTTTGGATTTGTCGGGGTATCAGGTGAAGAATTTACTCGTGTCCTCAATGAGGACGCATGTTGCGAAGCGATTTTTGAAACATCAACAACCCATATTAACAAATATGAAAACAAGAAAACAAATAAAAACAACCATGTCCCTCGCCGCAGCGATGGGAACCCTCGCCCTCGCCACTTCGGCTCAGGCAGCTGTGTTGACTAACACTCAAACATCCCTTGTTTTTGAAAACAACGTTTACTCTCCTGAAATATTCGAAATAGCGGGAAGAAAAAGAATGTTAACCGGAGGTTGGCTCACTAATAGTATCGCAGCTGCCGGGAGAGACCAGATCTACATCAGTGATTACAATGGAGGTCAATGGACTACCCCCACTGCAATACGTTGGACAAACAGTGGGTATGTAGATGGTGAAATAGCAGGTTACCAAATCAACGATCCGACCGTTGTTCAAGTTCCTAATAGTTCAGAACTATATATGTATTATACAGGAAATCCAGCAGGAAACATGGATTTCACAAGACATGTCGTAGGCTTTGCAAAAAGCACTGACAATGGAGGCACTTGGACTGATTTTGGATTTACATTACAAGCCCCAGGTGGGGTATGGAGCCCCACAGCTGTCGTTGAGGGTAATAAAATCTTTGTCTATTATCATGGGGGCTCAGCAGGTATTCCCTTGTATCGGCAGGAGCTAGCGCTTGATGGCATTACAGAATTGACCCCGCGATCATTGGTAACTACTCCATCTGCTATTAGTAACCTAGATATAAGCATAATAAACCCTATGTCTGAAGGAGGTAATCTAATCAATAGGAATCAATATGTTTTGTTAGCAAACTCTGCTGATCTTCATCAGATCTTGCGTTACACCTCGCTTGACGGAATTAATTTTAATGTAGATCCTTTAGATAACACAGCAGTTTTAATTGAAGGTGGTCCAAACTATGTAGTAACACCGCATGTCGAATATCTTAGCCAAGGTGAACTCTTAGAATATAATGTTTATTTCGGCTTTGATTCTACCTTACAGATAGTGAACGGGACTCCTGCGCCTCTTAATTTTGACTCAATACAAAATTGGACGTTTCAACAGACTAGACCGGTTCCCGAGCCTTCATCATTCATTTTACTAGCGTTGACCGCTCCATTACTTCTATTAATACGAAAGCGTAAAATTTAAGTAGCCTAGCGCATTATCACATAGAACACAAGATTTCTCATTAATATTTAATACGTGCGATTCGCGGGTGTCATTTTTTGTTTTACAGGCTACCTCCGGCAACTAGCGATGTTGAGGCAGTGCAAGCGGCCTTTGGATC
>JAQXBQ010000246.1 GCA_029252325.1 Akkermansiaceae bacterium
CAGGACTCGACCAAAACACCCTGCTCATCTTCGCCAGTGACAACGGCCCCGGCCCGCACGCCACCCGCCTCATGGCCACAAAAGACCACCATTGCGCTGGCCCGTTGCGCGGCAGCAAAGCCAGCATCTACGAAGGCGGCCACCGCGTGCCTTTCATCGCCAAGTGGCCGGGCAAAATCCGTGCTAACAAAAACTCCACCGCCACAATCAACTTCACCGATTTTTTCGCTACCTTGGCCGAACTTCTCGGCACCGATCGTACTACCTACCCCTCTGCCAAGGACTCCCACAGCTTTCTGTCCGCCCTTCTGAAAACCTCTGATACACACACCCGCCCCGCCATGATCAACGGTAACTACTCCATCCGCCAAGGCCCCTGGAAACTTAGCTCAAAAGGAAGCCTCAAACACTCCGACTCCATCAAAATCAAAACCAGCCAATTTGAGCTCCACAAGCTCACCGACGACCTCGCTGAGCAAAACGACCTCGCCGAACAGCACCCGGAAAAATCAAACCAGCTCCTAGAACAACTCCAAAGCTTCATCAAGCAACGCCAACCCAAGTAAATCATGAAACAACTCCTCCTCATTCTCACTTCACTATTCGCTCTTCTCCCACTGGCCACAGCGGCCGAAAGCTCGCAGGGCAAGCGCTCCCCTGCCGAGCAACAGCGGACGACCGAAGGGAACCGAGGGGAACGAGATAGACTGTCGCAAGACAGCCCCGAAGGGGTGCGACCGGCGGGGAGCATCAATGCAAGCTCTGAACAGCGGACGACCGAAGGGAGTGCAAGCCCTTCCCCGAACATCCTGCTCATCCTCTCCGATGACCACGCCCAGCACGCGCTCAGTTGCTACGGCAACAAGCACATCAAGACCCCCTCTCTGGACCGCATCGCCAAGGAGGGTATGCGCTTTGATCACGCCCTGACACCAAACTCCTTTTGCACTCCGGCACGCGCGGCAGTATTGACTGGCAAGTACTCGCACAAAAATGGAGTCACCCGTCTCAACCAGCCCTTCGACGGCTCCCAGCAAACCTTTCCCAAGCTCCTGCAAGCCGCTGGTTACAACACCGCACTCTTTGGTAAGTGGCACCTGCTTACCCGACCCACCGGCTTTGACCACTACTGCGTGATGAAGATGCAGGGCATGCCCATGAACCCCATCGTCTTCGAGCCTCAGCACGAGTGGATTCCTTGGGGCAAGGATACCAAGAAAACCTTCAACAAAGGTGGCCGCAAGCTCGAGGGATTCAACAACGACGCCATTACCGACGAAGCGCTCCTTTGGCTGGAGCAAAAACGCGATAAAACTAAACCCTTCTGCCTGCTGCTCCACCCCAAACCACCGCATGAGCCGTACCTGCCCGCCCCTCCAAACTATGAGAACTTCCTTGAGGAAGTCACCATTCCAGAGCCCGCCACTCTCTATGATGACTACAAAGGCCGCACCCCCGAGGCGATTCAAAAGACCATGCGCTCCAACCTGATTCTGCGCAGACCGAACTTCAAAAAAAACATCGCCAAGTTCCGCAAGCAAAAACCTAACATAACCGACAAGGAATTGCTCGCCAAGCTCTATCAAATTTACATCAAGGGTTATTACCGCCTAGTCAAAAACGTGGATGACAACGTCGGCCGCGTGCTCGACTACCTCGACGAGAGTGGCCTCACTAACAATACCATCGTCATCTACACCGCCGACCAGGGCTTCTCCCTCGGTGAGCACGGCTTCTACAACAAACAGTGGATGTATGAAAAGCCCCTACACCAGCCCTTGTTAGTTCGCTTTCCGGAGACCATCAAAGCAGGGCAAGTCTGCTCCTCCATGGTCAACCACATCGACCTCGCACCCACCCTGCTCGACTACGCCGGCCACACCATCCCAGGTGACATCCAAGGCCACAGCCTGAGAGGCATCTTGGAAGGCAAGGCCGAAAAAGTCCGCGACGCCTCCTACTATCACTTCTATTCCCATGGGGAAAACAACCTCCCGGAGATGATTGGCATTCGCACCTCCACCCACAAGCTCATCCACTACCCTGGCATGAAGGGCAAGTATCAGTGGGAGCTTTTTGATCTGGTAAAAGACCCAGAAGAAATGCAAAACCATTATACCAACCCCGAGTACGCGCAAACCAAGCAAGAGCTGCTAAGCGAGCTACGAAAACTCATCAACGATCTCGAAGATCCTGTCGTCGCACCCAATCTCGTCAAAACCGTTCTGCCCTAACAATAAAGTATAAAAATAACCGTGAAGTTCCTGCTCATCACCGCACTGTCTGCCCTCTCCCTCGCTCCTTGTAACCAAGCCAAGCAAGCACCCCTCAACAAAAACGAACGCATCGTCTTCCTCGGAGACTCGATCACCGCCGCGGGTCCACGCCCCGGGGGCTACATCACCCTCAGTGCGGCGGCCATTGCCAAGGCCTACCCGGACCTCAACATCGAACTCATCGGTGCAGGCATCGGTGGTCACAAGGTTCCGGATTGCGAGAAGCGCCTCGACAAGGACGTGCTGCAAAAAAAACCCACTATCGTTTTCATCTACATCGGCATTAACGACGTCTGGCACTGGACTCACCCCAGGGTGGTCGCCAGAGGTAAAAAAGGCACCACACCCGAAGCTTTTGAGAACGGCCTCAGGGATATGATCAAAAAAATTAACAGCGTAGGCGCCCGGGTCATTCTCTGCACACCCACCGTCATTGGTGAAAAATCAGACGGTACTAACCCGGATGACCAAAGGCTCGACGAGTATGCCGACATCAGCCGCATGGTCGCCAAAGAAACCGGTTCCCAGCTGCTCGATTTTCGCAAGGGTTTCATCACTTACCTCAAAGAGCACAACCCAAAAAACGCTAACAAGGGAATTCTAACAAGTGACTCCGTGCACATGAATTCGGCGGGCAACCAACTGCTCGCCAAGCTCGTTCTTGAGGCCCTACAAGTGCCAGCATCATCAGAAACCGGGCAATGAAATGGCTCAGGCACGGATCAATACCTGTCTGCTTCAGAGAGTAATTTCTCGGTTGCGTCACCATTTTTTGCCAATGACATAATGGATTCAGCTATATCTTGAGGGTGCGCAGTTTTACGGATGTAAGAGTCCGTCATGGCGAAAACGAGCTTTCCTTCCATCTCTGCCAGTGCAAGACAGCCAAATGGTATGGACATGTTCATTTTCAGTGCATTCTCATACTGAGTCTTGTCTGCGTCCCCGCAAGGAGTGCTGAGCTGAACGATGGGCTTGCCATCGGGCGTTTTTGCAGAGAGGGCGATCCAAACCTGCTGACTACGTTCATCGGGGAGGGTTACGGTGATGGTGTATGCCTCGCCTGATCCTGAGACCATTACAGGAAGATCCTCAACGGCTGCACTGATAAGATCTGCATCTGAGAGATCAAGTCCCCCTGAATTCCGAATGCTGTCGTCTTTGGCTGCCCAGTCGCGCCACTCGGAAGGGTCATCACCGTATTCCTTGCCGGTGATGGCTCTGAGGGTCATGGTCGCCGTTGTTGTATTTTTATTTTGCTCAAGCAGCGAAATCAGAGGTGCTATTGACCTGGAGTCGCCAATTTCAGATAGAATCTTTATAGCTGACCATCTTACCCCTTCGTCTCTGTCATTGAGGAGAGGTATGATGATTTCACTCATACAAGCTCCCTGTTGTTCCACGGCAGTAATGGTGGCAGATCTTGTTCTGATATTTCTGAGGCCTTTACGAATGTCATCCTTGTTCATGAGTCAGTTGAGAGTTAAAACCATATGATCATGGATGAACTCGCAATGAAACACCAGATGAAAAAATATGTTCAAGCTTCCGTTCAATCATTGGCGTTGATAATAAATGAACAACCTCGAGCAATTATCCCGTAATCACTTAGCTGACCAGTCACCCTCATCACACATCATCCGCCACGTCATGAAAAAAACATTCCTCATTCTTACCGCACTCGCCCCACTGATTACACTCACCAGCCTCGCTGACGTCACCCCCGCTGCCCTGTTCACCGACCACATGGTCATCCAGCGCGACACCGAGGCCCCAGTCTGGGGAAGTGCTGACGCAGGGGAAAAAGTAACCGTCACAGCCAGCTGGGGAGCCACTGTCTCCGCCACCGCGGATGACGCCGGCAAGTGGAAGGTCGCGTTAAAAACACCCGCAGCCGGTGGCCCACACACCATCACCCTCAAGGGCAACAACAGTATTAAAATCAACAATGTGCTCTCCGGTGAAGTCTGGCTCTGCTCCGGCCAGTCCAATATGGACTTTTATCTCAAGCAGTTGAGAAAATCCAAGCC
>JAQXBQ010000256.1 GCA_029252325.1 Akkermansiaceae bacterium
TTCCGCCGGCATCTTGGCGGTCCAATTCGGCTGCTTGATCTCCCAACTGTCGATATGCAGGTATTGAAAGGTCTTGCCCGCCAGCGGACCGGCATCCTCGATCATCTTCGCGCCCGTATGGGCAAAGTGCAGATCCATCGCCTCGGCACTCATGGGATCGATTTCCACAGCGTCCGTGCTTTTGCCAACGCGCATACCCGTCGCCTGAAACCCAATACGGAGAATGCTCCAGTTGCCAGCCGGCGCATCCCAGACCAAGCGCCCCTGGGCATCCATGAACTGCGTGATATCCACAATTTGATCACCCTGCCAGACCTCTGTTTTGCCAGAGAAGCCGTCCGGAAGTGGGCAAGCCAAGACTGCGATATCGCGGTAGTAGCGCATTCTTCCCTGGGACTTCGGTAAGACGATGTTCGCCTTTCCCGGTCCTTTGAATTGGCTCGCGCTATAGGTGACCATCTTGACTCCATGTTCAGGGGTCACCCAGGGCCCACCCGCATTCCAGGTGCGGCAGATGTTAGCCGTTAAGGTAATGCCCAGCCGATCGGCTTCGCTCACCGCGAATTTGAAAAGTTCACGCCATTCCGCACTCATAAAAGCCGGCCCATGCGGAACTTTATCCCCACCCGTCTTCGCATCAAATAAGAGTGCCCCGGAAATGCCCTGCTTCTTCATCTCCTCGAAGTCCCGGGTGATTCCCTCCTTGCTGGCGTTCCCGTTCAACCACCACCAGTAACACCAGGCTTGAGCTGATGCGGGCGGAGTTTTGAACGATTGCTCCAAGGGACTTGCCGTCAAATCAGTGGAAGGTTTCAGGTGACTGTCTTTCGCGTTTGCGTTAGCGGACAGTGGAAGGGTTGCCGCAATGACTGCCGCACACATCCAACTTATTAAATCATTTCGTTTCTTCATGCTATATTCGCTTTTAGACCTAATCATTTCGATAAATAAACCTACTGGGCCAAAGAGACCAGCCGGCTGGAGTTTGGAGTTTTTGGATTGATTAATGGACGGCAATGATGCTTTCTATTACACACTAATGTGCCCTAACAAACCCGGCTGACTTCGATGCCGAGCAGCGCGCCGAGCTTTTCGAGCTTGTCGCCGATATGGCCGACGCCGATCGCGCAGTGATGCGCGGGGCCGCCTTTGGACCAGTCGTTCATGAACTGCTTGGCACTGATCTCGAACTTATATCGGCTGTTGGTATTACCGATCTGCAAAATCGGGCCGGGAACCGATTCGCCTTCGGCGAGTTGCAGAAAGACGGAGCCGTCGCGGCGCGTCACTACTGAAAGAATGGTGACTGGGCCGTGCCGGACCGTCATTTGAATGGATAAACCCTTGCCCGGCTTGCCGTGATAAACCGACAATGGGACGAGCGCGACGCGGCCTTCGGCAATCGCGAAATGTGCCGGACCGTCGTGGCCGAGATAGACGACATCGTCGACAAAGTCGGAGAGGTAGAATTCGGAGAACGAGCCGCCGACGCCGAAGAGATCCATGATTTTCATGGCCTGCACGTTCTTCACCTCGCACTCGCCCGCGACCGGAATATTACGACCAGTCAGCAGCGTGTTGCCCGCGATGACGGAGGTGACGATATTTTCATATTCGCCCGCACCTTCATAATAGTAGGCCATCGAGCCGAGATTGTGCTTTTCGATCAACTTATCGAGCGCGACCGAGGTCTTGGCGGCGCGCTCAATTTCGGCCTGATCGCACTCAGCGGTTACATCAAAATTTTCGTTAAACTCAGCCACCTTGGTGGCGACCTCTTCGTCCGTAACGGCCTGGCGCAGTTCGTATACCTCACACATTTCCAATAGTTGGAAATGGTTGCCAAAGACGGCCGACTGCTGGGTCAAATCGGAATAGACATCCAACATGCCGCAGTAGTAGTGGCCGAGAACGCCGACGCGATTTTCGCGCATGCCGGCGGCCACGTTGGCCGCATCCACCCAATCGCGAATCTCCTGCCAAGCGGCCTCTTCCTGGAGGTAGCCGGTCACCACGTGATAGTCGATGCCGGTGCGGTTAAAGACGCAGGCCAGCTCCGGCACGGAACAGGACTGGCAATGCTCGAGCCAGACGCCGGTCATAACGCCGCGGTCGCCCAGCGCGTTAAACTTTTCATAATCCAATTGCGCCACCGGCTGCAGATTGAGCATCACCACCGGCACCTTGGTTTTCTGAACCACTGGCAGCACGGTCGAGGAGAGCGCGTAGGTGGAGATAAAGAGAAAGATCACTTCGACATCCTCTTTCTTGAACAGCGCCGAAACCTCGTGTGCCTTTTCGACATTGTCCACCATGCCGCCATCCACCAGCTCGGTGCCCATGCCCGTAATGCGGTCGCGGATTTCGGCATGGTAGCCGTTCAGATTGTCGAGTAAGCCGTCAAATTGCGGCCAGTAAGTATCGAGTCCGATTGAAAATATTCCTGCTTTCATATTTGTGATTCCTTTGTTTGTTTCAGATATCGTTGAGCGTTTCCTTCAGCGGCTTTACGGCTTATTTCTGGACACCAAGAATGCGTACCGGACCGATGAGTCCGGAGGGCAACAGCTTCGTCCCGCTCTTGTAGGGATTTTTTGTGGTGTAGGTGTAGCGCCCAGCTTTATAGGATCTGCCGGACAACAACCCCGATTCCCATTTGAGCGTTCGCACGTTCTTGTCTTCAGGTTGCTGGTCGCCTACCAGCCGGTTGACCCAGCGATTGACCACTTCGATTTCAAGTTGATTGCCTTCAGCTTTAAGCACTTTGGTCATATCAACCCGCCACGGCGCTGCCCAGAGAATGCCCAGGTCTTGCCCGTTCAGACGAACGCGGCAGATGTCGCGAACCGTTCCTAGATCGAGATAGACTTTTGCATCAGTTCCCAATCCCACGGGGCGATCGAATGTTTTGCGATAGGTGGCGGAACCCGAATAATAACGAATCCCCTTATCGGAATGCGTGGTCCAATCCTGCAATGCATCGAACTGGATTTTCTCCGGCCCACCCCATTTCGGGTCGAACGCGACCTCCCACGAGCCTTCCAAAGTCGCAACAGGTACGGCATCAACGAAGTTCGCGCCACCTGATGATGCCGATGATTTTTCGGCATCGCCGCGGGGGAAGATCACGAAGAAACTCTGGTACGCTTCAAAAGTCATCGGAATGGATGTGATCTTATCCTGATGAGTAAACGCCTGCAGGGGCTTCATTTCTGCCGTCATCGGATCCCAGAGTTCCGGCACGCCATTCTGCACTCTGAACTTGCAGGTGGTTTCCAGCTTGTTAGCGCTCGTGTTGGCCACGAAATAGATCTCCTCGGTCTCCGTTCGGCGATGCCCGTAGCGGATGGAGCCATCGGAAATAAAATCTTCAGTGATACCCATTTCACTCAACACAGCTGCCATGACGGCATACTTGGGATACAGTCCGGGTTTACCATTTTTGGATTGGGCCCCTTTAAGTCCCCAAGGCCCCATGGTTCCACTGCCCAGCTGCTTTGCCGCCGACCAAGTGGTTCCGTCAAGACTGGCCTGCCATGCCGGGTCCGACCCGATCACCCGGCTCGTGCCATCCGCTTGCGTCAGCTGTAGAGCGGCAATGAACCCGGCGGGGTTCCGCGAATTCGTCGCTCCATTGTTGGCCACGACGTCGATTGTGTTCGTGCCATTGCGTAGCATAGACAACACCTGCGTCTGCTGAATATTCTGCCAAGCGTCCCCCGCTAGCACCTGCTTGCCGTTAATCTTGAGCGTGAAGCTGTTGTCGGCCGTGGCCGTAACAGCCGCCGCTTTCAATGAACGCACATCACCGACATCCCAGCTGTAACGAAAATGCACATCGCCCGCCGCGGCGTCCTGCGCCGGATTGCCTTTGTTAAACCAGATCCAGTTTCCAGAATCAGACAACGATAGTTTTTGCGCTGTTGCGGATTGTACTTCCGGGTTCAGTAAAATACGGCCCTTGCCGACCCGGCGCTCGGATGTTGGCTGAGCGCCCCAGAGCTCCGCAGCCAGTTGCTGCACCTCTGTGTCGCATACGGGGAAACCGACCAGGCTTGGTGATTTGCGCGGCGGATTGCCGATTACGGTCGCGCCAGCTTTCACCAACTTGGTGATGGTGGCCAGTGCACCAGGGGTCATCGTCTCCACATCAGGGAGAACGAGCACGCTGTAGCTGGTGCCTTCGGGGAAGGCGATTTTTCCATTCTCAACCTCAGCGCGCATGTTCAAAATGCGGGGAGTCACCGCATCAAAGGTATAGCCCTTTTTGTCCTTCATGCGCGGGGAGCCGGCCAATGCACTTTCCGGCGCGACAAAGGTATGGGGTGCGCCCTCGGGAGTCAGGTAGAGGATGTCGGCCACGGCGGCCCCCTGACGCAGCAGATGTGAGCAGCGGGTAAGGTAGTCGTGATAACCGGGAAACAGGTGCCACATCGTCCGGTTGCGGTGCCACTGCACCCCATAGGGCCCCATGGTCATGCCGGGTTTGACATCCTTGCCGAGAGGCTGGTGTTGAAAGGTGTGGAAAATGATCCCGTTGATGCCCATGGCAAAGGCCCAGTCGGTCTGGTTCTTCATGTTGCCCGGGTAATTGAGATACGTCATACCGGCCGTGGTAAAGGCTTCCGCATTCACCTGTGGTCGACCCATCGTGTGCGCAATGCTGACCGCCTCGATGCAGCTGTACTGCGAGTCGATACGGTTTTTGGGATTCCAGAATTCGCAGGCCGGAATGTCGGCAACCGAACCGAGATCGATGTTACCCGCCGGGTTCATATCGTAAGGTTCGTTCGAATATTTCAACCCGTGCTCATGGGCGACCCCTTTGATCACGCCGGCATGATTTTCCAGCACCAGCTCCTGGGAAGTCTTGCGCATATCCCACAGGAAACGCTCGGTCTTTTCCTGGCTCCCGACCACCATGCCCATGTAGGCCGGATAGTAAGGTTGCGGGTCGTACCCACGGCGTTTGGTGAACTCCTCGCAAAAGGCGGCACTCCAGTTCTGCGAACTCATCTCCCAGCTATCGAGATGGATGGTCGTCAAGCCCTTGCCCGGCGTCAGAGGCCCCAGCTTTTTCAGCAACTTGCCCTGATAATTATCCCAGTGGAGGCGGTAGGCATCGGCATTAAATTTATCACACTCGAAACCATGCCCAGCCCGCGGTGCAGGTCGGGTCGTCTGGCCAGTGCTGCGGGCAACAAAGCGCATGATCGTCCAATCGCCCTCGGGCACATCCCAGCGAAGGGTCCCGTCTGATTCCATCTTCGATGTCAGGTCGATCACCCGATCGGCGTTGATCACTTTAGCTAGGTCAGGTTCAGGATAATCGGCCTGGGCTCTCACAGAGGTCGGTGCCTTTTTATTGCTGCTGTAGGGGCGCACATCTTTCAGCGTTTTGATATCGTAATTGTCGAATCGGGCGATCGCTCCCGCGGGAGTCGGGAATGCCAGCACGGCCACGTCCCGGAACCACTCGTTGCGGGCGGCTGCATGCGCTCCGCTCATTCCGGAATGACGATTGGGTTTGTGAGGCCCAGCTACCGGAAGGACTTTCTCAAATACCGCTGGCCCTTGCACCGTGGTGCTGCTGCCGACGAGGTGCTGCATCGAATCTTCGGGGTTAACCCATGAACCGCCGCTCCCTGACCAGCCCGGGCCGGTCCCGAGAATAAACTCCATGCCCAGCCGTTCGGTGGCCTTGATGGCATGCACAAGATTGTCCTGCCACGGTTCACTCATAAAGGGAACGGGACCGACGGGAGTCCCGATATTCACTTCCAGAAAAAGTACGCTGCCGATACCGACCGCCGACATCGCCTCCAGATCCGCCACCATCTCGTCGCGGTCCATATTGCCGTCCATGAAATACCAGTATACCCCCGGCCGTGCGGTGTCGGGTGGGGATGTGAAGTTGGATTTTAGATCTTCGGCAGTTGCGGACGAAACCGCGAGGGCAAGGGCGAGGGTGGCGTTCTTTAATACGGCGAATGTTTTCATGAGAGTATAGACGATTTTGTTGCTGTGATGATGGTGAGCGAGAGAGGGATGGACGAACTTCATACGAACCAAAAACTCGGGATGGAGTTTATCCCCATTCAGTTCTGCGTCACCCCGGAGCGTAGGAAAACCCTGTCCGGTGCCCCGCTTACTGTGCCGTGTTTCATCTGGATGGTCGTTTTGTCAGAGCAGAAAAAGCGCCCCGCTCCACGTGGTGGGAAACGGAGCGCATTGAGGTGTTTGTAAGTGGATTACTTACGGCGGCGCAGGATCAGCGCGAGACCACCCAGGCCGAGAAGTGCGGTGGTGGAAGGCTCGGGGACGCTCAGGCTTATGTTGTCGATACCAACCTGCAAATTGCTCGGGGTGGTACTAGTGAACAGAAGTCGGATTTCCTGACCGACTTCGCCGCCGCCGCTCGTGGAGAACGTGACGCTGCGGTTTGCAATGTCGCTGAAGGTGGTGCCGGTAACGGCATCAAAATTCTCGGTCGCCAACACCGTGCCGCCCACGGTCTGGATCTGCGCCGTGACTCCGATCGTGCCAGCTCCTTGGTCATCACGCTGGAATTGGTCGAAGCTGAACGTGTAATTCGTGTTGTCAGCGAAGTTGATACCGAGGTCGGCCGACAATGTGGTATTGAAGATTGAACCAAAGGCATCGTCAATTTCACTCAGATGGGTGCCATAGGTGCCAGCGTGCAACTCGTTGGCGGCCCCCCCAGTGAAAAGGGTGCTTTTCCAACCAGCGAAACTGTTAAACGTCGGAGAACCGTCAGCAACCTCGCTGGTTTCGAAGTCTTCCATGTAGATAATCACAGCTGCCTGAGCCGAAGTGGCGAGGGCGAGGGTTCCCATCGCTGCGGCGAGGGACATGG
>JAQXBQ010000262.1 GCA_029252325.1 Akkermansiaceae bacterium
CTTCATTCATGCTGTTGAGCACAATATTCCACCAGCTACCCTCTTCGTCGTAGTAGGATGGCAACACCTCAGTTTCGAGAAGCTGGTAGAAGCCAAGCATATCATGCTGGTCACGAGCCTCGTCAGACAGAGCTGGGTCGGCCTCTGGGATAACAAAGGAATTGTGACCATCTTTCGAGAATTCACAAACCCAGCCATCGTAAGTAGAAAAGTTAACACTACCGTTCATGGCTGCGCTCATTCCTGAGGTTCCTGAGGCTTCACGAGTGACAACAGGATTGTTCAACCACATGTCCGAGCCGTCTTTGAGCAGCTTGGAAAGTGACAACTCATAGCCAACAAGTACTGCGGCATTTGGATAGTGTTGCGTCAGATGAATCAAATGATTGAAAGTATCGATCGCACCCCAATCCTTAGGATAAGGCTTACCTGCCCATATAATTTGAACGGGACGATCGGTGTTGTTGAGCATTGCCTCAAATCGCTCAATGTCACGAGCAACAAGATCCGCGCGCTTGTAGTCGGCAAAACGACGCGCCCAAACAATGGTCAAATAATCTGGATCAAACAGTCGACCTGTCTGGTCAGCAACTTCTTTGAATAAAAGCTTCTTGAGCTCACGCTTTCGCTTGGCCAAGGCATGAACATCTCCAGCCGCGCGAGCAGACTCAAGTTGTGGATCCACCCAGTATTTCTTGTTCTGAGCGTTCGTGACATGATCGATCTCGCAAATACCCTCATGACTTTTCCACATTTCACGAGAAACATCACCGTGAAGTTTGGAGACAGCATTAGCTTTGCGACTAATACGTAGTGCCGCGAGTGTATGGTTAAATTCATCACCCTCAACTCCACAAATTTTGCGGGCTTCCTCCATGCTTAATCCATTGAAGAAGGTAAATTTATGCAGCAGGTCAAAACTTGACTTCTCATTACCCGCCTCCACCGGAGTGTGCGTGGTGAATACAATGCGCTTCTTGACTTCATCCATTGAGCCGTGCTTGCCATAAAGGTGGAATGCAGCAGACAGTGCGTGAGCTTCATTCATGTGCCACACATCAGGGTCGACTCCGAGCTTCTCAAGTAGAGTGGCACCACCAATACCCAAAAGAATATACTGAGCGATGCGTGTCAGAAAGTCTGAATCATAAAGGCGGTGAGAAATAGTACGTGACATTGTATCATTCTCCTCGAGATCAGTTGTGAGTAAGAACATTGGCGCCGAGCCAAAAACATCAGCAGGAAGATACATCGCCTTGACCCAAACATCGTGATCATGAATCTTAATGGTGAACTTGATATCGGTCTCCTCAAGGAAGTGATACATCTTTTTTCTCTGCTGAACAGCCATCTCACGATGATCACCACGTGTTTGGTTGTAATATCCATACGTCCAAAGAATACCTATACCTATTACATTCTGCTTAAGGTCATATGCACTTCGCATGTGAGAACCCGCTAGGAAGCCAAGACCTCCGGAGTAAATTTTCAGGGTCTGATCAATAGCAAATTCAGAGCTGAAATAGGCAACGCTCTTTTGATAATTTGGATTAATATCGTATGGATGTTTAAAAGGTTCAGGCAGGAAGCTCATAATAAAGTTGTGTTAATGCTAATTGCGCCACGAGGCACGCGCCCGTCCTTACGCATACCCAGCCACTTAGCCAAGCAGGATTTGTGTCTTATTATGAGTTTGTGTTCGGCTCATCTCTGTGTGATTGTTTTATTTATGAAAATAGATTGGAAAAAATATCTCATAGGCGAGTGGTCATGGATACGTCCAATCAAGTCTCTCACCTTTATCTATCTGAGCCTACTGGTGGTTGCGCTCTTCTTCTCTGACCTGATCATTTACCAACCACCGATAGCAGGATATTCAAAAAACGGAGCCCAGATCGATACTCTGCAGACTCCTAGCGGGCTGAGTATTGGCTTGTTTCACCTGCCAGCAAAGCCTGGCATGCCTACCTTATTCTGGTCACACGGAAATGCCGAGGACCTTGGCTTACTATCAAATCGATTTCACAGGTTCCACGCACACGGATACGGTATTCTTGCGTATGACTACCCTGGTTACGGCATAAGTGAGGGTAAACCAAATGAGAAGAGCTGCTATGAAGCATGTCAAACTGCATGGATTCACATTACTCAAAACATTCAAGTTCCTCCTAACCTCATCATCATATATGGCCAATCAGTAGGTAGTGGTCCATCTGTTTGGCTGGCATCACAGCAAGAAACGGCGGGGCTCATGCTTGTCTCCCCATTTATTTCTGCTTTTCGCTCGGTGACGCGTATCCCCCTTTTTCCCGGGGACTGCTACAACAACATCAATCGCATTCCATCCATCAAGACACCGTTGCTTATTGTTCATGGTGACAAAGACGAAGTGGTGGGTCAATGGAATGGCAAAATGCTCTATGATGCGCACGGCGGGCCAAAGACATTTTGCAGCATTGCCAACACAGGTCACAACGACATTTACATGCTAGCCGGTGACCGCATCATAGATGAGCTCAACACATTCTGGGCACTACAGGCACCAAACACCGTGGCATGCAGAAGCCGCACCATCGTTCAAAGTCGTACCTCAAAAAAATCCAACATCACGGCACGGTAAACCTGCCGCTTAAATTCCGGCAACCATTTCAATTTGAAATCCTCCGGGCGAATCCATTTATAGCGCTCAAACTCGGGGTTCTTGTGACCATCCAGATCGAGATCTGGAGCTGACTTTTTCAACCTGCATAAATAATAGGTCTGCTCCTGCCCGTCGAAATACATTTGCTTTTTCTTTACCTGATCTGGGTAAAGATACGAATAACCACCTCGTTTTTCTATGACCTTATAACTTTTCCACGGCAGCCCTATTTCCTCTTCCACCTCTCGAGCCAGAGCTTTGACCAACTTCTCATCAGCATCGACGCCACCTTGTGGGAATTGCCAGGCTCCTTTTTGGTTACGGCGCTCACATACCAACAGCTTTCCTTTACGGTTTAGCATCAGCACTGCAACATTTGGTCGGTAACTTGCCATGGCGGAACAATGTCTACCTTTCTATTTTTCAGTGATCAAGGTTTTGACGAAACTTTGTTTACAATGAACAATGGTGACTCCAAGATCAAAAAATATGAAAACCTCATTGTTCCAGCTCAGCATCACAATTTTTGTTCTACTCACTGTGATCATTCTTCCTCAGGCAAGCATGGGTCAGGCCGGTAGTGACTCAGAAAAGAACAAAACCTCTGAAACAACTGGGCCCAAGAGGTTTTGGCAAGCAAGCCTGCCCGGAGGCAGTTACATAGTTGCCCTGGACCGCATCACCTCTATTAGCCAACACAGCTACCTCATCGATGGCAACATCAGCGTCACCGAGGTGGTCATCGATACCAGTGGCAACTCGCTTGCACGCTTTTATTACCTAGAACCCGTTGCTCAAAACGCCTCCAATTTAGGCGCTCAACTTAGTCAACGAGGCCAAGACCTACTCAATAAAGTAGGGCAGAGAACAGGGATAGACACCAATTCTACCGTCATTAAGCAATACCCCTCTACGACCCACGCCAAAACCGTTGAATTTCATATTACCAATGTCTCAACGCTCGATGCTCTGCTCAACAGTGCACGGGCGGCATGGATTAATGGTAAAGGTAAAAAATTCGTTATCGACACCGGCAGATAGCGGACTCCCCTCATCATTGTTGTGATTAATTAAAACCCGGGATCAAATCCAACACATTGTCAACCCCCTCGCGAAGAGCATCAGTACCTCGCTCCAAGGCATCATCTCCCCTTTCAATAAGCTCGCTGCCAATATCAACGGCCGCCTTTGGCAAATCGCTAGCTTTTTCGCCTAAGAGCTCGAGGGTCTTTTCTCCCGTTTCAGGAATCAACTCAATGATTCGCTCTCCTGCAGCTGCAATCATTCGTTCGCTTAAGTCTTCCTTCGGCTGTTCAACGGTTCCCGTTATTCGCAACGGAGCCCATCGCAGCCCTTTTTCACCACGCTCAAAAATCTTAGTTTCAGCCCCTGGTATGTGTGCCAGCAAGCCTGGCACAATACCTACACGAAAATCACCATCAAGATTTCCGCCATCAATCACCAGATCACCCATGACTCTGACAAGCCCCTCACTTACCAAGACGATATCGCTCAGTTCAATACGCACGTGCGTGCCGGTAGAATCTTTGCGATGCATGCTGCTATATTTAAGACCGCATTCTGTAAGTCTGAGCTGGCGAAAACGATTCGTATTGGTGTAAGCGGCAATGCGATCCAGGACAGGAAGAGCCGTAAGGACGCCTTTGCTTAATGTTATCTCTCCTCGTGTACTGAAACCATTTTTTTTGCTCTGCACTTTGAATTCAGAGCTCAGAACCCCTGACAGCCTCTTTTTCCAATCCTCAGCCACAAGTTCGTCCACCCCGATATTCTCCAGAGTCCCATGCCATTCGAAATGATCCTTAGCAAGCTGGCCGCTGAGAGACAACTGACCATTACTAAAAAGCTGCGAGGACGAATCGTGTATGTAGAGATTCTTATCCGCGTATTTACCCTTTACAGATCTGAGCTTCATCGGAGCAACAAGCCATGGCGTCTCAACGGTTGCATCTGACAGGCTAAAATCATAACTATGTTTGTGCCCTGTCCTCCTTGTTGCCCGCAGTAATCCATCAGCAAGTTCCACTACCCTACCCTGAGTATGAACCTTCAGCTCTAATCTGGAAACTTCAAACGATTGCAACCTTGCTCGACTGGGTAGCACACGATCAAGAAAACCTTTTTTTCGTTTATGCTCAGGTGTGTGCTTCGGCTCTGATTCGGGTGGCAAATCCATGCGGGACTCTGTGCCAAACTCAATATCTCCTCGGGCTGGTTGATCCCCAACAACGACATCAGCTTGCAATTGAGCTAATTGCAAATTTTCGATAAACCATTCGCCTCGGAGCACGCTCAACAAACGAATCCGAGCCCTTAAATCATCAGCATGCAGGCTTTTGACAGTGTTTGAACCCTCAGCACGAAAACCTCCTGTGCTCACACTCATACCCCGCCATTCAAAAGCCTCAAACTTGGTATCAGCACCTATTACACCGCTGACGACTTGCCCGATCAAAACACGAAACTTATCGCTATGTAGATAGGATTTAAACAGGAGATATCCACAAAAAGTAATCAAACTCAAGCTGCAACCAAGAATCAGAGCAATTCTCGTTGCGCGCCCATTGACAGACGTCGGCTGACGAGCGGAGCGCGTCTTTGAACCTCGACGTCTATTTAATCTGCGTGGCACCCGTGTAAAGTAACTCGACTGCTAATATTCACAAGTTTTCTTCTCGCCAGAACAATGTGCCACCTTTATATTAAAGTCTTGCCAATTAATACAATTATTATTCCTTGCTAGAACTTCAAAAAGTCTGTTTCGCCGTACCAAAAGACGGAGAAGCGTTTAATATCATCAATGAAGTATCGTTGAAGGTGCCTGCTGGTCATTTCATGGCCATCGTGGGGCCCTCAGGATGCGGCAAGACCACCTTACTCAAGACAATAGCCGGACTCAACGAAGAGTCCAATGGGGATCTCTTGTGGAACGGAAGAAACCTAGCCAAAGATCACGACTTTGAGCCCGCCGAAATAGGCTACGTCCCTCAATTCTCCATTGCATACGAGCAATTGACCGTTGACGAATCGATCGAGTCGGCAATGCGACTTCGTGTTAAAACCAAAAACCTCAAAGAGCTCGACAGGCTCATTGATAAAATATTGCGCGAAACAGGCCTCACCCAGCTTGCTGATCGCCCCGTCATGGTTCTCTCTGGCGGACAAAAACGCAGACTTGGTCTCGCCATTGAATTAGTCACAAGCCCCCCTCTCCTACTGTGCGACGAAGTTACCTCTGGTTTAGATCCACGCTCGGAGCGCGATATTGTCCAATTACTGCACCAGCTCTCTACCAATAATGGGCGCACAGTCATATCAGTAACCCACTCACTCGCTCACCTAGATCTTTACGATTCGATACTAGTACTTCACGAAGGACGGGTCGCTTACCATGGCCCTCCTAATGAAATCACCCATTACTTCTCTGTTGATGACACCGAGGAAGTATACCCACGGCTCGCTAAACAAAAATCCGAAAAATGGCACGAATCTTGGCAAAAACATCGTGAGATCTACTATCAAAAAATTGCAAAACAAAAAAATCAACTAGTCAAAGATACAGAAGGCAAAAAAAAGGAAACTAAAAGCAACGACATTAATAAACCCATCACCATTCTACTGGACGAAAACTCGTCAGGTAGTGACCTTGTTG
>JAQXBQ010000265.1 GCA_029252325.1 Akkermansiaceae bacterium
CCGTAAAGCAGCCCAGCAACAATTGCCAAAGCAAATTGCCACTTAATCTTTTTGAGATATTTGTAATATGGAAGAAAACGTTTCATCTATGCAACTACTGAGCATCACCTCCAACCGCCAAAACTGCAACCCTAGATTTACCCACCTAGCCCCTCCCTCTGTCATCTTATCGACAGTAAATAGAGCATTGTAGACCCTATCCTTCCGAAGCCTTGTGAAACGAACCTACCCATACTTGCGGCGCTTATCATCCTCAGCTTCCAATTATGAGCCCATCGGCCTACAAGAGATCAACAAGTCCCTATCACTTCGAAAAAGCCTTACAAACTGTGTCTATATCGCCCTCACTGAGATAAGGGTTCATCGGCAGAGATAGACATTGATCCGCAACACGCTCTGTCACAGGGAAGTCACCTCTGACATGCCCGAGCTTTTCAAAAACGGGCTGCAGGTGCAGGGGCGTTGCGTAGTAACTGACACTGGGAATGCCTGCTTCCGCGAGTGTCTGGTTTAAAAGATCACGGCTTTCAGACAAAATCGTATACTGAGCCCAGACAGAGGTATTCCCCTCCGCAACGGTGGGAGTCACGATCTGATCTGCATGAGCATGAATCGCTTCCGAATATCGCGCAGCGACTTGTTGGCGTTTCTCGATCTCCTGATCAAAAATAGCTAGCTTAGGCATAAGGATCGCCGCCTGTATCGTATCCATACGGCCGTTAATCCCAAGAATTGGGTGGAAATGCTTACTGGCCTGACCATGCACACGAATCTGATGCATCGTCTCAGCGAGCTCACTATCGTTGGTAAACACTGCTCCCCCGTCACCATAGCAACCGAGTGGCTTACTTGGGAAAAAGGACGTGCAGCCGATCAAGGTCGTGGAGCATGCCTTGTGCCCATGGTGGGTGGCTCCAAAGCATTGGGCTGCGTCCTCAATGACGGGTAAGCCACCGTGTTTCTCGGCAATGCTACTAATAGCTTTCAGGTCCGCAGATTGACCGTAGATGCCGACAGGCATGATTGCTTTGGTCTTATCGGTGATCGCGGCTTCCAACAATGCCGGATCCATATTCCATGTCTCTTCATCAATATCCACAAAAACCGGCGTTGCCCCTACCAGCGCGATGACCTCAGCGGTCGATATCCATGTGTAGGGAATGGTAATCACCTCGTCACCTGGCCCAATACCAAGCGCCATAAGCGCTATCAGCAGAGCGTCTGTGCCACTGGCAACCGTCAAACAATGCTCAACTCCGACGTAGTTCGCCAGCTGTTGCTCTACCTCATCCACCTCGGGGCCAAGGACATAGCGGCCGTGCTCCAACACTGTAGCGATTCGTTCGTCAATTTCGCCCTTAATGAGTGCCTGCTGCGCTTTGAGATCAATAAACTCCATTTCAGATTTGATGTTATCTTAGTCTATATTCGGCAGCTTGCTCAGTTTTAGAGCACGCCTTACCGCGCTAAGTGATGTGATTGGTATCAGAACAGAAAATAAACGCATCAAAGAAATAGAACTCGTTTTCTTTGAAAAAATCGTGTGTCCCACCGCCCAAACTGCAACCCTAGACTTCTCCACCTAGCCACCACTCTTTCGTCTTGTCGAAAATAAATAAATCGTTAGCTTATCAAACTTATATCTACTTTGAAACGCAGCCTCCTCATTCTTCTCGCGCTTTTCACCCTCGCTCTCCAATCATGTGTCTTTCGACCATCGATCGATGAGCAGGGTAACATCACTGTGCGCACGGCCAACAAGCTGATGCGTAGTCACGGCGCGCGCCAGTTCGAGAAGATGAAGCGAGACAAAGCGATTTCCACAGACCCACGCTACACCGAGCCTGTTGCCCGGGTCGCAGAGCGCCTCAAGGAGGTCATCACCCTCCCCCATGCAGAATGGGAGTTTGTCGTATTTAAAGACCTCTCACCCAATGCATTTGCCCTTCCCGGGGGCAAGGTCGGCGTCAACACTGGTCTCTTTCAGATTATCGGTGATGATTATCGGGCCGATGCTATACTCGCAGCTATTCTTGGACATGAGATATCACACACAACCGCCGCACACGCTCAGCAGCGTATACTGCACGCTATGGCTCTCATCGCTGCAGGCCAGTTGCTTTGGTTTTCCCTCGATACCAATGATATCGATCACCCAGAATACGCACTAGCAGGATTCGCACTCACTGGCTACCTAGCCGATGCTCTGCCTTTCTCGAGAAAACAAGAATACGAGAGTGACAAAATGGGCGCTATTTACATGGCTCAAGCAGGATATGACCCTCGAGCATCGATCGAGCTCTGGAAACGCTTACGCGATTATCACCGCATCAATGGCGGCCAACATCCTGAATTCCTGCGCACTCACCCTCATGACGATTCTCGTATCGAGGCATTGGAGGCGTTCATGCCCGTGGCTCTTCGTTTTTACCAATCCTCTAAGTGAACCTGCCGCTGATTTGACAGTGTTTGGCACGAGGTATAGACTCATCTTATGAAACGACTGCTTACCTCAGCTTTACCCATAATCGCCATAGCTGTGGCACTTATATTCTTCGCCAGCAACCAAAGTCTGCACTCAAAAGAAACCATGAATGATAAAAAGCCTGCTGCTGCCCCCTCTCTGCCCGAAGGTCATCAAAAGGCATCGCTTGCCGCTGGCTGCTATTGGTGTGTGGAAGCTGTATACCAGCGTCTTGACGGGGTTCACTCGGTCACATCAGGCTTCATGGGCGGTCACGTGCCTAATCCTAGTTATGAGGACGTGTGTGCAGGAACAACTGGCCATGCTGAATCCGTGCAAGTCATCTACGACCCTGAGATCATCTCTTACGAGAAGATTCTAGACTGGTTTTGGCGCCTGCATGATCCCACCACGCTCAACAGGCAGGGCGCAGATGTCGGCGAACATTACAGGTCTGCTATTTTCTACCATAATGATGAGCAAAAGCAAGTCGCCACGGCATCAAGAAATGCTGCTCAGCAGAGCTTTACTAGCCCGATTGTGACTGAAATCAACCAAGCAAAGACATTTTATCCCGCCAAACTTTCGCACCAGGATTACTACCGTATTGTAGGTGAGAAAAACCCTTACTGCAGGGCCGTCATCACCCCCAAGCTCAAAAAATTGAAGCTCGATAAAGTGACAGAGAAACCCTCAAAGTGAGCTCGTGCTAAAGTGATCGATATGCGTATCGCAACTTCATTCTCTGAGTCGTCAACTTATGACTAAGGCGACCACCTCAGCCAAGAGCACCTTGACCATGCACAGGTTGACCATGCTCACCTTTACCTTGGTCACCTATGCCTTAATCACCTTTGCCGTCTTGCTAGGTCAGGCAGATGCCTCTGAGTTTAAGGTCGCCAGCGTCAATATCGACAAAATACTGCTTCACTGTGAAGCCGCGGATAAAGAACTGTCTTACCTCAAATCAAGACGTGATCGATATCTGAAAGACAGGAATAGCAGCCAAAAAAAAATCAATGCTTTAGCCATCGAGTTGAAAGCCCTGCAAGCTAAAGTCAAAAATAAGGCAATGCCTCGTGCTGAACGAAACATACTCCTCAAACAACGAGAAAATCTTATCGCTAAGTATCAATCTCTCACTAACGAAGTCCAGCAAAGCGACGATGAGCAGACATATAGCACAAAACAGAATATCACCGCAGCAACACTGCGCATACTCAAGCAATGCCACCTAGAGATTAATGATTATGCCAAAACCCATGGATACCAATGGGTGCTCGAAAAATCAGGCAGAACAAGCAGCCAAACATCGCCGCTTATCTATGCTCGGAATGCAGTCGATATCACCGATGACATCCTAGCCCTTCTCAACAAGAACCCAACCCCACAGTAAAACCTGTGACTGGCGGCAATCAAGCCCCCTGCAACCACCCTTGGCTGCTCTGATCGCCAAGCTGCACATCACTCCACTGTATGCTCTCACCCTCAAAAACAAATTTCCCAAGAAACTTTTCCCCCTTGAGCATGTGGGGCAGCCAATAGGGATCATCCTCCCACATCCTCTGCCACGGAATTTCATCAAGGGCGGTCCAGGCAGGAATAGCCTCATCCGTAGATGTCGGCACGCCATCAAACTCGTGCGCCATAAAAACATGGCAGTGGATATCCTCCATATCGGACATCGCAAACCACAACTCCCCCATTTTGATCGGTTCTTTAGGAGTAATGTGAAGCTCCTCTTGGCACTCTCTGATAACACACTCGGTTGGCGTCTCGCCTGGATCAATTTTACCACCAGGGCCATTAATTTTCCCCTTACCTATGCCGCGCAGCTTCTCGATCAGAAGTATTTGACCATCTTGGACAACAAACATGAGTGTTGCTAGCATCTCACCTTGCCAATTGTGCCAATCCACGTTGCAATCCTTCATGCGCACCTTCTTAGACGTGACGACTCTATTATCCAACACAAATTGATGTCACATCACCATAACCACCCACAATAACCACTCACAACTGGGATCTTGAAGAACATTGCCATCATCGGAGGAGGCCCCGCAGGTCTCCACGCAGCTGAGGTTGCCGCCAAGCTAGGAGCTCGTGTGGCGCTCTATGATGCTATGCCATCTGTAGGGCGTAAGTTCCTCGTGGCAGGCAAGAGCGGCCTTAACCTCACCCATGATGAAGCTCTAGAACCTTTTCTTCAGAGATACTCGGGAAAAGATCTCCCTGAACCACTATGGCGAGAAATCATTGAAAGCTTCGACAATCATGCTCTCAGAAAATGGGCTGCAGATCTCGGCATTGAGACCTTCGTCGCCAGCAGCGGCAAGGTCTTCCCCTCGCCTGACAAAGGCTCGATCAAAGCCGCCCCCCTACTGCGCAACTGGATTAAAAGCCTGCGCGACCTGGGAGTCACCTTCCATACCAGGCACACATGGACCGCATTTAACAAACCCAACCAGCTAACATTCTCTCATCAAGGCAGACAGGTATCCATACGGCCAGATGCCACGATCATAGCACTAGGTGGTGCCTCATGGCCGCAAACAGGCTCCACGGCAAGTTGGGTAGACATCCTCAAAAGCCATGACATATCCACCACGCCACTGAGCTCGGCCAACTGTGGCTGGGAAGTCGCTTGGCCAACAGCCATACTTGAAGATGCAGAAGGTCTACCTCTCAAAAATCTATTAGTCAGTAGCGGCGAAGGCTCACGTCACGGTGAGCTTGTCATCACCCGCGACGGCTTGGAAGGTGGTCCCATCTATCATCTTGGGCCCCATATACGACAGCAGTCGCAGGCTCACATCATCATCGACTTCAAGCCCAGCCTTAACCACACAGAGTTGGTCTCACGCATGGGCAGGGTAAAACGCAACTTTGTCCGCGAGGCCCGCCGCCGTTGGAACCTTGACCCTGCCACCTGCTCCATTCTCAAGCACATGCCCGATCGAGGTCCATGGCAATCCGTCGAGCAGCTTGCCCACGAAGTCAAAAACTGCCGCATTCCACTAACTGGCCCGCGACCTATTGCTGAAGCAATCTCCTCCGCAGGCGGCATTTGCTGGCAAGAAATAGATCACAACCTGATGCTCAAAAAAACACCACGTGTCTATGTCGCTGGGGAAATGATCGATTGGGAAGCCCCCACTGGCGGCTACCTCATGCAGGGCTGTTTTGCCACTGCGGCCCACGCGGCTGAGAGTGCGATGCGGGCTCAGTAAAAGCGGCAACATCCATTATCGCTACTTTCCGCGGCCCTTGACCTTATACTTCGGCTTTTTATTCTGCAACGGCCTCGAACGAATACCTTTGGCGACCCCTCCTTTTTTTCGCGGCGGCTTCACTTTAACCGGCTGTGTATCATAGACAAAACCCTTCGCCGTCTTGCGCGGAATATCGAAACCAAGCAAGCCTTCGAATTTGAGTATGACTTGAAGGTTCTGAGTCTCCACTAACGTTATCGTCTGCCCACCTGCTTGCTGCGTTAGGTCGACGTGCGCCAGGTAATCTGGTCGCAGCTCTGCAACATCGTAATGAAGCATATTCTTCACACCCGAAAAATCGATAGCACGAGCTACGCCCTCCGTCACCACCAACACGCGAGTCTTGCCCTCGTGAAACTCACGCAATACCCGCTCACGCAACTCTTCTTTCTTACCAGCGTGCAGTGATTGAGTAACCACGCCAGCATGATTTAAGGTAGAGGTCAACGAGTGCACGACATCCAAAGTACAAACAAATACCACCATTTGATCATCGCCTGAGTCGACACCGAGCAAGTGAATTAAAAGGTCTGCTTTCTGGTGTTCAAAAACCTCGTATATGGATTGATTACTTGGCATGAGATGAGTTTCGCATAGCAGGATGATGACTGCCAACAGATCTATATATACATTCGCTCAGCCCCTGTGTCGAGAGCGTGGAACGACGCATATGCTAATGAACAGGCAGTAGAATGACAAAACAGGTTTTCTGACCTGGGATCGAGCTTGCGGTGATTGTTCCGCCGTGAGCTTCAATAGCCCTGCGCACGATTGAAAGCCCCAAGCCAGTGCCCTTGATCTCGCTCTGGGAATGGTGTTTCTCAACTCGGTAAAAACGTTTAAATATGTATGGCAAATCAGCTGCAGGAATCCCTACCCCATCATCACAAATCGAAATGCTAACCTCACCATCGTGAACTTCAGCAATCACCGTCATCTTAATGGCTGAACTTACATTTTGCTTCAGCGCATTCTCGACCAAATTAAAAAGAATCTGTGTCCAATAAAAGCGATCACCTGTGATCATTAAATGTTCCGGTTTCACACTTACCTCGATCTCCACGGATTGCTTAGCAATGACCGGCTCGAGGCGATTCATCACGTCATTGATACATTCTCCGATAGAAAAAGGCTCTTGATTGAGCGCCAATGTATCGCCTGACTCCATCTTAGAAATGACGAGCATATCCTCAACAAGGCGTGAAATTCTCTGGCCGTGTTTACGCATAGTTTTAAGAAACCTGCGAGAGGTAGCAGGATCTTCTAACACATCATCATCAATCAGATTCTCAAGGTAGCCATTGATGATTGCCATCGGCGTACGCAGCTCGTGTGAGGCGTTCGCTACAAAATCGCGCCTTACTTGATCGGTCTGATACTCTGCACTGATATCGCGTATCACGACTCGCGTCAGCCCTTCCTGAGTGTAACTTTCTAGAGGCGCGGCATCGATGTCCCACGCACCCACGCCCTGCCTTGTTGCTGATCCCAGCGGTGAATGCGTTGAATTCAATATTACCGTCTCCTGCATCGACCTACCTGTGCGAACACATTTCATGATGGCAACAGAGATCTGTTCATCAAGAAAGGCTTCCATGATACTTCGCCCTACTAACCTACGCCCCTGCACCAAAGTGCGCGCACAGGCATTTGCAAAAACAATCTGACTAGTGTCGTTGACTAAAAGAAACGCATCCCCAAGGGCATCAAGTAACTGATCCCGCTCTTGCAATACTTCCTTGCGATATTCACGCCCCCTCCTCTCCTGCAATAGCTTTGCCTCAATATGCTGTAAATGCTGATGGCGGAGCCTCCAGACAAGCCCAAAGATAACCACAAGGGTGATAATAATAAGTGTTTCGACCATATTACTTTAAGGATGATTAGTCGTCACTTGGTAGCCAATACCTCGGACAGTCTCCAGATGGTCGACAAAGCTGCCTAGCTTGCGACGCAGCCTCTTCATGTGAGTATCTAGAGTCCTGCTATGAACATCGTCGCTGTAGCCCATAACTTCGACTAACAAATCAGCACGACTTTGCACCACGTTAGCTCGCTCACACAGATACAGCATCAATTTAAATTCAGTAGATGTAAGGTCTACCTGCTCACCATTTATATAAAAAAGCAACGAACCCTTCACAAAGCGGAACGGACCGCAATCAAGCTCTGCGCCACTGACAAGGTGCTGCGAGCGCTTGAGTAGGTTTTTTACACGCAGCATCAATTCTTTCGGACTAAATGGCTTGGTCATGTAATCATCTGCTCCCAGCTCTAGACCCGTGATACGGTCCTCAGTCTGCCCACGTGCCGTCAACATGATGACCGGTATTTTGCGCGTAGCTGCATCTTTTCTAAGTTCTTTAAAGACAGAAACTCCATTCATACCGGGCATCATTAAATCCAGTATAATGAGGTCAGGCAAAACAGACTGCGCCAATGCAAGACCTTTGAGTCCATCCCCAGCCAACTCCGCGTGGTAATGATTACGCTGTAAGTTGAACGCAATCAGATCAGCGATATCTGCTTCGTCTTCAATAACTAAAATTTTTTGCATCGTTGTTTAATCGGTTTATAGAGCATCTACAACAACCAGCTCTGCCCCAAACATACTGAAGTGTGACAAATCCGCCACATGATTAGCACGAATGTGGCGCTTTTGTAACGCATGGTTTTTTGCCTTTGGATGCACTCCGTGCGAAATAGTCCCCCGTCGCTGACAAAAAATGAATAGCGACCAACCTACAATAAAAAATAACCATGAAACGTATAACAGCTACCACCGCTATTGTCATAGCATTTGCACTTAATATCAGTGCCACTACTACAACCAGAGCCGCGGACTCCAAGATTGATATTAAAGGGTCCGACACCCTTGGAGCTAAACTTGTCCCTCAGCTCAAAAATGCCTACGTCAAAGATAACCCATCGGTGAAAATAGATATTCTTGCTCAAGGTTCCTCACACGCTTTTTCAAACCTCGATGCGGGAACAGCTGATATCGGTATGTCTAGCCGTAAGGTAAAACAGCAAGAACTCGATAAATTCGAAGCGAAGGGCAAAGCTCTCGTTGAGCACGTCGCTGCTTGGGACATGATCGCCGTCATCGTCAATGAGATGAACCCCGTGCGCAAACTATCTTTAAAGCAGATCGAAGGTATTTTCACTGGCACCATCACCAACTGGGCAGAGGTTGGCGGCCCTGATGCCACCATCTCAGTCTATACTCGCAACACCTCATCAGGCACCTACAAGAGTTTCTCTAAGCTCGCCATGTCCAAGAATGACTACGGTATAAACTGCCAAAAGCTAGAGGGCAACCAGCCCATCGTCACCGAGGTTGCTAAAAATGCCAATGGCATCGGCTACGTCGGTTACGCCTACGCTGAGGGCAATCATTTCAAAACAGTCAAAGTAGAGGGTGTATCTGCTAAGGTTTCAAAAATCGCTAAATACCCACTTGCTCGAAAACTTTACTACTACACCGTCGGTGAACCTAGCGGTCACGCTGCTCAATTTCTTGAGTGGGCAACGACATCTGATTCTGCCAGCCAAATCGTATCTGAAATCGGTTTCATCCCCACCACCGTTGCTCAAGAATCTATGGGCAAGCTCACGAAGTAATCTGTTTTCCTCGCTCGCAAGAAAAACTCATCAACAGCCCTGGTCAGTATACTGTCCAGGGTTTTTCTTGCCCCACACCCATGCTCAGCTTTTACCACTCGCAGCGCATCGTCAATGTGACCAAATCGCCACACAAGCATCCTTCGGTTTAATCAAGGTCACATGCAAGTTGCTGCCGTGCCTGCCAACAAGCCCAAAAATAAATCAGCCCCGACGTTTAAAGGAAAACGTGGATTGCGCCTGATGGGACTCAATTTCACCACAGATGGAGTGGTTAAAGGCTTCTTTGGCGGCAACGCTTATCTAGCGATCCTTGCCTTACTTTTCATCTGCGTTTTTCTTTTAAAATCAGGCCTAGGTTTTATCCCTGGCTACCGTGTTGAACTTGGTGAAGCTCGCATCTCTGGTGTCGAGCTCACCAACAAAGTGCGTTATGAACTTACTGGCTACAAGGCATTGCTCGCCCGCGTCAACCAAGCGTTTATCGCAGAGAAACGTAACCGCTTCGGCGACGAGGAATCCACTATCTATCTCTACGAGGAATTTGAGGCCCTCGTTGATGACGAGTTCGAAGATGCAATGGAAACCTATCTCAGCATCAATGATAGCCCAGAAAAGGAAGCTGCCTGCGCAAGGCTCTGCAAGGACATCGCCGACGCCTGCAACAACATCCCCGAAAAAAAATTACTCCAAGCACTTACTCGACGTCTCCCAGAGCTAAGAAAGGTATCTACCAATGCAAAGGATCAAGCAATCGCCCTTGCCCAGGACTACGCGCTCAACGACGCTGAAACACCTCATGCCGTCGCTGAAATCAGTGCCCAGATTAGCAAGGAAATGGGCAACTTTAATACTGCCGTTCAGGCGATCAAATCTGCTGGCAAGCCGCTCATCCAGCTCGAATCTGAACTGACCAAACATACGGCAGAAAGTGACCGCATTCTTAAGCTTAACCGGCAGACATCAGGGAGCATCACGGCACTAGAACAAGGTCTCAAAAAAGCAAAACAAAGAGACGAACCCCCGGTCATCATTGCCGCTATCGAAAAACGACTTAAGAAGTCGCGTGGCAGCTTCATAGAAATAGATACCGAGGCTCGCATTAAGGCAGTTTACCAAGCAATTGAGAATCACGATCTCATTGTGGACACCTTACTGATCAAAATCAGTAAGGCATTCAACAGCCTTCCCGCTGAACTGGAGAATGAGCTGACCAACGTTACCATTGAACAAGCGCACAAATTAAACAGTGAATTTGCTATTATTGTCGCCAAGCAGAAAGAAAACATCAGTGCGTGGCGCCACGACAAGAGTATTACGACGGGCAATACCCTCGCCGCTTTTTTCTTTGGTTCCGAATGGCAAACCGGTAGTCCATGGCAGGATATTTATGGACTAATGCCCTTGTTTACTGGATCACTTTTAGTGGCTAGCGTATCCCTACTCTTCGCCGTCCCACTGGCAATTGGCGCGGCACTTTACGTCAACCAGTTCGCACACAAGCGTGAAGCAGCCTTGGTTAAACCAGGCATCGAATTCATTCAAGCAATCCCATCTGTCGTATTAGGCCTGTTCGGTGTCTTAGTGCTGGCGGGCTTCCTCAAAGACTGGAGCCATTCCCCCCTGCTCTCCTGGATTCCCGGTTTCCCAATCACCGAGCGACTCAACGTGCTGCTCGCCGCCCTCCTACTCGCCTTCATGGCAGCCCCCACCATCTTCACCCTCGCCGAGGACGCTCTCAACAACGTGCCCAAGGCATTTACTGAAGCTTCACTTGCAATGGGAGCCACCAAGCTTCAAACCGCCATCAACGTCATTCTTCCAGCATCCATGCCCGGCATTATCGCGGCTATCATGCTCGGATTTGGCCGAGTTGTTGGCGAGACGATGGTAGTGCTCATGGTAGCCGGGAATAAAGCAAAGATCCCCGAATTTAGCGAAGGCATTGGCATCGTTGGCCAACCAGTTCACACCATGACCAGCATCATCGCCCAAGAATATGGTGAGGTCACCGAAGGATCGCTCCACTGGCAAGCCCTATTCATGGTGGGTCTCGTACTCTTCACCATATCACTCGTAATCAACAGCACCTGCCAGCGGGTGCTCAACAGCAAAAATCGATAGCATGAACGCATCAGAGAACCCATTTGAATCAAAACGCAACTGGACGAAACTGCGCGAAAAGCTGGGCGTTGGCTCCTTTGGCATCGCCACTTACTTTATCTTGTTCTGCGCCGCACTGATTTTTGGACAAATTGCCTACAAAGGCCTACCCACCTTCTTTAAATCGGAAGCACCCTATGTGAATACCGAGTTCTTCACATCCAACCCTGAAATCCTCCGCGTGTGGCATGATGCCGAGGGCAACAAGTTCTCAATGCCAGACAAGAAATTTGATGTCTGGCGCAGAGATAACCCAGATGCTGTGATCCTTGATCCGCACGCTCTTAACTACAGCGCAGGTGGTATTGCAGGGCCGCTCATAGGCACGGCTTTACTTGTTTTATTCTGTATGATCATTGCCCTTTCTATTGGTATTTCAGCAGCCATCTATCTTAGTGAATACTGCGGCAAAGGACGTATCATGTCGATGATTCGCCTCTCCATCTTGAACCTCGCAGGCGTGCCCTCGATTGTCTTCGCTTTATTTGGCTGGGGTATTTTTTGCCATGCTGCTCCTGCTATCGTCGATCACGTAGATGAGCGTAGTTTATTCGCATTCTCCATCGGATCAAACTACCTCAGCTTTCAAGGATGGGGCACCTCATTACTAGCAGGAAGTTGCACCCTCGCCATTATGGTCCTGCCCGTCATCATCACAGCCTGTGAGGAAAGCCTTCGTGCCGTGCCTAAAGGATTCCGTGAGGCCTCTTTCGCTCTTGGCTCCTCGCAGTGGCAGACAATTCGCAAAGCCGTGCTCCCCTATGCATTACCCGGCATTCTCACTGCTACTGTGTTGGGGATCACCCGAGTCGCGGGCGAAACAGCACCGATCATGCTTACCGCGACCTCCACCGACAAAACCGACATGCCCATGCAAGCCCTACAAAACGAGGGTGTTTGGGCATTCTTCACCCAGTCCGTGCAAGCGCTTCCCTTCCACATCTATACCCTCGCAAAACTACCAGATGACCCCCTCAGCAAACCCATGCAAAATGGAGCTACCTTCGCATTTTTGCTTCTCGTTATGGGCTTCGCCTTTGTCTCAATCTTGCTTCGCAACCGCGTTCGCAAAAAACTCAAGTGGTAGATCTAGTTGGTTCAAACAATCAAAAAAACAACATTAAAACCATGCATGACATGTCAAAAAAAATAACAGCTTTATCGAAAACGACCAAAAACAGAGAAGCTTCCACCGTCATAGAGGTGGATGATATTGGTTTCAGCTATGATCTGGGTAAAACTGAAACACTCAAAGGCATATCGATGGAAATCCCTAAAAATCAAGTCACTGCGTTGATCGGGCCATCCGGCTGCGGCAAGTCCACCCTCTTGCGTTGCCTGAACCGCATGAACGACCTGATTGACACGGCTAAAATCACCCGGGGAGCCATCCGCATCCTTGGCCAAGACATCCACGCTGCAGAGGTTGATGCCATCGAACTTCGCAAACAAGTCGGCATGGTCTTTCAGAAATATAATCCATTTCCAAAAAGCATCTATGATAACGTCGCTTACGGCCTACGCATCCAGGGAGTTAAAAAGAAAAGTATACTTGATGAGGCCGTTGAGCGCAGCCTGAGGAATGCAGCCTTATGGGACGAAGCCAAGGACCGGCTCAAGGACAGCGCTCTCGGTCTTTCGGGGGGGCAGCAGCAGCGCCTCTGCATCGCACGCACCATCGCAGTCCGACCTAAGGTTATCCTGATGGATGAACCATGCTCAGCGCTTGATCCCATTGCCACTGCAAAAGTAGAGGAATTGATGCTCGAGCTAAGGAAAGAATTTACCATCGTGATCGTCACTCACTCGATGCAACAAGCCAGCCGCATCTCAGACCGCACTGCTTTCTTTTATTTGGGTGAGCTTGTCGAATACGCTTCTACCTCACACATCTTCACCAGTCCATCCGTCAAACAAACAGAAGACTACATCTCTGGCCGTTTTGGCTAGGCCGAAGCTCGACTAAATTCAACCGCGGCACAAACAATCTAACACATCATCACAACTATGCAATCCAGCGAACACATCCTCACCACATTTGACCAAGCACTTCATGAGCTCAGAGAGACCACTCTAAGCATGGCTGTTGGCGCCCAAAAAAATCTTAAAAACTCCATTGATGGATTACTGCAACAAGACAAACAACTTTGCAATCAAGCTATCGCAGATGATGAAGACGAGGACCAACTCGAAATCCTCATCGACAATCTTGGCATGCAAATCATCGTGCGCTTTCGACCCGTTGCTACTGACCTACGAATGGTGATCGGAGCCATGAAGACCTCCACCAATCTGGAGCGTATTTCAGACCAAGCAGTGAGTATCGCCAAGCGTTCGCGCAAAATTCTAAAAAATGAAGAAATACCTGAAATAAGACGCATCGAAGGTCTTTATCAAGTCGCAGCGGCGATGCTGGCCGATGCTGTCACCGCCTATTCTGATAGCAATACCGAGCTAGCACTGAGCGTGATTGACCAACAAAAAGAAATCAAGAAAACGCATAAGAAGACCTCACGATTTTTCTCTAGGAAACTCGAAACAGAGACCGCCCACTATCGAGACTACCTCGATCTTGTCTTAATATGCAGGTGGCTTGATCGTGTCGGCGGACTAGCTACCAACATTGCCGAAGACATCATCTTTGAAATCACCTCATCAGACATTCGCCACGGCGGAGAGTTGCCTCCAGAGCTTATAGATGATGATACTGACTCAAGCACGCCCCATTAAACCTGAAGCCCCTTCAGATACTTGATACTGAAATACGAGGTCACAGTGATAATACCATCGCCACATTGATATCGCTCTAACATTTTTGCTTTGCCGAGCGCTCACCAAATAGGCCAGCCACCACATCGGACCAATCAACGATTAATCAGACCTATGTTAAGCTAACGAAAAAATCGCAAACTAATCTGAAAGCGCGTAATTAATATGTGGAGTGTAGAGAGCAGGCTCCAACAAAAAGGAATCATGCCCTTTATCCGAATGCACGGTAATGTGCATTGCCTCAACACCAGCAGCCTCAAGACCTGCTACGATATCAGCTTGCTCCTCGGGGTAGAAACAAAAATCAGAATCAATGCTAAACACGAGAAATTCTTGTTTATGTTCGGCACACTTTTTAAATAGCTCCTCGGCGGAATCGACTCCCACCTCTTTGCACGCATCAAAACGCGACCACATGTCAATGATACGTAGATATGTGTTAGCATCAAAACGCTTCACAAATTTTTTGCCTTGATGCAGCATGTAGCTTTGGAATGTATCTTGCACCTTATACCACGCTAAAGCTTCTTTATCCTGCCTGACCTCCTTACGAGCGCGTTGCTCAATAGCATCCAAATGGACAAAGGTTTTGTGAGAAATCATTCTTGCAAGAGCCAAGCCGTAATCTGGATGCGGGCCGTCGTAGTAATCTCCACCGTTAAAGTAAGGATCATTTTCGATAGCGAGAATTTGCTCAAATAGAATCAGCCGGTTCAGCACTGTCGTCTTGAGGCCGCTGGCGATAGGAATCACCGTCTTTACTCGTCCGGGATTCAGTGCTGCAAATGCTATCGTTACTAAACCGCCGACCGATGGCCCAATGGCGGCACGCAGCACATCAATCCCTAGAGCATCTAGTAATTGAGCCTGCATTTTGACTTGGTCTGCAACTGAGATCTGAGGAAACTTGGAGCCATAGGCTTGTCCTGTCACAGGATTCACCGATCTCGGCCCCGTCGTGCCATAACAACCACCAAGGTAGTTAGCGCAAACAATAAAAAAACGGTCCGTGTCTAGCGCCTTGCCTGGTCCCATGAACTCATCCCACCATCCTGCATGAAGTTCTTCTTTCCAGAGCTCTCCAGCTTCTGGCAAACTTGGATTGTAACCGCTGGCGTGATGAGATCCTGAGAGCGCGTGAGAAAGTAAAATAGCATTTGATCCATCTTCATTGAGCACGCCCCATGTTTGATATGCAATCTCAATGCCCGGCAACACATCACCAGATTTGAGACTGAATGGTGTGTCATTCAAGCTCAGCACCTCCGTTTTCACCGTAGCTGCTTTCAAATTCGTATTTTTTGTATCACCGGACACGGGTGCATTGTCCACAGATTGTGCTCAAATAACACCGTTTTTTTGTGATAAAAGCGAACTAGCGTCATTCCACCAGATGATCCTGCAGAGGATACAGCAGAGAACACAACATGATCTGCTGGGGTCGGCGCTTTACCGGGGTCGCTGAATTACTACTCAACCGAAAGAAGAAAAAAATCCGCTGTGCCGTCCATGGTGTATGAGCCACGATTCCGTGCACTCAATAGGTTGGGGACATCCTCCGCTCCTCTGTCTTCCTAAAAAGGCATGACATCAGCTCGTAGGGGCCGCCCCCAGGTATAGTCTATCGGTTCGGGCGTACTACCATAAGTGGTCGCACACAGCAGATACTTACACATTATATTCAATCCTAAACCTTGCAACTAAATTCTGATAAGCAGGGGCTGCTGGAGTTATTACATCCTTGCATATAACAAACGATCCCTCCAAGTTTTCGCCATGCAATTCCCTGCTACCAAAGCCACCAGCCACATCTTAAAAAATGGCCTCACTGTTATTCTGGATGCCGATTCATCAGCCCCAGTCATCAGCACACAAGCATGGGTAGCAACAGGCAGTATACATGAGGGCAATCATCTGGGAGCTGGGCTATCGCACCTATTGGAGCATATGGTTTTTAAGGGCACTGCAAACTATGATGGCAAAGCTATTTCAGACACGGTGCAAGCCGCTGGTGGTGAGTGGAATGCATATACGACTTTTGACCGCACCGTTTACTACATAGACGGACCTTCAGAGAGTGCCGAGACCTTTCTCAAGGTCCTCACTGAGATGGTGTTCAAGCCAAGTTTCCCTATTGATGAGTTCGAAAAAGAGAAAGGCGTGATTCGCCGTGAAATCGACATGGGCATGGATGACCCCGATGACCGTAATGGCCGCCTCCTCTACTCAACCGCCTACGCCCATGATGCCCGTCGCCACCCAGTAATTGGTCACATGGAGCTCTTCAACCAGCTCAGCCACGACGACATGGTAAACTACCACAAGGAGCGATACACTACTGAGAACTCATTCCTCAGCATCTCGGGCGACTTTGACAAAGATGAAATGCTTTCCTTCCTCGAGGAAATCACCGCCGACATTCAGCGCAGCTTTACTCACCCCGTTACCGTCTACAAAGAGCCAATACAGCAGGGCATGCGTAGCCGCAGAAAGACGTTTGCTATTCCCGCGAGTAAACTAACCCTAGCGTGGCAAGTGCCCGCAATGGATCACCCCGACACGCCAGCTCTGGACCTCCTGGCTATCATCTTGGGAACAGGTCGCTCCAGCCGCCTGTATCAAAATGTTCGTGAGCAAACCGACCTCTGCCATCATATTGGTGCTTGGTGTATGACCGATCCTGAGTGCCCTGGAATGTTTGCCGTATCTGCAATCGCCGAGCACGCCAAAAGAGACGAGCTCCAACAAACCATTCTCAATGAAATCGAGTCGCTTAAAACCGACGACCTATCCGAGGAAATCACGAAGGCCACGCGCATGGCACTCGTTAGTCAATTCCGCACACTAGCTACGGCATCAGGAAGAGCCTCGGATCTCGCCTCCAACTGGCACGAAACTCGCAACCTTGACTTCACCCGAGATTACGTCGGCCTTCTCAACAAGGTCACTGGCGAAGACCTCAAGAGAGCAGCTCAAGCCCATCTCAGCGCCGATCACCTCACCCTTACCTCCCTTGATCCAGATGACAGTGAGGAAGCGGCCAGCAGCAGCAGCGCAACTCATCAACGGGGAGAAATGAGCACACATGTCTTACCCAATGGACTGACACTAATCACCCAGCAAGACACGCGCCTACCGACGGTCTCCATCACCATGGCGACCCTCACTGGACTCCCCTCTGAAAGCCCCGCTAACAATGGCATCAACAACCTACTGAGCAAGCTGATGCCCAAGGGAACAGCGACACGTAGTGCTGAGGAAATTGCAGCTAGCATGGATCGCATGGGTGCAAGCTTTGGAGTCAGCTGCGGCAACAACACCACCTTAAGCTCTGGCTCATGCTTGAGCCCAGACATTGAGCCAGTCATGGAAATACTCGCTGACATGATCGCTAACCCGCTCATACCACAAGACTCTCTCGAGCGTGAACGTGAGGCAATGATTGCAGGGCTTCGTGAGCAAGCCAATGACCCACTCTCAGTCGCATTCAAACAACTACGCCCCTCATTATTTGGGCCAAGTGGCTATGGTCTAAGCTCATCAGGCACAGAGCTGTCACTTGGTTCATTAGATCGAGACATGCTTGCCTCACATCATAAGGCCCATTTCACAGCCAAGAATTCCGTTATCGCAATTTTTGGAGATATCAGCTCCGACGATGCCGTCAACTTAGCCGATAAATATTTGGGGTCTTTGCCCACTGGAGAACGCCTCAGCCACGCCAAACAGGAGATCCCCGCCCCTAGCAGTCACGAACTAAAACTAGACAAACAACAGGCCGTGCTGGCCGTTGGCTATACCGGCGCATCAGCTCATGATGAGGACAACCTAGCCCTAGAGCTCATTCATGACTATTGCACCGATATGGCAGGTCCTTTGTTTACAAAAATTCGTGAAGACCTAGGTCTGGCCTACTACGTATCCGCGACTCAGTTCCATGGCTGCTCCACTGGCATGTTTGCCTTCTATTTAGGAACTTCACCAGACCAGTTAGAAACTGCCCAAAAACATCTGATGGAAGAAATCAACACCATTGCCACAAATGGAATTCCTGATGATGTGTTAGAAAGCGTCAAAACTACCTGGCTGGCTTCGCATGCTCTGGCAAATCAGAAACCGAGCTCACTCGCCAGACTGAGCGCCATCGACAGCCTTCTCGGTTTCTCACCAGATCATCATTTGAAAGCTCCTGATGCCATACGAGCACTCACTTCCGCTGACATCAAAGCCGCTGCCAGCAAGTATCTCAATACAAGTGAGCCCGTCATCGTCAGCGTAAGCCCATAATATCAATTCCAAATTTGAACAACCAACACAGCTAACACATGTCAAAGACACCAAAACAAGACACTCGCTTCAATGACTTTGTCTACCTCCAAGCACAAAATGCAGGGCTCTTCCTGGGGCAACTACCTAATCCTGCAACAGGAGAAAAAAGCGTTAATCTCAAAGCTGCGGCAACCGTGCTAGATTCACTAGAAATGCTTGCTGCTAAAACCCAAGGCAACCTGACAAAAGAGGAAGCTGGCCTACTTGAAAAAGCGCTGCTTAATATTCGTGCGCTCTACGCCAATGTAGAAGATCTTGGCTAGCGAGTTACTTCCAATAGGAAAAAGCGCGTGAGGCAAACGCGTGAGGCGAGCGCCAAATTAACGGCTTTTGCGTCTAAACGGGCGTCGCCTCCTATTGCCAGAGGCCCCTGATGACTTACCTCCAGATTGGCCGCCAGATTGATTACTCGACTTTCCTGCAGCATTCTCACTGCCTCGATTGTCACGTTTCTTGTTGTTTGATGCTTGCGGCCTTCTCGGGCCACGCGCTTTTTGGGCTGCCGCTTTTCTTTGTGCTGCCGCCTTCTGCACCTCACTGGCGGTTGGCGCACGATTTGGCCAAAGTTCTGGCTCAAACCCCTCTAAGTCAGAAAGCTTGATTCGTTGAGAAATCAACTTTTCGATAGCACTAAAAAATGGCCTTTCCTCGTTGCAAACCAACGATACCGCCTCCCCCTCTTTTCCTGCCCTACCCGTTCTTCCTATGCGGTGGACATAATCCTCAGGAATATTGGGAATCTCGTAATTGATCACATGCGGTAACTGGGCAATATCGAGACCACGTGCTGCGATATCAGTAGCGACTAAAACTCGTATTTTTCCGTCTTTGAATCCCTGCAAAGCTCTCGTTCTTGCACCTTGGCTTTTGTCGCCATGAATTGCACTGGATTGAATACCTGACTGATCTAGCTTTTTGCTCAAGCGGTTAGCTCCATGCTTGGTGCGCGTAAACACCAGCACCTGATCCCAATTCCCTCCTTTGATTAGCTCGATCGACAATGCCGCCTTAGCACCAGCATCACATCGGTATGCACTTTGCTTTACCGTTTCTGCAGTGGTATTCTCCGGACTTACCTCCACTGTAATGGGGTTGACCAAAAGCTCTCGTGTCATGGAGCGTATTTCTTTTGAAAATGTCGCTGAGAACAAAAGGTTCTGTCGCCGCTTCGGAAGAAGTTTAATAACCTTCCTTATATCGTTAATAAAACCCATATCCAACATTCGGTCAGCTTCATCGAGTACTAGCATGTGCACCTCATCAAGCCGGCAAGCCTTCTGTTGGCATAAATCTAGCAATCGTCCTGGAGTCGCTACTAAGATATCAACCCCATCTCTAAGCTGACGAATTTGCGGGTTAATCTTCACACCACCAAATACGACAGCACTCTTGAGGCGAGTGTGAACGCCATAGGTTCTGATGTTGTCTTGCACTTGCGCTGCTAACTCGCGCGTTGGAGTCAAAATGAGAGCGCGCACAGGGCGCATCCGCCTAGGCTTATCGCCATCCATGTCACTGAGAATCTGAATCATTGGCAGAGTGAATCCAGCCGTCTTACCCGTACCAGTCTGGGCCGCAGCAATAACATCTCGCCGCTCCAATACAGCAGGAATGGCCTCTGCTTGGATTGGTGATGGCGTGTCATATCCTTTCTCTGTGACAGCGCGAACAAGCTCAGCACAAAGGCCAAGGTCTGAAAAATTTTTCATAAATGTGTAATGGAAGAGTAAATAGTGTGAGAGCGAAACTTGCACCGATCACGCCTGATTCAGGCAGACCGAAATAAAAAATAAACAATGAATAGAGATGCTGAAAATCTCGAGGGGGTATAATGCAGACAGGTGATTCAAAACGATTTCGAATAAAATTTTTCACCCCCCATCCGTTGACATACAACTGGATCTAGGGACAACAATCACCTGGGTTGGCTGCGCAAACTACTGGTGAACATAGAAAAGTCGAGACTAAAGGGGAAAGTTTATACTCTGCAAACTTCACACCAAGATCTGAAAGAAAACTTCATTCTCGTCTATGAATTGAGACTTTAAGGTTGCGCTATGCCTTTAAATCAAGATGATGTCGCCGCCTTGCGTGCCTCATTCATGAGCGCGTCAGGGTATTCTCAATCAACAAAGGAGCATCATTATCGCAGGAAAACCAAATAGACCAGGACGTGGTGGCGGAGGACGCCGTCGTAACAGGCACAACTACGGGCCACGTGTAAAAAAAGACGACGGTCGTGAAGACAAAGCTGTCGAGGTCGAAGGCACCATTACATCTGTCCTCGCTGGCACGATGTTCAAGGTTGCTCTCCCCAGTGGCCACGAAGTTCTTGCTCACATTTCTGGCAAAATGCGTAAGCGTTTCATTCGCCTCGTTGTAGGTGACAAGGTGAAAATGGAAATGTCTCCCTACGACACCAGCAAAGCACGTATCGTATTCCGAGTGGGCTAACGCTCAGCTCAACAAACCACCACATAGTTTTCTGGTAAACTGCACCAGTGACAGCATAATAGAGCTGTAATGTGGATTTTTGAGACATGGCAGCAGGCCTTTCTTGCCATACTGGTGGTGGTGGTTTTTATCACCTTCACCCGTGAGTGGCTATCGGTAGAGCTCACAGCTCTTGGAGCTCTGCTTGCTTGTGTCATGGCAGGCATTCTCAGCGTTGACCCAGATGATCCGGCCAATGCGCTCAAGGTCTTCTCTCACCCAGCACCCATTACGGTAGCTTGCATGTTTATCCTCAGTGCCAGCCTTGAGCGCACCGGGGTCATTGAGGCCCTGGGTAATTGGTTTGAAAAAATTGCAGGCCAGTCACCTCTTCGCATGCTTGTGGTGATGATGGGACTCGTTGCTCTTCTCTCTGGCTTTGTTAATAATACACCCGTAGTCGTGGTGTTTATGCCTATTGTCCTCGCGATTTGTCGGAGAAGAGATTTTATCGCGTCGAAGTTCCTCATCCCACTATCTTATGCAGCCATCGTTGGCGGCACGATGACCATCATCGGCACCTCGACGAATCTAATCGCTGTGGGTGTTGCCCAAAAACACGGTATTCACAGCCTCGGCATGTTTTCCGTGACCCCACTTGGCATTGTTTTTGTCATCATCACATTTGTCTACATGGTGACCTTGGGAAGAAAGCTGCTTCCTAAGCGAATGACTCTGGCCACTCTCATTGACAGCCAGAGCTCGCGTGAATTTATCACCCACGCCTTTGTCAAAAAAGGCAGCGGACTTGACGGTATTAATTTTGCTGACTCACCGCTTGCCAACATCAGAAAAGCACGCGTCCTCGAAGTCTCTCGAGACAACCGAAGATTACAGCAACCACTTAACGAAATCATTTTTGAAGCGGGGGACGAGATCGTCTTCAAAGGAGACCTGGAAGGTGTTGTTGGAATCTCACAGACCGAGGGCATTGATGTCAGAGGTGATGCTGCCAGTGGCCTCGAAGATATCCGCACCGAGAGCGCCTTACTCATGGAAGGCATCATTGGCCCTGAATCGACCATGACGGGTAAAAGCCTCAAAGAGCTGGGCTTCCGTCAGCGCTTTGGCGTTCTGATTCTAGCCGTCCACCGTCGCGGCAGATCACTACAAGATCGATTTGAAGATGAGAAATTAGCTTTTGGTGACACCCTACTCGTCCAAGGCCCCGCTGATAAAATGCACAGTCTGTTCCAGCGGCGTGACTTTATCAACCTAAGTGAACCTGAGACCACCATACACAGACCTCACAAAGCACCCATTGCTATTGCCGCGCTGCTCTCATTCATGATTCTTGGTGCGCTCGGTGGCCGTCTTGGCATCCCCCCATTTCCTATCGTACAACTCGCCATCACCAGCGCGATGGTTGTTCTCATCACTGGCTGTGTGCAACCGCAAGAAGCCTACCGTGCGATTGAGTGGAAGGTTATTTTCATGATCTTTGGCATGCTCGGTCTGGGCATGGCGATCGAAACATCCGGTCTTGCCCAGCTGGCCGCAACCGGCATGACCCAAGGACTCGGAATCGAAAACCCATGGATCATGCTTTCCCTCGTTTACCTATTAGCCGCCATCCTAACAGAAATTGTCTCTAATAACGCCGTCGCAGTATTACTCACCCCACTTGCCATCATTATAGGCCAGACCCTCGGTGTTAACCCGGTCCCTTTTGTCATAGCGGTCATGTTTGGAGCTTCCGCCAGCTTCTCTACCCCCATTGGCTACCAGACCAATACCTTCATTTATAGTGCTGGCGGCTATAAATTTGGAGACTTCTTTCGAGCTGGGTTCCCGCTTGCTGTGCTTCTTTGGTTGGTATCTAGCTTCCTCATTCCAATTATTTGGCCTTTTTAAGTCATCAGGCATCACACACAACCCCATATTTGAAGGCCTCTAAAGGGGGGATGACATCGCTTGAGGGATGCACCTTGAACAGGTAGACAAATATTGATTATACAATTAAGCTTATATTTTATAAAAAGTTTAATTT
>JAQXBQ010000284.1 GCA_029252325.1 Akkermansiaceae bacterium
TTTTTCAACAAAGCCACTTACCTCACCGTCAGCGGCCAGCTTGAAGGTGAAGCTTTCGCTACTGCGCTCTCCAATGTGTATACTTTCGGCCCGACCTTCCGCGCAGAAAACTCCAACACCAGCCGCCACGCCTCCGAGTTTTGGATGATCGAACCAGAGATCGCCTTCTGCGACCTCAATGACGACATGGATCTCGCCGAAGAGTTCACCAAGTATCTGGTCGACGACGCCTTAAAAAACAACGAGGGCGACCTGGATATTTTCGCACGCTTCGTAGATAAGGGCCTCATAGATCGACTTCGCTTTGTTTCCGAGAAACCCTTCCAGCGTGTTTCTTACACCGAGGCAGTCAAAATTCTTGAGAATAGTGGCCAAGCATTTGATTACCCTGTTGCATGGGGCATTAATTTACAGTCTGAGCACGAGCGCTTTCTCACGGAACAACACTTTAAGTGCCCCGTCACCGTCTATAATTACCCAAAAAGCATCAAGCCCTTCTACATGCGCACCAATGAGCCAGACCACGAAGGTCGCGTCACCGTTACTGCGATGGATCTTCTCGTACCGGGAATTGGCGAAATCATCGGTGGTGCCCAACGTGAGGAGCGTATCGATATCCTGCAAGCTAACATGGAAGAGGAAGGCCTCAACCTTGACGAATATGGCTGGTATCTGGACCTGCGTAAATATGGTAGCTGCCCACATGCAGGCTTTGGCATGGGCTTCGAGCGAATGCTCATGTTTGTCACTGGCATGAAGAACATCCGCGATGTCATTCCCTTCCCCAGAACTCCCGGGCACTGTGAATTTTAACCCATGCCAGATCCACCCTCTCTGAGTTTGGCAAAAAAGCCTGTTCATCCTGAAAATCTTGTCTAAAAAACATCATGATCGTTTCTCCAAAAATCCGCGGTTTCATCTGCACGACATCACATCCAGACGGCTGCGCTGCCAACGTCCAAGAACAAATCAACTTCGTCAAAGCTCAGCCCAAGATTGAGAATGGGCCAAAAAACGTACTCGTGATTGGTGCTTCTGCTGGATACGGCCTCGCATCCCGCATCGTGCCCGCCTTTGGATCTGGCGCCAACACCCTAGGTATATTTTTCGAGAAGCCAGGTAGCGAAAAGCGTCCAGGTTCAGCAGGCTGGTATAACACCGCAGCATTCGAAAAAGCAGCAACCGCTGACGGGCTGGTCGCCAAGTCACTCAATGGCGATGCTTTCTCCCACGAGCTCAAACAACAAGCTCTCGACATCATCAAAAATGAGATGGGAGGCAAGGTCGACCTTGTCGTTTATTCGCTTGCCTCACCCCGTCGCACAGACCCCGATACCGGTGAAGTGTTCAAATCCGTACTCAAAACTACGGGAGGTGATTACACCAACAAAACCCTCAACACTGACAAAGGAGAAATCACCGAAGTCACCATTGGAGCTGCCAGCCAAGAGGAGATCGATGACACCGTCAAGGTAATGGGAGGCGCCGACTGGGAGCTTTGGATCAACGCCCTAGCCGATGCAGGAGCTCTCGCAGACGGAATCAAGACTGTCGCTTATTCCTACATTGGGCCCGAGCTCACTTGGCCGATCTACACTGATGGCACCATCGGCATGGCCAAGAAAGACTGTGAGCGCGCCTGCTCTGCTATCAACGCAAAACTTGCTGAAACGCTCGGCGGGGCTGCTTATGTTTCCGTCAACAAAGCGCTGGTGACACAGGCATCATCTGCCATCCCAGTCGTCCCACTCTACATCTCCATCCTCTACAAGGAAATGAAGGCCAAAGGAATCCACGAGGGCTGCATCGAACAAATCCAGCGACTAATGGCGGACCGGCTCTATTCCGAAGACCTGCAACTCGATGATACAGGACGCATCCGTGTCGATGATTGGGAAATGCGTGATGACATCCAAGCGTCCATCGCCGAGTCATGGCAGAACATCTCCAATGACAACTTCAACCAACTAGCCGATTTCGAAGGCTATCAAGCCGACTTCCTGAAGCTCTTTGGCTTTGGTCTGGACGGCGTTGACTACGCGGCAGATACAGATCCTACTACGGCACCAGCCTCATTGAGCTAAAGCCCTACACTGCACCATATTACTACTAAATACACTTCCCATCAATTGACCGAATTGCTACACAATCCTCGTTACCAAAATTTAACACCATACAACACTATGAAATCAGCAACCAAACTGCTCCTGTTACCTATTATTACCATCACAGCTTCGTCGCTTTTCCTTGCTTCCTGCGGAGATAAGAAAGAAGAAGCAACAGAAACAAACACCGAGGCATCTGAGGGCGAGAAGGCCGAAGTCGTAAAGAAAGATACCCTGGCCAGCCTCACTGACGAACTCGTTGTTCAGCTCAACCAATATGCCGATATCGTGCTCGCTGTTAAAGATACTGCCACCGCTCAAGAGGCTGTTGGTAATCTTGACAAAGTTGGTGATGCTATAGGCGCAATTGCAGCCCGCCTCGATAAAATCGAAATGCCTGACGAAGCCACTAACATCGCCGTCGATGAGAAAATGAAAAATGCGAGCATGGCAATTCAGCAAAAAATGCAAGCTGCAGGGCAGATCATGTCCAACCAAGAGGTGGCTGGTGTTCTTATTCCTGCATTACAAGATTTCGGCATGCGTATGGCAGAACATGAAAAAGTATTCATGCGATTCGGCAGCCAAAAAGATCAGCCTGCAGCTGAGCAACAAACCTCCGATGCTCAAGTTCCAGAAACGACCTCTAGTGAAGCGCCAGCTGCCACAGATGCAGCTGAAGAGGCTGCTCAAGATGTCGCCACAGAAGCTGTAGAAAAAGTTAAGGAACAATCAGCTGAGTAGACTCACCATCTCAAATCACTCACCCCGCCTGGCTCTCGCGAGTCAGGCGTTTTTTATCCCCCTGTTTGGCTTTTTATCTCCACACAATACGTTAGCATCCAAACATGCCAACAAAGGAACGTGCCGATGCCCTACTCGTCTCACGAGGTTTGTGTGACTCGCGTGAGCAAGCAAAGCGCCTTATTCTCGCCGGTGAAGTGCTGACTGGCACCACCGTAGTAGCCAAGCCCAGCACCAAGCTGCCTGCGGACGCCGAGCTCACCGTTAAAGAGAAACCAAAATATGTCGGCCGTGGTGGGCTCAAAATGGAAGGCGCCTTGGATGTATTTAATATCGATCCGTCAGGCATGACTTGTCTCGATGTCGGAGCCTCCACCGGTGGCTTTACTGATTGCTTATTGCAACGCGGAGCCTCAAAGGTCCACGCCGTCGACGTCGGCACCAACCAGCTTGTCTGGAAACTGCGCAGCGACCCCCGAGTGATCGTGAAAGAAAAATTCAACGCCCGCTATATGACGCCAGAAGATGTCGGCGAGCCCATCGACCTCGCAGTCACTGATGTCTCCTTCATTTCACTGACTAAGATTCTCCCCCCGATGTTTGCCACCCTCGGCCCAGATGGCCAGATCGTTTGCCTGATCAAACCTCAGTTTGAACTTAATCGTGAAGACATCAGCAAAGGCGGGATCGTCAGGGATCCAGCGCTCCACCAACGCGCAGTAGACAAGATTCACCAGTTCGTCACTGAGGAACTGAACCATAGATGGATTCAGTGCATTGACTCCCCCATCAAAGGCACGGAGGGCAATAAGGAGTTCCTTGCATGGCTGGAGCTATGATCATACCTCACAGAGTGCGCGCAGATGGAATCAACTTGGCTAAGCTTTCAGCCTAATCTTTCCAGGGTCTCACCAAGAGGCAGCCCGACAACGTTGTCATAATCCCCTCGAACTTCCTCAATGATCATCTTCCCATGCTCTTGCACGGCATAGGAACCGGCTTTATCCATGACATTGACCTTAGACATATAGTCTTTGATCAAATCTTGGCTCAAGGTTTTGAAAACGACCTCGGTAATGACGTGAAAGCTGCTCACCTCACCTGCTCGTACAATGCACACGCCTGTGCATACTTGGTGTGTTCTCCCAGAGAGGCGCTCAAGCGTAGCCTCAGCATCTTCTTTACTATGAGGTTTTCCAAGTGGTGTCTGGTCGATGTAAACGAGCGTGTCAGCGCCAATCACTGTGGCATCTGAGTGATCACAGGCAACGGCCAGCGCCTTCAATCTGGCGTTTGCTTCGCACAGCTGATCTAAGGGCATTGCTTCATCATGCAACTCCTCAGCCGGTGATGGAATCACATCAAAGTGTAACCCCGCCTTGCGGAGCATGTCACACCTGCGAGGTGAGCCGGATGCAAGGATGATCTTGTGGCTCACCTGCTATAAATCTAAATAGATGCTTCTCCTGTAGATCGAGGAACTCAAGCTGCAGATCGCAGTAACGCTACAAGGACTCCCTGAATGACTAATTCATGAGCTGGCACTAGATCAGGATAGTTCTCATTTTCAGCGTGTAGGTAAGGCTTACCATTTTCCATAACGTATCTTTTGAGTGTAGTTTCGCCATCGATGAGTGCAGCTACAACGTCACCTTTACGTGGTTCGCGAAATTCGAGAACCACGGTATCACCGTCACATATATGAGCGTCGATCATCGAATCACCACGGACTTTAAGAGCAAATGTGCGCGGATTTCCACGTAAGCCCAATGATCGGATATCAATCGAAAGGCAGCCTTCCTTCTCGGTATCAACGTCTTGAGCCATACCTGCGGCAATGCTACCATAGACGGGAATATCAACGATCTCCTCTCGTTCCATCTCCTCGGGAAATCCAATACCGCAGGCTTTGTTTGCCTTGCGAACGATCACGCCTTTTTTCTCAAGAGCTCTCAGGTGACTAATCGCCGCCGTCTGACTGGCAAAATTAAAATGTCGCTGAATATCACGGGTCGATGGCATGTAACCTTCGACTCGGTGCGTTTCCTTGAGGTAATCTAAAACCTCTTGTTGTCGATTGGTGAGTTGGGTAGTGGACATGGTATAGTGGTTGGTGTGGTTGGTGTGGTGGTTGCTGTGCTGGACTTAATGAAAGTCGATAGTTTAGATGATTCAGCACCAATACAGTGACTACATGAACAGTGTTCTCTGGAACATTATATGATGGCTACGTAAATGCAAAGCAAAAAGTAATGGTGAATTTACTTCCCCTGTCAGACTGTTATATTTAGTATAACCTT
>JAQXBQ010000065.1 GCA_029252325.1 Akkermansiaceae bacterium
ATTCCTGCTGATGCTCGAAGCGAAAAGCGGGTGAAAGAAAAAAGGCAGAAGCGAAATGTATTGATCTCGATCACCTTGGTTCTCTATCTCGGATTTGCTGCTTATTTTGGTTATCATTATGTAGAATTAACCCGTTCTATCGATGACCAGGATAAGAAGATAAGAGACGTGAAGACCAATCACGCCGAAATTGCTCTGTTTAACGCTGATTGGCAGCAGTTGGCGGCAGTGGTGGAAAGTCAGAATTGGCCGATTCAGTTACTCTACAGAACTGCCACGATCATTCCTCTATCACAAGATCTGCGGTTTAAGGTTTTTGAAGCCAGTCGCGAGCGTATCGTGATTCGTGGAGAGTCTTCTGAGCTCAAGACGACCAGTAGTTATTCCGAGAAAATAAGGCGCGCGCTCAAAGACTATGAATGGTCGTTGCCCCCAGCGGAAGATGATCGCAAGACAGATCGTTGGAAATTTAATTACGAAGGTAAGTTGAAAGGAGGTATGTAATCATGAATTCACGAGAGAAAAATCTGATTTTACTGCTTCTTGGCGTGGCTTTCTTGGTCATCAATATTTTCTTGTTCACGTCTTTTAATGCCGCGATGCAAAAAAAGCGTAGTCAGCTCGATATTGGCGCTAAAAAACTGGACTTGATGGAGCAAGATTTAGCCACGTGGGAGTCGAAGGCTGACGAGGTTGAATGGCTGGCAAATAACCAGCCAGTGATAGGGGTGCATGCAAATATTGGAGCCGAGCTTGCAGCTTTTACCGAAGAGGCTGCCAAGCGTCATGGTGTAGCTCTGTCGAAGCGGCCTAGCCCGCAGCGTGCCGACACCGAAGAAGCTGGTGCCTATCGCAGCGCACTGGTCAAGGTGACTGCCAATGCAATGGACGAACAACTGTATAAGTGGCTCACTGATTTACAGGACCCAGCTCTCAGCCGATCCGTCACCTTTGTGCGAATTAGCCCCCATGACGATCCTACGCGTATTGATTGTGAACTTGAAATTACGCAATGGTTTCGTCCTGAAAGAGAGGATGAGCCAATTTTAGTCGAGTAAGGCGGCGATTCTCTGATTTTTTGGAGTGATCTACACATTAAACAAACAATTTACTGACAATCAGGCGTTATTTAAGTTATACATTCTTCAGTCATTCCATGCGTAACACATCATCTATTCTATGTCGTATGACGGTCCTTATGGGCTTGCTGTTCGTCGATGTGTCACTCGCGACTCCGCCGCGCAAACCAAGCGCATCCCAATTTGGCATTTTAGTATCACGGTCGCCTTTCACCATTCGGGCGTCGTCCAGTGTTTCCCAAGTTACATCTCCACTGGAGAAGGATTGGATGCTTGGCAGTATCCGCCCCAATACTGACGGTAAAGGTTGGGCAGTTACTTTGATTAATAAAAAAGATCGAAAGTATCGGGTGCGGTTTTTACCCGGGTTTTCTGCTGACGGCTTTGAATTACTGGAGGTGGATCAAAATATAGCTGATCCAAAGGCTTCGAAAGTCCGGGTTCGTCAAGGATCTCAAACCGCTTGGATTTCATATGATGAGAACCTTATTAAGGTGAGGTCATCGGCATCAGGGCAGACCAAGTCCAGCCGAGTGAAACAGGCTGGTTCCAATAAGCCCAGGATTGTTCAGCCTGTAGCTCCCAGTAAAGGCAATGTTGTTCGTCCAGTACGAAAGCGATACACTTCAAAAGCGAATAAGCCTTAAGCGATTTTAAACGAACGTCATCTATGAAGATCTTTTTATCCATTTTTACCAGTATTGCCTTTATGGTTACTGGGCATACTCAAGTCGTGGATGGTGGTGCTCCCACATCGGTGGGTAAAGCTCAGCCCCAAGTGGAGAAGTCTGCACCAGTCCCGGCTAACATAGATATTCCAGTGGCTCCAGTGGTGCCAGTCAGAGCGGCTCAGCCGATAGTGCCACAAGGGTTGAAGACTGCATCAGCACGCAGGATCATCCCCAAAATGGATGCGAACAGTGGGCCTATGGCAATGGCCGCAAAAACAGGAGAGATCATCGATGGCAGTAATTGGGATGATCAAGATGTGGCAGACGAATACTCTAAATATACCGGCCAACGTGTGCTGCTGAGTTCCGCGACACAGGATCTTGAAATTAGGTTTTTCCAGCGTGGGCCTCTTACTAATCAACAGGCGGCTAGTTTACTTGTCAAAGTCCTTGGCATGGAGGGTTATGTATTCGTTCCCAGTGGTGTCAATGAGGTGAAGCTCTTGCCAAAGGCACAGGGTAGTGGAGCCAACGGCCCTGCTGAGCTTGAAGATATCATTGATGATGCGAGTAAAATCCCAGAGGGTGACGATTATATCTCGTATTTCATGAAGTTGAATTTCATCAAGCCTGAGGAGGCGGTGAGGACATTCACTCAAAGTATCCATGGTTTGGGGCCCGGTGCGAAAATCGCGGCTGTGCCAAATGCTTCCGCCATACTTATTACGGGCAAATCAACTTTTGTTCGTAAGCTCATTAACCAACAGAGATACATTGATGTTCCTACAGGCAATGTTGCTACTGCGTGGGTGGAGCTAAAGTATGCTGATTCTGAGGATATTGCAGCAACGCTCAACGAGATCATGAATGCTCAGAAGCAGAGTGATACGACAGCAGGGGTAACAAAGGTAGGAGCGGCTCAGCCGAAACCAGGAGTTCCAGCTCCTGTGGTGAATGCCCCTGTATCAACAGCTGGTGAAGATATTCCCGTGCAGATTGTTCCCGACCCCCGTTTGAATAAGATTTTCATTATGGGTAGACCGGTTGATATTGTTTTTGTTGAGGGACTAGTACGTCAGTTTGATGCTGCGCCTAATCGAAATTCATTCTACAAAAGGAAACTACGCTTCGTCATTGCTAGTGACTTTTTGCAAATAGCGGCGGATGCACTCGAGGCACACAATGGCTCGAATTCTAATTCGCCAAACCGACAAGGTAATGCACGGCCCAATCAGCAACGCAATCAATCTAGTCGGAGCACAAACAACAATGATCGAGGCAGCTCTCGTAGTGGTAATGTTGAATCTGTGGAAGAATTCAATGTGAGTGATGTGCCTGAGTCAATCGTGGTAGGTAAGACTTTCATCGTTGCTGACAACTTGGCAAATAGCATTCTTGTCCAAGGTCCACCCGAGAGTGTGCGTATTGTTACTGAGCTCGTTGATAAGCTTGATGGTCGCCCGCAGCAGGTCATGATTTCCACTGTATTTGGAGAAGCTTCGCTGGGTAATGGTACTGATATCGGGGTGAGCCTTGGAGCTATTGCTAGGGGTGGGGATAGAGATGTTGCAGGCTCAACTGGGGGAGTTGGCCCCTTGATCGATTTTGAAGGTGGTGGTTCTGGTAGTAGCAGCGTATCAAGCATTCTTAATGTTGCAGGTCTAAATGCGGCGGCTGTT
>JAQXBQ010000066.1 GCA_029252325.1 Akkermansiaceae bacterium
CTCTCCTGTGAGCCCCGCATTCACCTAGCTTAGCTGCCGTGGACAACAATTCTTCTCGTAGATTCTCTCTGCTGTCTTTGTCTTCCATTAGCAACTTGATATTGCGAGCGATATTATCAGGCTCAGCATCCCCTTGGATCAATTCCTTGACCACCTCTTCACCGGCGAGAATGTTAACCAGTCCGATAAAGTCTATCTTTACAAGCAACTTGCCTATCACCCAAGTTGGCCACGATATTTTATAAACTAAACAGTATGGCAAGCCTAGAGCCGCAGCTTCCAACGTAGCCGTGCCACTGGCAACCACTCCAGAGGTAGCACGCTGCATTAATGAATAACTTGAGCCCGTCTGCACCGTAATCAAGGATGCCGGCAATTTCGCATCTAGAATAATCGTACGCATGCGATCTGCCAACATATCTGATGCGGCTGCAGCTTCAAATTTCCAATTTGGGTTCTGCGAATGTATGCGCCTGGCCGTCTCTACCATTACGGGGAAAAGCCTCGCAACCTCACGCTCTCTGCTACCCGGAAACAAACCTATCAAATCTTGTTCGCGAGAAACGTCTTCTCGCTTATCCTGTAGTTCGTCGACCAAGGGATGTCCCGTGAAAACCGTAGTCAGACCTGCAGACTCAAATATTTCCCTCTCAAAAGGGAAAATACACAGCATGAGATCAAGAGTCTTGGCCATTTTGGGTATCCGACCTTTATTCCATGCCCACACCTGAGGGCTTATGTAATATACAATCTTTGTTCGGGGTGAGCATTTTTTGACCGCGTAGGCGAGACGCAAGTTGAAGCCAGGATAGTCAATCAAGATCAGCACATCAGGTTGGAGTTGAGCCACCTCCTCTAACATTTCATTAAAGCGCTGCTTGAACCAACGATAATGCTTAAGAACTTCCCATATGCCCATTACCGCGGCATCTTCTACCCAGTTCACGACATGATCACCCGATGCCTCACTCATGGCCGGGCCGCCGGCACCCCGAAATGAGATATCAGGAGCAAGAGACAACAGAGCATCCATTAGGCAGGCTCCATGCGTGTCTCCACTGACCTCGCCAGCAACAATGTAAATAGACTTCTGATTCGCTCTGCTCACCAACACATGGATAGCTGGGTTACAAAAAACTGCAAACTTGAATCTTTCTTCTTCCTTCTTGATTGTTACGTTTAGATTATTGATCTTTTCAACGCATGCGTATCGATATCATTACACTTTTTCCAGATATTGCTCTCAGTCCTCTGAGCGACAGCATTATCAAACGTGCACGCGAACAAGGTCTCGTGGACATTCAAGCCCATCAACTGCGTGACTGGGCAACTGGCAAGCACCGTAAAACTGATGACTACCTCTGCGGCGGCGGCCAAGGAATGCTTATGATGCCTGAGCCCATTTTTACAGCTGTGGAAGAACTCAAAAATGACCTTACTCGTGTCATCCTCATGACTCCTCAGGGCAAACCTTTCCAACAAGTAGATGCCCAGCGCCTATCAACATCGCAGCATTTGATCATTCTCTGTGGACACTACGAAGGTGTCGATCAACGCGTTATCGACACGCTCGTCGATGAAGAAATCTCAATTGGAGATTATATTTTGACCAATGGTGCTGTAGCAGCTGCAGTATTCACGGATGCCATTGTGAGGCTTATACCGGGAGCATTGGGAGATGCTAGATCATCAGCAGAGGAATCGTTTTCAAATCCAAAAATGCTCGAGGCACCGTCATACACCAAACCTAACAACTTCCGAGGCATGAAGGTCCCTGATATCTTGCTGAGTGGTGACCACGGAAAAATATCGGCTTGGAAAAAAGAACAAGCGCTGGAAAGAACAAAAGCTAACAGGCCAGATCTACTAGATAGCTAGTCCTTACCCAGCATTTTATCAATTTTTGTTACCAGCTTGTGGGGACATCTCCCGCGCTGGTATTTGTTCCACATTACTTCACGAAGCTTCTCGAGTAAATTCTCAGGAATTGGGTCATAGTGATGCCAATCCTCATCCCCTTTTAATTGAGAGTATAATTTCCACTCAGAGGCATGATAAGTAGCACGATAGATTTTAGTCCCGTCATCACCCTCTTCCCTCCACTGATGTTTCTGCATGCATTTCATTATCCAAAATTTCAAAGAATGAGAATACGAAACTTCCATCATTCAAGTCATTGACGTGAGATCATTTTTTCATGACAATGCGTGCCGTGCTGCGCCTCATCCAGAGTGACCTCACTAAAGTCACCCTTTATTTCGCCCTTACCATTCTAGCCTCGGCCGTCGTTTCGCCTTGGATCTACAATGCCGGGATGCTTCTTGCCGAGGTCGGTCAGTCACGGGCCTTAAACCCGATGCTCGATTGGTTGGCCAATCGCTGTATGGGAACACCATTTGCCTTCTATTATTATCATACGCTTGTGATCACCGCCCTCGCTTTGGCAGGTCCCTTTATCATGTGGTGTAAGCTATCCACTCAAGGGGAAAAACAACCAGTAAAACCGTGGCGCGTTAGGCTAAGGAAGCCAACCGACAGCAATCAAAAGGGGCAAGCATTGCACCGTAATGTAAATGCTTCACTTCATATCGGCGTCGGCATCTTGATTACTTGCAGCCTCATGGCTATTTCAATTTTCCTGATACAAATGAACGGCTGGTTGTCATTTCACCAGTCTACTGACTACTGGAGCATCATACTTAAGGGGCTAGCATCAGCTGCCATTATCGCCCTTATTAGCGAATGTTTTTTCCGAGGAGTATTAATGGGTATTTTTTTACGCGCCATGCATCCAGCACTAGCCATGGTATTTATTTCTCTCTTATACGCTGTCATTTGTTCTCTGATGCCGACGGGAAGCGAGGAGCTTGCCAACCCCGATAAAGCAGATGCTGGATTTAGAATGATCGCGTGCATGGTTCAGAACTTATTGACTCTCGAAAAATTTATTTTTAGCTTCATGCTCCTTTTTTGTTTTGGCCTCGTGCTATCCTATGCTCGTTATCGAACAGCATCACTCTGGTTACCAATTGGCCTACATCTCGGATTTATTTTCTCGATCAGCACCTTGTTACAAATCACCACACCAGGGCCCCGATCAGCTCAAATGCCAAAACTACTGACGAGTTCCGACGGCTCGTTAGGATTGCTGCCTTTTTATTTACTAATCATAAGTGCCATCTTCGTGCATATTATTCTTCAGATATTAGAATCAAAAGAAACAGCTGAAATTTAAACTTCATCATGCTCACAAAGACTGTCTCGATGCCTAAGCTTATATCACGCCAAGCGAGCAGAATTCTTGACTATATTTATCCAGCACAGTGCCAGCTTTGCCAATGCTCTCTGACCCACGGTCGCCACTTGTGTGAGTGCTGCAAAAAATCCTTAGGGTATACAAAGGCACCATTTTGCAAACTTTGCGGCGCATGCTACGACGGTGATATCACCTCAGATTTCTCATGTCCCAACTGCCACGACCTCGAGCTTGATTTTGAATTTGCGCGCGCACCGCTTCACAGCGACAACGATAGCAGAGCGTTATTGCATGATTATAAATACCTCAGGCAAATACATCTTTCTGCTGCACTAGGGGACCTGATCAATATTGGGCTCGATGACCCTAGGTTTGAACCATATCTTAATGGCGGCACCCTCATTCCCGTTCCTCTTCATCCTAGCAGAATGCGCAAACGAAAATTTAATCAGTCCGAGGAACTCGCCATTCAGCTCCAAAAACGAACAGGCCTAGAGGCTAGCAACGCGCTGAAACGCATTCGAAATACGGCAACTCAGACCCGCTTTAGTCGATCTAAGCGGCTTGAAAACTTACGTGGCGCCTTTGGATTGAAAGCGAGATACAAAAAGCATGTTCAAGGCAAACGCATCATACTCGTCGACGATGTTTTCACTACGGGTTCAACTGCAAATGAATGCTCCAAAGTGTTATTAAACCACGAAGCAAAGAGCGTTGCAGTCTTGACCCTAATCAGGGGCTAGTCAGAATCACTGAGCCAATTTTCTCTCTTGAGCGCATCCTTGGCAGCACGCGACTCTGCATCTTTCTTGCTTTTGCCTACCCCCTTACCCAATAACAAGCCCTGCCACTCAACCGATATTTTAAACCTCTTTGAGTGATCCGGCCCTGCTTCCTCAAGAACTTTATAGCTAGGACTCTCAGGCGCAAGTGCCTGCAATTGTTCCTGGAGCTTACCTTTGGGATTTCGCTCATCAGGAGACTCAGCCACCTGCTCAATCCATCGTTCACAGAGCTTCTCCACCGCTGCCTCGGCTGCATCTAAGCCACCGTCAAGGTAAACAGCCCCCATCACTGACTCAAAAGCGTCAGCCAAGGTAGATGGCCTATCACGGCCACCCGAGGCTTCCTCCCCTTTTCCCATCATGATGAATTTACCGAGATTCATTTCGGTGGCAAATTTATGCAAAGCACTCCGCGACACTAGCCGCGCCCGCAGTTTGGTTAACTGCCCCTCTGGAAAAGTCGGGAACATTTTGTAAAGCCGCTCTGTCAAAACCAGTTGTATTACCGCATCACCGAGAAACTCCATTCTCTGATTATGCGGGCAAGCCTCTTTTGTTTCAAAAGTCTTACTGGGGTGCGTCAGGGCCTCCTTCAAGAGAGACGAATCCCCAAATTGGTAACCAATGACTTCTTCAATATTAGACATATGATGAATCCTTCTACGTTTTAAGAGACAACGTGAATAAAAGGCTAAGGATGGATAAAAAGGCAACGAGTAAAAGAATGAAAGTGTCCCACGCCACAACGGCTAAGAACTGATCGATCAAAAAAACCGCTGCTTAATAGTTGATGAGTGGGGTGGCTGACGGGATTCGAACCCGCGACAACCGGAATCACAATCCGGGGCTCTACCAACTGAGCTATTCCCGCCATAAAAAAGTGGCGCGCCCAATACGATTCGAACGTATGACCTACGGCTTAGAAGGCCGTTGCTCTATCCAGCTGAGCTATGGGCGCATAACTTTGCTTTAATAAAGTTTAGGCTTGCACTTTAAAAATTAATTTTGGTCGGAGTGGAGGGATTTGAACCCCCGACCACCTGGTCCCAAACCAGATACGCTACCAGACTGCGCTACACTCCGAAGGTGTGTAATTATACTGTCATAGTCTTCTTAGTCAATGCTTAATTAAGCTTGATTTATTAGATCATTTT
>JAQXBQ010000041.1 GCA_029252325.1 Akkermansiaceae bacterium
CCTCCCACCAAGACAAGGCCATTATCCCCTTCGCCTACGACGGCTTCCACGTCTCCTGGCAAGTCACCCACCAAAAACCAACTGACCCCGGCTGGTCACTCCCCTCCTTCTCCGGTGAAGGTTTTCAGGAGTCCAGGCTACCACTGCGCCATGGTAACCCCGGCCCAGAATTCGGCGGTGCTGCCAAGCCATGGAACCAGAAACACCACACCCTCTACCTGCGCAAGGACTTCGGCCTAACCACCATCCCCGAGCGCTTTGTCGTCTATACCCGCGGCACGGCCCAGACCATCACCGTGCTCATCAATGGCAACACCGTCCACTCCGGCCCCGCCCACACTGCTGGCAAGCTGCGCTATTACCCCTTCAAAAAGTCCGACCTGACCCACCTCACCACCGGCAAGAACACCCTCGGCCTGATCGTCCACTCCCCCAAGCCACACAAGTATCTTAATGTCGCCGTTTTCCCTCACCTCTTCCACGCCGTCAGCCCCGAGCTTTACTCCGAGCACTTCCCCGAGGAGCTTATTGCTCTCTACGGTCAGGACTTCACCGATAAAATCACCCAGCAAAAAAACCGCATCACTAGCGCCCGTCACCAGATTACCCACAAGGGCATGCCTTACATGACCCAGCTGGAAAACCGCGTCATCCCCAAGTCTTTCATCCACCGGCGCGGCAGCGTGCACGCACCTGGAGATGAGGTCTCCCCCGGTATCCCCCTCGTTATGGCCAACTCGCCAGAAGCTGCCCAGCTTCCCATCACCGGTGACTATCAGAAGACCAGTAGCCACGGCAGACGCCTCGCCCTTGCCCGCTGGATCACCAGCAAAGACAACCCGCTCACCGCCCGCGTCATGGTAAACCGCCTCTGGCAACACTGCTTTGGCACCGGCATTGTGCCATCTGCCAATGACTTTGGTGTCTTCGGTGGTGGCGTCTCAGATCAAGCCCTGCTGGACTGGCTCGCCATCGAGTTCATGGAATCCGATTGGAGTATTAAACACATCATGCGCCTGATGCTTACCAGCGATACCTACCGCCGCTCGACATACCCTAACAAGGCCGCGACCCAAAGCGACCCACTCAACAAGCTCCAGTGGAAACACAACCCGCGCCGCCTCACTGCCGAGGAAATACGCGACACCTTCCTCAGCCTATCACATGAGCTACGATTACAAAAGCCATCCCAGCCATTCATACGACCCAAGATGCCTGACGCCGTGCTCGCCACCTCCTCCCAGCCCAAAAAAGTCTGGCCAGAAACCAAAGGCCCCGAAGCGAATTGCCGCAGCATCTACATCCATGTCAAACGCTCCATCCAGCTACCTCTGCTCAGTGCCTTTGATGCCCCACAACGAGATATTTCATGCCCGACACGTTTTGCCACCACCGTTCCCACCCAGACCTTGACCATGCTCAATAGCGAGTTCATCAACCAGCGTGCTGCTATCTTTGCCGGCAAATTAGAATCACAATACCCGGAGCTAACAGAGCAACAGCTCCGCCAAGGTTTTGAGCTCGCCACTGGCCGCATAGCTACCGAGGCAGAGCTTGCCGAGATCAACACCCTGCACCAAGACTTACTAACAGATTACAAGCTAGACCCCTCTGCCGCCCTCGCCAGGATATGCCTCCTGCTTCTCAACCTCAACGAAACCCTCTACCTCGACTAGGGTCATTCCAAATTCCTCATTCCAAATTTAAAGTCCATGAGCACTCACCAACCAGATTTTTGCCGGCGTACTAACCGCCGTGAATTCCTCCAGGATATCGGCGGAGGTTTCACCAAGCTCGCCCTCACGGGCCTGCTTGCCAAGGAAGGTTTCTTTGACCAGGTTGCCCAGGCAGCCCCTGGTATCGACACCCCGCTCAACCCCCTCTCCCCTCGCCAGACCCACTTTCCCGCCAAGGCGAAAAGTGTCATCTTCCTGTTCATGTACGGTGGCCCCAGCCACATCGACACCTTTGACTACAAACCCGACATGGTCGGCATGGATGGTAAGACCGTCGATGTCAAAACCTTCGGCCGAGGCGGCAAGAAAAACCAAGGCCGCATCGTCGAGCCACGCTGGAAGTTCAAGCAATACGGCCAGTGCGGCAAATACGTCTCCGACCTGTTCCCTAATGTCGCCAAGCATGTTGACGACATCGCCTTCATGCACTCCATGCAGGCGGATTCCCCCATCCATGGTTCTGCCATGCTGATGATGAACTCTGGCTCCATCATCAGTGGCAAACCCTCCCTCGGATCCTGGGTCAACTACGGCATGGGAAGCATAAACCAAAACCTCCCCGGCTATGTCGTCATGTTAGACAAAACCGGCGGCCCCATCTCCGGTGCCAAAAACTGGACCTCCGGCTACATGCCCGCCTCCTACCAAGGCACCGTGTTCCGCTCCAAAGGCGACCCCATTCTCGACCTCAAACACGTCAACAACATGGGCGCGGATGAGCAATACCGTCTGATCCAGTCCCTCAATCATCTCAACCACAGCCATCAGGAAGCTCGCTGGGATAACTCCAACCTTGCCGCACGGATTGCTTCCTATGAACTCGCCTACAAGATGCAGTCGACCGCTCCAGAGGCCATCGATCTCGACCAAGAGCCTGAGCACATCAAGTCCCTCTACGGCATGGACCAAGACCGCACAGAAGACTTCGGTAAAAAATGCCTCATGGCCCGCCGTCTGGTCGAGCGTGGCGTGCGCTTCATCCAGATTTACTCTGGTGGTGCCCACAACGATGACAACTGGGACGCCCACGGCGACTTGGAAACCAACCATAACAAACACGCAGGTGCCACCGACAAACCGATCGCCGGACTACTCGAAGACCTCAAGCAACGCGGCCTGCTGGATGAGACTCTCGTCGTCTGGGGCGGAGAATTCGGCCGCCAGCCCACTGCAGAATACGCCAAGGGATCAGGACGCGACCATAACGCCTACGGATTCACCACTTGGATGGCAGGCGGAGGTATCAAGGGAGGCATCAGTGTCGGCCAGACCGACGAACTAGGCGCTGCTGCCGTTGAACGCCCGCTTGAGGTCAAAAACCTACACGCCACCATCCTGCAACAACTTGGCCTTGACCCTAACAACCTCTCCTTCTTCCACGCCGGCCTTGATGAAAAACTCGTCGGCGTCGAAGGCGCCCGCCCGATCAAAGAAATCATCGCCTAGCATGACCCGCTTGCACTCCTCCCTGCCTTTGGCAGCACCGTCGCCCGCTCTTTCATATTCCAAATTCCTCATTCCTCATTCCTAATTCCTCATTCCAATGTCCCGAACCGTTCTCATCACCGGCGCCACTCGTGGCCTCGGCCGTGCCATCGCTCTCGCTTTCGCCAAGTCCGGCTACCAAGTCGCCCTCAACTACGCCCACAACGAAGCCAATGCCCGCGAGGCCCTCGCGGAAGTGGAGCAGCACGCAGCCAATGGCGGCAGTGGTGAAATCTTCAAGGCCGATGCCCTCAGTGAAGCAGGGGTGAACCAACTCATCAGTGATGTCAGCGCGCACTTCGGCCAGGCACCAGACACCCTAGTCATCAACGCCACACCGCCGCAGTATGAGAAAGCCCTCGAGGACTACACCGATGAGGACCTGGCCTCCATGCACGCCGCCTTCATCCTTGGGCCCCACTACCTCACCAAAGCCGCCCTGCCATCAATGCAGGCAAACAAGTTCGGCCGTATCATCCACATCACCTCGGAAGTTTTCGAGCTCGGCCTACCTCGCTTCTCCGCCTACGTCGCCGCCAAAGGTGGCCAACTCGGCTACGTCCGCTCTACCGCTAGCGAACTGGCTCCACACGGCATTACCGTCAACGCCCTCGCTCCGGGATGGATTCCTGTTGAGCGTCACGACGAAGTACCTCAAGCAACCAAGGACAACTACCTCGCCACCATCCCCGCAGGCCGCTGGGGCACTCCCCAGGACATCGCCCACACCGCGCTCTTCTTCGCACACGAAGATTCAGGTTTTGTCACCGGACAGTCGATCTCGGTCAATGGTGGCAAGACGAACTAACAACCACCATTCTACCATCCGGCGCGTTGAAGCCAACGCGCCCTACCACATAACACCCTCCGGTAGGGCGTGATACACACACTGCGTGTGCGTTGACCTCTCGCAGACCCCGACAAAGTCGGCGGCTTGGCCTCATGCCAAATTCATCGCTCAAAACTCAAAACTGCATCCGCCAACGGACGTAAACAAGCAAGTTGACGCTTTTCCAAGTAGAACTTAGGCTCTGTATTGGCGCCGATATTGCCACGTAAATACGCCACAGCACAATTTGATCCAGCCTCTATAGTGTCGCCGGATCCACTCGCTCCAAGTCGCGTTAACACGCCCTAAGGCTTCATTCTTCAACCCATGGTCACTTGGACACGTTCTCGCTCCCTACTTCTGATCAGCACTTGGCTCATCAGCCTCGTCAGCCTTATCTCGGCGCAGGCTGATCCCTCTCAAGCAAACCCCTCCATCTCAGAGCTTGAGTCCCGCTTCTCCGGAATCCAATCACGCATCGACTCCCTTGCCTACCCCGGCCTGAACATCGGAGTCGCTCCGATCGGATACCGATCACCTCCCAATAAATCCGCCGATGAAACAGCCAAGCTGACCATCCAGTTCTCAGAACCTGCTCTCATTGATAAAATCGTCCTCATCCTGGTAACAAAGAATCACTTGGCGCAATGAATGGACTCACGCCGTCCAGCTTGCCGCCCGACTGATCAGATCATTTTTTAAGCGAATGTGTTTCCCCGTGATACTCTGTTGCAGATGATCTTCCCACGGGCAGTCGAGACTTGCCTTAGCGTGTGCCTCGCTGCGCTCAATGAAGGATTTTAAATCAGTAAATCCGATGCTGCGCTGGGCATAATAGCTTGGGTTCGTGGCGTGCTTTGCAATTCCATTCACAAAACTATTAATCAGCGCCAGGCTATGAAAGAGCTCCGCAATGGTTAGTTCTTCAAAGCGAGCAAGCGCCTTGGTTAGGTCAGCACGTTCCTGACGCGAGGGACGCAGGTCCAGCCTCACCAAGCTCTCACTAACGTGGCGCACCGCCTCTAGTAAGTCTGGCCTGATATGCTCTGAGGACAGCAACTTGGTCAGATGACTCATTAACCGGTTGGCCTTTGCCCAGACTGGCAGCTCGTAGTAGATATCAAAGAGCTGACAGCAAAGATTGCGACCCATTTGATGCAGTGGCTTCTGAATAATATCACCAGCCTGCTGGCTTGGGTTAAGAATGAAATCTGCCGACAAGTAGTCCAAGATCGGCTGCATCAACATCTGATAACCCGGAAACGTTTGTCCGCGTCCATCGATCTTGGCCAGCTCAGTACGGTTGATATATTGCCCCATCGCGTGCTCGATAGGATCGTGCGACGCTTGAGCACCCGCAGGTCGCAGCGCATACAAAATAGTAAGCTGGTCAAAACTAGCGAAAGACAAGGCACTGTCGCCTTTTTTCTGAATCAAGCTCCACGCGCTCTGCTGTGCTTCCCGCAAATCACCACCAGGTGCTGCCTTAGACGGATGATGCTTGATCGGATTGAGTTGTTGCGCGTTGTTGGCTTGGAAGAAATGGAGGACTTCAATAGTTGGACCATGAACCACGCCGCTTCCATCATAAGCTTTCAGCTCACCGTAGTAACCCAAAATCAACTTGGCATAGCGTGGGTCTGGGTTTGGCTGACCTGCACGGCTTAGATACCGCTCAGAGAGCTCTCCTGAATATGGATCTGCACCAAAGGCCAAATTAGCAATCGCTTGCTTACAGCAGATGTCCGCTGTTGGCGTGACCAAAAGCGGCAGACCCGCATCTTGACATACTTTTTTCAGCTCGGCTAAAAAGAGATCCACCACGTCAGCAAAGCTCTCAACAGGCTCGGACTGCGCATGGCTATGCTTCGAACTAGCGTACTTTGCTCGTATCGTCGGCTCTTGCTGCTTTAGGTCACGGATGACAAACGGCATCGCTCCGCCCGGGACGCCAGCCGCACAAAGCTTCTGCTTCAGATCTGATGCGATTTCCGTATCTTTACGCTCAGGATGACTGCCCCAAAGCTGCTCAACCCTGCGTCCTAGCTGTTCATACGCGGCTTGATCTGAGATTAGCTCTGGCGCGACCTCCGACAGAGGATGATGCGATGAACCTCCACTCAGAGAGCCCTCAACGGTTTCGATAGCCGAGATGCCGTAATGCAATGCACGTGCAATAGCTCCGCGCGAACGCTCAGCATCAGTCGAATGACAATGCAGGGACAAAGGCAGCCCCTGTGGCTTCAGGATTTCTAACAAAGCAGGCACTAGATGGTCCACCCGCTCAGCAGTGAGTTGCCCAGACATGTCTTTAATGGCGATCGCGTTGTAACCAGCTTTAATCAAAGCCTCAGCATAGCGACAAAAATAAACATCCTGATAGCGATCAGGCGACTCAGCGTAATGCGTGAAACAAATCGCCCCCTCGAGCGTGAGTCCGGGTGCTGTCTTGACCGATTCCGGTAGGGTGAGATTATCAATATCGTTTAATGCATCGAAACAGCGAATTTTCGTGATCCCACACTTGATAAATTCCTTCAAAGTTACTTCCAACAAATCCTGATCGTAATGACGAAAACCTAGGGCATTGGCTCCGCGAAAAAGCATTTGCAACTCAAACCTACCATTTGCCCCCTGGTGCCTCAAAGCCTGACTTACCGAGCTCAAAGTCGTGAACGGATTATAGCCATTCCCAATCGCAATCTGAAAGCTCTGACCACCTGAAATCTCGATCCCATTGAAGCCTGCCTGCTGAGAAGCCGCGGCCACTTTGGAATATGCGCAGGGATCAAGTATCCAATCCGCAGCATCCAGCGTTGATTGCTGCCCGTCACGCAAAGTGAGGTTAATCAATTTAGGCGCAACATTAGTAGGTGAGAGTGATTCAGACATGATGTGATGCACAGGAGTCTAAGACTGCTTCAGGAAGAATGAAAATTAGAATCGACAATTAAATAGAAAAAAACAACCCGCTTACCGCCAAAAGTGATCCAGGATCATCGCCATAACTTTCAGACCACAGACTGTAAATGGCAACCAAGCCGTCATGATTTCAGCAAAATGCCTGCATCACCCCAAAAGGTGATATGCAAATTTCATAATTTATGTCATTATATATGTCGAATTACAAAATATATATTTAATATTAACCAATCCTAATCTTATCACAATCATGAAAACCACCTACACCATGCTTTCAATAGCACTCGCCACCAGCATAAGTAGCCATGCTGCTCTCACCATGGCAACACGCCTTGACGCTTCCCTATTCACCTCTGCAGGTGCCATCAGCACCTGGGAAGACAGTTCATTTTACACAGACTCAGATCACGATGCTACGGCCACAGGTGATCCGACTGTCGTTTTGAACGCGCTCAACAGCATGCCGGTTGTAAGATTTGACGGCAATGATCACTTCGTCATCAATCACACCTACACTACAGGAACCGCATTCATCGTCACAGAGTATGACTTCACCATATTTCCAACCGGAGGAAGCAGTGAGGGATTGTATGGAGCTGCTACTGGTTTCGGGGCCGCTCAGCAATATTTCACAGGAGCCGGTAACAGCACGAGTTGGGGTAATGAAGGTGGGAGCGGATTTGAGGACTCCAAATGGCTGGACGGCGTCCAAACGCATACTGGCATTACTAATCCAGCCGATTGGCATCTTAACAGCGGAGTCGACACCACTCCGAATTCTTTCACCAGCTGGAAGGTTGGCGGAGACCGCGGCTTTAACACTGGGCGTGCATGGACTGGCGACATCGCCGAAGTCATCGTGTATGAAGATGCGCTGAGCGACTTTGATCGCAGGGGTGTGGAAATGTATCTCAACGACAAGTGGGACCTTGGAATCACCGCTTACGAAGCAGGTAGTTTTAACACTAACACAGCAGGTCTATTGCTCGTTGTCCCCGAGCCCTCCTCCACCGCATTACTCGGCCTTGGACTCAGCTCCATGCTGCTGCGCAGACGCAGGAGCTAGAGAAGAGTGGAGAGTGAAAAGCGAAGATTGAAATAGTTTTCAAAAACCCTGCCGTGACCCACGGCGGGGTTTTTTGTTTTCAGCGAATCCCTTAGCGCCTTAGCGCCTTCGCGTCTTGGCGCACTCTTCCTATCAGGCCTGGTGAATGCTTCGTGCCGGAGTTCCAAATTCCTCATTCAATCTTTTATCTTCCAGTCTGACATCTACTACCTACCCTCAACTGCAATATCCCACCCCGACCCAACGTATCCAAACCATCATGAAATTCCGCGCCCTCTTCTCCCTCTTTCTCACTTCACTCTTCACTCTTCACTCTTCGGCTGCTGCAGAGCAGCCACAGCGGGCGAACGATGAAAGTGCAAGCACCGGCGGCCGACGGTCTGAAGGCGAAGCCTTCAAGAGGAACCGAGTGGAGCGAGATAGACAGCCGATAGGCTGCCCCGCAGGGGAGCGACCGGGGGGGAGCATCAATGCAAGCTCTATAAAACCGAATGTCATCGTCATCATGGCGGACGACATGGGTTACGGAGACGTTGGCTGCTACGGCGCCAAGCCCGAAAACCTAAAAACCCCACACATTGACCAGCTCGCTGCCGAGGGACTGCGCTTCACCAGCGGCTACTGCTCTGCCTCCACCTGCACGCCAACCCGCTACGCCTTCCTGACCGGCACCCACGCCTTCCGTGTCAAAGGCACCGGAATCGCCGGCCCCAACTCCCCCGCCCTGATCCGTCCGGACATCGTCACCATGCCGGACCTGCTGCAAAAGACCGGCTACAAAACCGCGGTCATCGGCAAGTGGCATCTGGGCTTGGGAGTGAAAACCCCAGATTGGAATGGCGACCTCAAGCCGGGGCCACTCGAGATTGGTTTTGACTACTCCTTCCTGCTGCCCACCACCAATGACCGCGTTCCCCAGGTCTATGTGAAGAACCACCGCGTGCTTAACCTCGACCCCAAAGACCCGCTCTGGGTTGGGCTCAAAAAACCAAGCCCGGACCACAAGACCGGCCTCACCCACCGCGGTGAGCTTAAGATGGACTGGAGCCACGGGCACAACAGCACCATCCACAATGGCATCAGCCGCATCGGCTTCTACACCGGCGGCCACGCCGCCCGCTTCCGTGATGAAGACCTCGCTGACAAGTGGGTCGAGAAGTCAGAGGCTTGGATCAAGCAAAACAAGGACAAGCCCTTCTTCCTCTTCTTCGCCTCCCACGATCTGCACGTGCCGCGCATCCCGCATGAGCGTTTTCAGGGCAAGTCACGCACCGGCTTCCGCGGTGACGCCATCGTCCAGCTGGACTGGTGCGTGGGTGAAATTGTCAGGATTTTGAAAGAACAAGGCCTGGAGAATAACACCATGGTCGTGTTCTGCTCGGACAACGGCTCAGTACTCGATGACGGCTACAAGGACGGCGCGGTGACGAAACTCCACGATCACAAACCCGCGGGCCCCTTCGCCGGCGGCAAGTACAAGATCCAGGAAGGCGGTACACGAACCCCCTTCATCACCTGGTGGCCGGGCACTATCAAACCCGGTGTTTCTGACAAGATGGTCTGCACCATCGACCTCGCCACCAGCCTCGCAAACCACCTCGGCGTCAACATCCCCCAAGACGCCCTGCTCGACAGCCTCAACGTCATGGACGCCCTCATCGGCAAGGAAGGTGCCAAAGGACGTGCCAACCTCATCCAGCAAAGCAACGGCAGGGAGGGAGTCAACAGCCCCATGGGCTACCGTGCCGGCAAGTGGAAGCTGCAACGCCAGATGCAGAAACTTAGCAAAGCACAAAGACAAAATCTAAACCAAGCCAAGTCGGCCAAAAAACATGCCAGCTACAAGCTCTACGATCTCGAAGCCGATCCAAGTGAATCCAAGAACATTGCCAAGCAGCACCCGGATGTGCTCAAGCGCCTGACCGCAGAGCTGGAAAAGCAAATTAAAGACGGACGCACGAGGCACTAGGCATTACGCACTAGGCATAACGCATTAGGGTGCCTGATAGACAATGGCGGATCAAGGATGGCGGATATCATGCCAAGCTTGCATTGAAGCTGATTGAAGAAAACAACCAGACGCACGAATCGAATCATTTTTTTCTAACACAGATTGCAAATATGACCATCGATTGACACAGACCAAGAAAATCACTAGTCTGAAAAAACATATGAAATCTAAAATAATCCGTCCGCACAGTATCATTCTGGTGACTCTGGCAGTGCTGCTCTCAATGTCTTCTCGTGGAAAAGCTGATGACAGAGAGCTAAAAAAAGACAACGTTGGGGGCCAGTCTATGGGCGCGGAAAAGTTCCCTGAATTTTCCTGGGATCATATTCCGCGCTATATGCACATCTACAAGTCAACTTCTTTCACGGATGAGGAACTCGATTATTTAGCCACATTTCCTCTGATCACCTTTGAAAAAGCGACCGGTAGAAGCGAAGGAAGCGTTCAGCAAGGCACATTGAAAGCCGCCCGTGGCGTCAAAAAACGCAACCTGAAGGCAACAATTTTATACTACAAAAATCTGGTCATCGACTGGGGTGGCAGCTCCGCATCCGAGGAGCTGAACAGCATTAAGGGTGGCTTCCTGAAAAGCAAAGACGGCAGCTACCCGGTTCACAAGGAGAGCAACCAGCGTAAGTTTTTCGACATCAGCCTGCCCGCGGTGCGGGACTGGTGGCTTGCCGATGCCGAGCGCATGCTGTCGGACCCGTCCATCGACGGACTCTTTGTCGATGCTAACGTCAAAATTCTCGTGGGAGGGTATTTTGCCCATGGGCAGAAGACCGGCGTAAAAAAAGCCGATCAAATCATAGAAGGCTATGAGAAGCTGCTGAGCCGGTTCGACAAAGAACTTCGGAAGGATCATCTCATTTTCGCCAACATCGTGCGGGCGCGTTTCAAGGACGGTGGCCTCGGTTACATGTCGCATTTTGACGGCTCCTACATGGAGACCTTCGAGCATAACGTGGGCGGCGTCTCCAAGAAAGACTACGTATCCCAAAACATCGCCTACGGGCAAAAAACCGCCCGCCATGGTAAGATCCTCGCCTTCACGCTTGAGGTGGACGAGGCAATGAACGAGGCCGTCTCACGTGTAGGCGATGATTTCCAGGCTGACCAAACGTTCAATGACCGGCTCAACTACGCCACGGCCATTTTCTTGGTCATGGCCGAAAAACACAGTTATTTTCTCCCTCACGCTGGCTACGGTGTGACAAAAAACAACCGCCTCTGGCTGAAAACCCCCTCGGTTTTCAAGCAAAAGCTCGGCCCGCCTAAAGGCCCCGCAACCAAAGAGGGTTACATCTACAGACGCGAATTCGAGCACTGCTCGGTCTGGCTGGATATCGAAAACGAAAAAGCAACACTGACTTGGAAGTGAGCAGGGCATCCATCTCTTAGCATTCATCTCACAAAAACGCCCCATAACCATTCAATACCATGAAACGCCTCGCTCTCCTATTTCTCTCTTCACTCTTCACCCTTCACTCTTCGGTGGCTGCTCCTGCTGAGCAGCAGGGCAAGCGCTCTAATGCCGAGTACCGGACGAGCGATGAAAGTGCAAGCTCCAGCGGCCAACGGTCTGAAGGCGAAGCCTTCAAGAGGAACCGAGTGGAGCGACCGGGGGGGAGCATCAATGCAAGCTCTAGCGGCCAACGGTCTGAAGGCGAAGCCTTCAAGAGGAGGGCAAGCTCTAAAAAACCAAACATCATCCTCTTCCTCATCGATGACATGGGCCTGATGGACACCTCGGTTCCCTTTGTCGTAGATGCCAAAGGTGAACCGCAGAAACATGCTCTCAATGATTTCTACCGCACCCCGAGCATGGAGAAGCTGGCGGCTAGAGGAACCCGCTTCACCCAATTCTACGCCCACTCAGTTTGTTCCCCCACCCGTGCCTCCATCATGACGGGGCAGAACTCCGCCCGCCATCGCTCGACAAACTGGATCAAGCCGCAGAGCAACAACCGTGGCAACTTTGGCCCTGCCGAGTGGAACTGGACCGGCTTGGACAAAACCAGCATCACCCTACCCCGCCTCCTGCAAGGGGCGGGATACAAGACCATTCATGTCGGCAAGGCCCACTTCGGCCCGAATAACCACGAAGGTTCAGATCCTCTGAACCTCGGCTTCGACATCAACGTCGGCGGCTTCTCCGCGGGCCAGCCCGGCAGTTATTACGCGGAGAAGAACTACGCCCGCGGCGGCAAGTCAGGACAAGTCCCTCATCTGGAGAAATACCACGGCACTGACACCTTCCTGACCGAAGCCCTGACGCTTGAGGCAAACCGGCACATCGAAGCCTGCGTCAAGGAGCAGAAGCCCTTCTTCCTCCACATGTCGCACTACGCCTTGCATGCCCCCTTTGAGTCCGATCCACGCTTCGCCAAGAACTACGCACAATCAGGAGCCAACAAACACGCCCAGGCCTACGCCACCCTGGTCGAAGGCATGGACAAATCCCTGGGAGACCTGCTCGCCAAGCTCAACGAACTCAAGGTGGCCGACAACACCCTGATCATCTTTGTCGGCGATAACGGCTCAGATGCTCCGCTCGGCGAAGGAGAACACAACAGCTCGGCCCCCTACCGGCAGAAGAAGGGCTGGCGCTACGAGGGCGGCATGCTCGTTCCCTTCATCGCCGCCTGGGGCAAGACCGATGGAACCAACGCCTCCCAACAGAAACTCCCGATTCCCGCAGGTGTCATCCAAACCCAGATGGGCACCATCCTCGACCTCCTGCCCACCATCTGCACGCTGGCAGAAGTCGAGCTCCCCAAAGACATGCCCTTGGATGGTTACGACCTGAAGCCGCAGTTTGCAGGCAACAAAAACAAAGAGCGCAAGGAGGACTTCCTCAATCACTTCCCCCACCACCACCGCAGCAGCTATTTCACCAGCTACGTCAATGATGGCTGGAAAGTCATCTACCACTACCCGCTGCCCGGAAGAGGCCAGAAGGCACAAGGAAAAGAATTCAGCCCCAAGTATGAGCTCTTCAATTTAAAGCAAGACCCATACGAAAAGAACGACTTGTCAAAAAGCAACTCGGAACAGTTAAGGACGATCATGGCTGCTATGATCAAGGACCTCGTTGCAAAGAAGGCCCTCTACCCGCAGAGGGGCGACAAGGAGCTCAGACCAGAAATGCCCACAGCACCATGATATTATCCACCATCAAAACATCAACACCCACCCTCATCGCCTCCCTTTGCCTCACCGCCGGGTTGGCAGCAGCAGACGCAATAAAAAAGCAAACCCCTGCCCACCACCCATCAGTCCCGAAGCCAACACAGTCCAATAATGCCCCACCAAAAGTGGTAATGGACGCAAAGGAGGCAACAAAACCAGGGAGAGTCATTCCCGGGTTTGTCGACTTGTTCAACGGCAAGGACCTAAGTGGCTGGGTCGATGTCAACACCTCGCCCGCAACCTGGTCGGTGAATAATGAGGGTCACTTGGTATGTAGTGGTCAACCTATCGGGGTGATGCGCTCCGACCGCATGTATGAGAACTTCGTTCTCGTGGTTGAATGGCGCCACATGCAAGCAGGTGGCAATTCCGGGGTGTTCCTCTGGAGTGATGCACGGCCGGGAAAAAACAGGCTCCCCATGGGCATGGAGGTTCAGATGTTAGAGCTAGAGTGGCCCTATATCCATGCCCGTAAGGATGGCACCCCACAACCGCTGGCCTACGTGCACGGTGAACTTTTTGGCGCAGGAGGCATGACCGCCACGCCCGACAACCCGCGAGGCAACCGCAGCAAATCCCTGGAGAACCGATGTCTGGGCAAAGGGCAATGGAATCGCTACGTTATTGTCGCTGTGGATGGCACCGTCAAGCTCTCGGTGAATGGCAAGTTTGTGAACAGCATCCGTAACGCCAGTATTCGCAAAGGCTACCTCTGCCTCGAGTCGGAAGGGGCAGAGATCCACTTCCGCAAAGTCAGCCTCATGGAGCTACCTGGCGGTCTGGCCGATCAAAGCAATACCGTGCCCGTGGTGGAATAGCTCAGTAGTGATAGCCGACCCCATCACGCAAATCTTGATTGTTCAAATGGTATAAGTGGAGGCGAACAACCATTTCACCAACGGTTATTTTATCAAAGTGCTCGCACTAGAAGCCACGCAAAACCTCACACATTCAGGGCAAAAAATGTGAAAAAATACGTTTGGGCACCTGTCTGGGGACAAGGGATATCAGATATCAAAGTAATACCCCCTCATCATCGCTCATAGGCTAAGCTTGCGGCGAAGCTGTGTAGCTAAACCACCAAGACGAGTATATCCATCTGACAAGAGACGTCATCTACGCCCTTTAGCTACAGCCTATTTCTGCTGGTGATTTTTGACGTAAGCCTTGAGAAGCGTATCGTCACGGCAGTTTGCGAATGCCTCCTCAATCGATATGCGATCCTGTTCGAGGAGCTGCACAAGGTGGTGGTCAATCGTGAACATACCCTCCTTGAGACCAATCTCAATGAGACCCTGAATCTGCTCGAATTTTTTATCACGAAGACAGTTTTTGATCGAATAGTTCATCAGCATAACTTCCTCAGCGAGGACGCGACCATTACCATATTTCTCTGGTATTAGTCGCTGTGAAACCACTGCACGCAAACAGTTGGCAAGCTGTGCAATAATCTGGCTTTGTTGGGCTGGTGGAAACACATCAATGAGGCGATCTAGACTTCTGGGAGCATCCAGTGTGTGCAGTGTGCTGATCACTAAGTGGCCGGTTTCCGCCGCGGTCACCGCTGCTTGGATAGTCTCGATGTCCCGTAATTCAGAAACCAAAATTACACCCGGATCCTGACGAAGAACATGTTTGAGCGCAGCGGCAAAGCTCAGTGTATCTTGGCCAACTTCACGCTGCTTAATAAGGCTTTGAGAATGCTCGAATACGAATTCGATGGGGTCCTCGACCGAGATGATGACTTCACGTCGCCGCTCAGCGATACGCTTTACCATGGCCGCTAGTGTGGATGACTTGCCTGAGCCGGTAATTCCTGTTACCAAGATGAGTCCATCTTTCATGTCACAAAGATGCTCAACAGTCGGCTCATGGCCAAGCTGTGCCAGATTTGGAATATGCTGTGGGATGTGACGATAGGTGGCTTCTACAGCTCCTTGGTTGTAGTGAGCATTGCCTCGAAATCGACCTACATTATCGACTTTCACAGCGAAGTCTAATTCGCGAGTTTCCTCCAAGGTAGCGCGCTGTGAGTCATTGAGCAGACTCATCACAAGCTTGTAGGCAGCTTCCTCATCAAGTGGCTCGGCTTTGAGCTGAACAATTTCACCATCTAGGCGCACTGACGGCGCTATACCCACTGAAATGTGTAAGTCGGAGGCACCCTCCTTCACCATCGCACGCAGGAAATCTACAATAGTATGATTAGAATCTGACATCGTGAGTTATTTTAAGTTTAGTTTTTTTGTGAATAATTAGCGAGATCCGTGACCAACACCAAGCTTCATACGCTCGAAGACAGCTGGGTCCTCACAAGAGCCCTTGGCAACTTCCTCGGTAATAATGCCTTGGCGGTAAGCTGCCATGATAGAATCGATGAAACGTACGTTCTCAGTCGTAGTGCCCTGCTCGAGAAACTCAGAAATTTTGCCTACTTCACCCTCTTGTATCCACTTACGCAACACGCCGCTATTCTGAATATGCTCGAGCAGGACACACATGCCACCTTGCTGAGTCGCAACCAGCTTTTGACACATAACTCCAATGAGCTGTTTGCTGAGAACCATCAAAGCACTCTTACGCTCATCTGCTGGAAACATCGAAATGAGGCGTTCTGCTGTTTCAGCCACATTAGCTGAGTGGAGTGTGGATACCACCAAGTGACCTGTTTCACAGGCATTGAGTGCAACTCGGGCAGTTTCATAATCCCGAATCTCCCCCACCAGAATGACGTCGGGACTTTGACGTAGTGCAGAACGCAAACCACACGCGAACGATTCAGTATCGACTCCAACTTGACGCTGGGAGATCATGGATCGATCGGATTTTAATAAGTATTCGATCGGGTCCTCTACTGTGATGATGTGCTTGGATAGGTTCTTACTCACCCACGATAGGCAAGCAGCAAGACTGGTCGACTTTCCACAACCTGTGGCACCCGTCACAAGAATCAGGCCATTTTTCCGCGTCAACCAACTGGTCAGGCGTTCCTCTGGCAGGCCAAGTTCTGCCAACTCCTTAATGTCCGCACGAAGTGGTCGCAGCACAGCGCACAGGCTACCCATCGACTTGAAGCAGTTCACCCGATAGCGCATTTGATCTGGACTTTTCCAGCTGACGTCACGCTCTTTGTTACTGTCCTCATTGGCTCCACAATGTGCCCAGAATGCCTCCATCTGCTCATGCGTGATACATTTTTCACCGAGTTCGTGAATTTGCCCGCCTATTCTGGCATTTGGAATCTCATCACTACGCAAGAAAACGTCTTCCGCGCCATGTTCCACGGCGACCTTGCAAATCTCTTCAATAATTTCTAACATGTTAATCAGGCACTTAAACGTTCAATTACTTACGTTATTCCTTCGTTTCCACCTTACAAGACAATAAGCGAAACATATTAAACTAAATATATCCCGAATTACTCAAGGCATCAGCTGTTACTTAATTCAGATGACTCAATAAAAATGATTACGCTCGTATATGACGAGGTAGTAGCGGAGCAATCTAACAAACATCAATCCTTCCAACTGGCTTCACCTTCCAAATTGATCCTTGCCTCATGGATTAGATGAACGATGATCCGGTGTAATGAGTCAACTATCACATGCCGTCAGCATCCACCCCTATTTTAAAGTCAACGAAGGCCGCCTCGACGACTTCAAAGCTCTGATGACCCGCTTCGTCGAGCGCACGCAGACCGAAGACAAGTGTCTCTACTATGACTTCTCGGTTTCTGGCAACACCGTGTTCTGCCGTGAAGCCTACATCGGAGCAGAAGGCACCATCGCCCACCTCGACAACGTAGGTGACTTGATAGAAGAGGGCCTCGAATTTGCAGAACTTGCTTGTATTGAAGTTCACGGCCCCGCCGAGGAACTCGAAAAACTGAAAACCCCGCTCGCCGAGCTCCCCGTCAAGTTCTACGAACGCGTCACCGGAGTGAGCTAGACCTCGACTACTTCGGCGCGCATATCAAAACTCTCCGACCATACCGCCCCTATGATTCACCTTCATACTGAAGAGATCACTTGACGACTCGAACCACAGAGTAAGAATAGATGATTCTTCAGCGTATATAAAATATTCAGCAACCTGCCAATAAACTTAGACATCCAGATCATCATGAAACGCCTCACTCTAGCCACCCTCATTCTCTCTTCAATCCTCACCGCTCACTCTTCCTTTGCTCAAGCGGCCGAGAGCTCACAGGGCAAGCAACCAAACATCATCTTCATTCTCACCGATGATCAAGGATACGGAGACCTTGGACGCCATGGCCACCCACTGCTCAGAACTCCGCACACCGACCGCCTGCACGATGAAAGTGTGCGCTTTGACAATTTCTATGTCAGCCCATCCTGTGCCCCTACCCGCGCCGCTCTTATGACCGGCATGCACGAGTTCCGCAGTGGTGTCACTCACACCCGAGACCCACGCGAGCATCTCTGGAAAGACGCTACCCTCTTGCCCCAAATTCTAAAAACTGCAGGTTACAAAACTGGGCACATCGGCAAATGGCACCTTGGCTGGGACGCGGAATACCACCCGCACCGCCGAGGCTTCGACTGGACCCTGCAGGGAGCCACCCACTTTGACCCGAAATTTGTCATTTACGATGGCGATAAAAAACCACAGCACGTCAAAACCAAAGGCTTCCGTGAGGACCTCTACTTTGATCACGCGATGTCATTTATCAAAGACGCTGGCGACCAACCCTTCTTCCTCTACCTCTGCACCTACTCCCCCCATACCCCTCTACTGGCTCCAGAAAAATACATCGCCCCCTACCGTGGCAAGGTCACCGATGAGCAGGCAACCTACCTCGGTATGATCGAGAACGTGGACTATAACGTCGGCCGCCTGCTGGACTTCCTCGATGAGGAAAAACTCGACCAAGATACCATCATCATCTTCATGAACGACAACGGTGTCACCGTCGGTCTCGATGTCTACAATGCCGGTATGCGAGGCAGCAAATGCACCATCTGGGAAGGTGGTAGCCGCGCCATGTCGTTCTGGCGTTGGCCTGGCACTTGGAAGCCCAAGAAGGTCGACAACCTGACCGCTCACCTCGATGTGCTACCGACCCTATGCGAGCTGGCCGGAGCGGAGATTCCCGCAGAGCTCGCCCCAGAGCTCGAGGGTTTCAGCCTGACCCCTTTGCTAAGCTCAGAAAAACCAATCTCCTGGAATGATGACCGCCAGCTTTTCCAACACGTTGCCCGCTGGCCAAGCGGCATGGCCGTTCAGCATAAGAACAAGATGGCAGGTATACGCCAAGGCAACTACCTGCTGGCACGTAGCCACCCATGCCATGATCCGGCATGTAATACCGAGGTATTCGGCATGCAGTGTAATACCCTGCGCTCCATCGAGAGAGGTGGTAAATCAGCCAACTACACCAAGAAAAACGGCCAGTTCCACTGGGGCGTAAGCGCCGCGGACAAGTGGGTGCTCTTCGACACTAAAAAAGACCCCGCCTGTAAAAATGATCTCTCAGCCGAGCACCCTGAACTCGTCAAGGCGATGGCCGCTTCCTACGACCAATGGTGGGACGAGATGTATCCAACGATGGTGGAGCGTGGCGGAGAGAACCAGCTCACGTCTGTGATAGAGGCGAGGAAAAAGAAGGTATTACCGTAGCCAAAATCGTCCCTTCAACAGAAAACCTTATGAAAAATGTATTACTGCTTGGTTTCATCGCCTGTACGATACTCTACCCGAGCATCACAAGCGCCCAAGACCCTAACAACATCCCCCCTACTCACAAGGACGTAAAATACGGTGCCCATGAAAAGGAGCTGGTGAACTTCTGGCAGGTAGACTCAGATCAACCTCTCGGCCTCTTATTAGACATCCACGGAGGTGGCTGGATGGGCGGCAAAAAAGCGGAGACCCAACGTCCGCATCAGCTCAAGCACGGCTACCATGTGGCGTCGATCAGTTACCCTCTGGTCAACGAAGGTGCCCTTCAGCCAGCAATGCTCAACGCAGCCCTACGAGCCGTTCAATTCCTACGATCCAAGGCCGCGGAGTGGAATATCGACCCCAAGCGCATTGTTGTCACCGGTGGTTCCGCGGGAGGATGCTCCAGCCTGCTGGTCGCCCTGCATAATGACGTTGCCAATCCCGAAAGTGAAGACCCAGTGCAGCGCTTTTCCTCACGCGTGAGCGGTGCCGTTGTTGCAGGTGCACAAACCACGATGAATCCCTTCGTGATCAAAGATAAGATCGGGGAGAAAACCTTCGACAACCCGATGCCCTACAAACCTTTTGGCTCCGAGACCATCGAGGAGCACATGAACAACTGGGACAAACACAAAGAGCTGGTCTTGAAATGCTCGCCGCTCACCCACCTGACCAAGGATGACCCGCCACTTCACCTTTATTACAATGTGATGCGTGAGTTCCCGACAACTAGTGGCGGAAACGGCATTCACAGCCCAATTTTCGGCGAACTCATGCTCGAGGCCTGTAAGAAAATAGGTGTAGAATGCCACCTTCAGTATTGGCAAAAAGATGAAGGCCGCCCTGCACCAGCAATCGGACGTCAGGCGTTTATTGATAAGTTGCTTAATCCTTGAAAAAACCTGCAAGTCCTAAGTGCTGGAATCTAGAACCAGCACACAGCGAAGGAATAAACCAACTGGTCTACTGCCATGTCCGGCATCACACAGCCGCGCACCAAACACACATTTAGCTACTTGCCCGTTTTTTGAGCGCTCAGCGCGGGAAAGCCTTTTGTCTTCAGGCTGGCACTACCAGCAGGAGCAAAGAACGCCTCAATCAAGTCTGTCTTTGCCGCAAGGGCAAAGCCCTTATCTATACCCAGAACGCGTAAGGCAGTCGCCCAGGCATCAGCCTGCATTGCAGTGGGCGCGATCACGGTGATATTGAGCTGATCATTTTTGCCTCTGCCGTCACTAGGATCTAACACATGCGCGCTACGCTTGCCCTCAATTTTAGTATACTGATAGCTGTCTCCAGATGTTGACATCGCGGCATGGCTCAGTTCCATACTGCCGAGCACCTTTTGATCCGGGTCTTCGAGATCAACCGACCATCCTTTCCGCCCCGGCGGAGGCTCGGCCAGCACGATTTCCCCACCTACGGAAACTGCCAGACGCGTGATGCCACCTTCTTTGAGTATCCGCGCTAACTCATCCGCGATATAACCCTTGGCGATACCTCCCAGGTCAAGCTGCAGGGGTTTGTAAAAGCGCACCGTTTTCCCCGCCCCGTCCAGAATCAGATCCCGGTAATCCCCTGCGCCCCGCACGGGTAACGGGCCAGCCTCCTTAGCCGCTCTTTTCATACGCCAGGCCTTGCTGGACGCCCCTAGGGTAATATCAAACGCCCCGCCGCTCTGTTTAGATATTTTCTGCGCGCAGGCTAGCACGGTGAACATTTCATCACTGACCGATGTGGCACGCTTGTCTGCCACCCTACAAAGCTCCATCAACTCGCTGTCATCACGGTAGTCCGAGAACACCCCATCGAGCTCAACGACTCGCTCGAAGCATCCCTCCGCGAGCCGCTTTGCCTCAGACCTATCAGCACTATAAAAAACAAGCCTAACAACGGTACCCAAATGAGCTTGAGTGAATGCATATCGCTTACACTCGGGTGTATCTTGTTGCTGTTCAGCCGCAAGTGGCGTTACCCATCTGGGTAATAACATACATAAGACGACGGCAATGACTGCCAGTCTAGTGGTATTTTGCCATCTCACCATCTTCAGCAACCCCGGAGTTCCAGCTACGATACATTTCCTCTACACTCGGAATGGCTACTGGCCGCACTACCCGCATACCCAACCATGGCGTGTCGGTATGATACCAGATACTTTTAGGACTTTGCGGATCAGAGGCCTTCCATTCTGGCTTGGATGGATGTCGCGCGGCGCTGGCAATGGCCTCAAGATCCTGTTTCCAATAGCCCCCTTTGGTGACATGCGGGTAAGCCTTAGTGGCTATCACCCAAGGATCCTGCACCTTGTTTTTGCCAAAATGCTTCAAACGGTTTTCTACGTGCTGGTCGAGCGTCCACTCAAGCACATTGCCATGCATGTCATATAAACCCCAGGCATTCGGCTTGCGCTGCCCCGGCTTCTCGTAAGTGCTGGCGACATCACCATCGATGAGAGCGTAATCGGATACCTTGTCAGCGTCATCACCCCAGCTGAATTTCGCCGTTGATCCTGCGCGGCAGGCGTATTCCCACTCGGCCTCGGTGGGTAGTCGGTAGTAGTGGCCGGTCTTGTAGCTGAGCCACTGGCAGTATTTGTTAGCGGCATGCTGGGTCATACTCACCGCGGGGTGTCCGTCGCGGGGCATGCCGTAGGTCATCGGATGATACGGGGGCGTTGGACGGGCCAGCAGCTTGGAGTCATCCTCCACACTCTCGCGCATGAACTCGACAACCTGTCCGTCTTTTTCACGCGGAATTTCAGTAAGCATGAAAGGCTCATATTCTTCCCAAGTGACCTCATGCTTACCCATCCAGAAAGGAGAAAGCGTTGCCTCGATCACGTCATCGGCTTGCTCACCCTGCCAGCGGAAGCTACCGCCTTTAACCGGCAGCATCTCAAAGGATGCCCCGGTATCGAGTTCTTCTTTGTAACCCTCGGCTGACTTGCCCGCTTCTTTCTCCGCCTGCTTGAGGATACGGGCATGGATAACCTTGGCGAGACGCATTTGCTCTTCGTCAACGTCATCACCCAGCTCAATCACCCGCAGCTTGGCGGCGGCCGCCTCAGTAGCTTGGTTCTCGGCCTCAGCTTGGTTTTCTGCACAAAGGACAAAAATAATACAGACAGTGGCCATGGCTCTGGCCCGGGAAAGGTGCAGATCGATCTTAGTTTTCATATTGTTAGTATCAGCGGATAGCCCAGTAAATCAATCTCTGATCCTGATATTTCTAAATCCGACCGCGGCACCGTGCCCAGCAAAACCGATGTAGCCATCAGATACTTTCAAGCCAGAGCGTTGCTTTTTATTCATGAAT
>JAQXBQ010000060.1 GCA_029252325.1 Akkermansiaceae bacterium
AGTACTTTACTGTTTCTTTTTGCTTTCTGGCCATTACCATCTGGATTGTATGCCTCATTTTTGGCCTTCGAGTTATTACCCGTGCGTCTCGGTGCATGGGCGGAAATAAAGGGGGGCACCTCAAACTCTGGATCATGATATTCATTCTCGTTACCCTGCAAATGACCACCACACTGAGACCAATCATTGGTAAATCTGATAACTTTTTCAACCTCGAGGAAAAACACTTCTTCCTCGGCTATTGGATTAGCATCATGGATGCAGATAACAAAAAGAAACAGTAAAGTACTGCCAATCCTCCGCTGAGATCAAAGCAAATACAAAAACAAGAATAAGAATTCTAAAAATGCGAACAATCAGTCAAGAAAGCCTGTCAAAGGACTTGTCGCTGAAGCCTGATCATCAGCTTCAGGAAGCCCCATTTCATAAGCGGCTCGCCCTGCTTCGACTGAGAGCTTGAATGCCTCCCCCATCCTCACAGGATCAGAAGCAATCGCCATCGCTGTATTTACCAACACGGCATCAGCACCAAGCTCCATCGCCTCAGCTGCATGAGATGGCACACCAAGGCCAGCGTCTACAACCACGGGAACGGTTGCTTGATCTACAATAATGCGAATTTGGTCACGAGTGATCACGCCTTTGTTTGATCCGATCGGAGCCCCCAGAGGCATTACTGCAGCCGTACCCACTTCCTGTAGCCTCTTGGCCAGTACTGGATCAGCATTGATGTAGGGTAATACGGTAAACCCTTCCTTCACAAGAATCTCTGCCGCTTTGAGTGTTTCAATCGGGTCCGGCAGCAAATAGGTCGGATCTGGGTGAATTTCGAGCTTTATCCATTTTGGCAACCCGGCAGCCTCCGCAAGCCGAGCTAATCTTACAGCCTCTTCCGCATCCATCGCTCCACTCGTGTTCGGCAGCAACAAATACTTGTCAGGATCTATGAACTTCAAAATATCAGCTTGTGGATCGTCGCTACCACTCAAATCAGCACGCCTCAGAGCAACGGTAACAATTTGGCAACCACAAGATTTTAGAGTGTCGCGCATCAACTCATTAGATGCAAATTTACCCGTCCCAGCCATGAGACGAGACTGAAATTGGCGCCCTGCTATTTCCAATTGTTGATTCATCAGAGGCAGACATTACCCGCACATCGCCTCCATGCAAGCGCAAGGATTATCCATTTTACCCTAGCCAAGAATTGTTGCCTCTTGCCAATAGATCATGAGGCCTTCATCGCTAATATTCTCTCGATAATGAGAGCTCTCGCAGATGGCTCAAGCCTAGCCACACAAAAAATTTGAGACCTTATTAGTCATCAAGCATAGCCTCTTAATCAGTGAAGCCTTTGTTACTACGGCTGTATAAAAAAAGGCCCCGGGAGCTTGGAGGTCTCCCGGGGCGTTAAATTCAGTTCCTACACGCTGATGTATTGGAAAATCTGACAACTGCAACTGTTGTGTTCACTTGGTATGTGATTGAACCCCGAAGTATACGGTGTTCATTATTCATAGACTCTCCATGACTGTATTCGTTCAAAGAAAATTAACATTAGTTTCCTTTTTAGTGTCTGAGACTGTTTGATTCCCCTATTTAAAAGGATTATCTCTGAATAAATATCTGTTGATGGTTTAGCTTTCCATGGCTTTCCCTCATTGATTGCAATTCGCTTGCGAATTAGCCGATGCAGAGCTACATCATCCGCGCACTCATATTTTATGGCGGGATTCTTTAAACAACTGTTAAATAAGGTAACCAATCGTGCTGATGTCGATTGGGATGAACTAGAAGCGGACCTCATTGGAGCTGACCTTGGTGCGCGCACAGCGATGTCAGTAGTCGATGAACTTCAGTCAAAGGGGCGCAAAGTCTCAGGTGAGGATATCGTCAATGTCTGCAAACAGCACATTGGAGAGATCCTGTGCCAAGATGCCAGCGAGCTTACTCCCAGATCAGATGGCAAGCCTACGGTTATCCTTATTGTCGGGGTTAACGGCACCGGCAAGACTACGTCTTCGGCCAAACTAGCCTATTCGCTCAAAAACAAAGGCTATTCAGTCATGCTTGCCGCGGCTGACACCTTCCGTGCGGCAGCGGTAGAGCAACTTGGCGTCTGGGGCGAGCGATTGAGCGTCCCCGTGGTGAAAGGGGCTCACAATGCTGACCCGTCCTCTGTTTGTTACACAGCTCACCAAAAAGCTCTTCAAGAAGGCATCCAATTCCTCATTTGTGATACAGCAGGCCGTATTCATACTCGCCATAATCTCATGCAGGAGCTCGGCAAAATAGAACGAACCATTAGTAAACAAGATGGTGATGCCCCCCACCTCAGATTACTCGTGGTTGATGCAACGACTGGTAGTAATGCCCTCTCTCAGACAAAAGAGTTCAACAAAGCAATCGATATTGACGGGCTTATCGTTACCAAAATGGACGGATCTGGCAAAGGAGGCGTCGCTGTCGCCATACAACAAGAACTAGGCATACCAACTCGCTTCATCGGCCTGGGCGAAGAGCCTGAGCTATTCAAGCCGTTTCAAAAGGATGAGTTTATTAACGGCATCCTATAGAAAAAAGAGCGGAGCATCTGTAATGCTCCGCCCTTGAAAAAAATTTGCTGACCAAATAATACCTTAAGGCTACTCGGGCAGTGGGAAATCCCGATTGAAGGCATACACCCGCTCACGAATTTCTGCGAGCTTGGCATCATTATCATGATTTTGCAGCGCCTCATGAATGAAGTCTGCCACTTGCTCTGCATCAGCTGCCTTCATTCCGCGTGAAGTAATCGCAGGAGTTCCAATGCGAATTCCACTTGGCTTGAATGGACTTGCTGTGTCGAATGGAATTGAGTTCTTGTTCACCGTAATCCCTGATTCATCAAGAGCATGCTGGGCAATAGCCCCATCCATTCCTGATGGCCTCAAATCAACCAACATCAGGTGATTATCCGTACCGCCAGAGACGATGCGATAACCATGCTCAGAAAGGCGAGCTGCCATTGCAATGGCATTGTCCACCACTTGCTGAGCATACCCTTTAAAGTCAGTATTAAGAATTTCTCCAAAACATGCGGCCTTCGCCGCAATCACATGCATCAGTGGTCCACCCTGAATCCCGGGGAAGACATTACTATCAATCTTTTTAGCATACTTTTCCTTACAGAGAATAATACCACCCCGTGGTCCACGAAGGGACTTGTGGGTTGTTGTGGTCACGAAGTCAGCATGCGGTATAGGGCTGGGGTGAACACCTCCTGCAACAAGACCCGCGATATGGGCCATGTCGACAAAAAGATAAGCTCCCACCTTCTTAGCAATTTCGCCCATGCGCTCAAAGTTAATTTCACGAGGATAAGCACTGGCACCTGTCGTGATTAGCTTAGGCTTCAAATCAACAGCTACTTTCTCGAGAGCATCATAATCAATACGCTCATCTTCCTCACGAACTCCATAGTGAGTCACATCATAGAATTTGCCTGAGAAATTAGCCTGATGACCGTGTGTCAAATGGCCACCGTGAGCAAGGTCCATCGTGAGGATTTTGTCACCATGCTTGAGCACAGAAAAGTAAACGGCTGTATTTGCTTGAGACCCAGAGTGCGGTTGCACATTAGCATGATCAGCGCCGAAAATTTCTTTGGCACGATCTATCGCCATCTGTTCAGCCACGTCGACAAATTCGCAACCTCCATACCAGCGGCGACCTGGATAACCCTCGGCATATTTATTGGTTAACAAACTACCCTGCGCTTCCATAACGGCTCCACTAGTGAAGTTCTCAGACGCAATGAGCTCGATGTTGAGGTTTTGACGATTTTCTTCGGCGCATATAACATCAAATAGCGCGGGATCCGTAACAGCCAAGCGACTGCCTGATGCTTTAATTACACGCGCCTCGTGCCTGCCACCTTCGAACTCTGTTTCCAAGAAAGCGTCTACCATTGCAAGTGCCTCATCTGATTCGATAAGACCCGCACCCAAGCACAGGACATTGGCATCATTGTGTTGCCGTGTGGTGATGGTCTCAGCAACGCTACGAACGTTAGCTCCCTGAATACCTCGGTAGCGATTTACAGCCATGGACATTCCAACACCAGACTTGCATACCAGAATACCACGATCATAACGACCGCTTACGACTCCACGTGCAACCTGGTTAGAGTAATCAGGATAATCTACTGATTCCCCACCATTAGTTCCAAAATCTTGAACTTTGTGTCCAGCCCCCTGTAAACGAGAAACAATTGCGTGCTTTAAGTCTACTCCACCGTGATCGGCTCCTATGGCAATATTCATGTTGATCTAGTTTTTAGTATTAATGTTTGTATTGGATAAGCGTGTTTTGAAATTATGCTAGGCTTTTTGCGGCATTCACCACGTGTTCTGGTGTCATACCCAGCTCAGCCATAACAATGTCGCCTGGCGCAGAAATGCCGAAACGGTCAATACCGAGAACCTTGCCTGCTAATCCCGTGTATTTAATCCACAAGGGTGAGACTCCCGCTTCAATTGCAATTCTGCGTGTGCAGGAAGAGGGCAAGACGCTGGCACGGTAATCATCACTTTGGCGATCAAATCTCTCCATGCAGGGCATTGAGACCACACGAACACCATCACCAAGTTGGTCAGCCGCCTTGATGCAGTGTTCGACCTCTGAACCGCTGGCGAGCAAAATCATTTCCAAATCTGCAGTTTCCTTCTTGAGAATGTATCCCCCCTTAGCCGCACCATCACGTCGAGCACTGACCGAGGCATGATTGTAAGTGGGCACTGTTTGACGCGTTAAAAACAACGCACTCGGCCCGTCCAAGCGTTGCATCGATGCTATCCATGCTCCCGCTGTCTCCTCAGGGTCTGCTGGGCGAAAAACATCAAGTCCCGGTATTACCCTGAGGCCACTCACAGTTTCAACAGGTTGGTGCGTAGGACCATCCTCGCCCACGCCCACAGAATCATGAGTTAGAATATAGGTTACTGGCAAATGTGCTAAGGCTGCCAAGCGAATAGATGGGCGTAAATAGTCAGCGAACACAGCAAAAGTAGCACAAGATGGGCGGAACAAGCCGTCATAAGCAATACCATTGGAGATCGCACCCATGGCGTGCTCACGAATGCCATACCAAATATTGCGACCTGCAAAGTCCTTAGGCCCGAAATCGCCGCCCTCTTTAATGTAGTTTTTAGTAGAACCGTAAAGATCTGCTGAGCCGGTAATCAACGACGGCATCGCCTTAGCCACTGATTGGATGACATCTCCACCCGAAGCTCGAGTCGCGTTACTGTAATCAGCTGAAAACTCAGGCACCTGACTTGCCAAGTCGCTTGGCACTGATTTTGAAACACTCGCTTCCAGTTCATGAGAAAGCTCAGGATTGGCTGCAGCCCATGCATCATAGGTTGCACACCATGCATCGTATGCTGCTTCACCAGCTTGCCTTCTCTCACTGAAGTAACTTTGGGTCTGCTCTGAGACATAGAAGGCCCCATCTGGCAGCCCCAAACCGCGACGAGCTGATTCAGCGAAATTAGCACCACCCTCACCGTGGCCTTTTGCAGTCCCCGCAACTTCAGGGATGCCACGACCAATTTCAGTCTTCGCAATAATAACCTTGGGCTTGCCGTTGTTGCTGGTTTTGGCTGCTTGTAGTGCCTCCGAAACAGCCGCAAGATCATGACCATCGATCGTAACGGCCTGCCAGCCTTGGGATGTAAAATACTCTTCTGAATTTTCACCTTGGGTAACTTCCGCCATCGCATCTAAAGTCACATCATTACTATCATAGATAAGGATCAGATTATCGAGCTCATTGTGGCCAGCAAAGGCAATCGCCTCTCTACTAACTCCCTCTTGCAAACAACCGTCACCTGCAAGAGCCACAATATGATGATCAAAAATAGAATGCTCAGCCGTGTTGAATTTTGCCGCCGCCTGCTTGCCGCTCAATGCGTAACCAACGGCATTACCGATTCCCTGGCCAAGAGGCCCAGTAGTTGCCTCCACACCGGGTGTCTCATCGAATTCAGGGTGACCTGGCGTAATACTGCCCAATTTCCTGAAGTCCCTTACATCATCGATAGACACTGCATAGCCTGATAGATGAAGCCAGCTGTAGATGAACATAGAGCCGTGACCTGCAGAGAGAATGAAACGATCACGATTTAGCCACTTCGGCTCTGCTGGATTATAATTGAGACCATTATCAGCGTCACCAAAGAGCACGGCACCAATTTCGGCGCAACCTAATGGAAGGCCCAAGTGGCCCGAAGAACAAGTATGAACGGCATCAATGGCGAGGCCCCGTGCCTCATTGGCAGTTTGTGTGAGTAAATCTGAATTCATGATGCGCGCAGAATCTACATCAAGCTAGGTTTCGACAAGCATGAATCACGTCAATATATTGGGATTTGATACTTTTAAGCCCATTTAGTGGCTAAACACCCATTAATCTTCACAAAACCAAAATTTCGCGTTGATTCTTGTGATTTTGTCGCTAAACAAATCGCCCGCTACTGATTCAGTGGCCCACCGAACAGAAGCTTTCTTAGGCAATGTCCAAAAAACTAAAAATAGCACTTCCCAAAGGCTCGCTGCAGGATCCTACGATCAAATTGCTGGAGCAAGCGGGATATAATATCTACACATCATCGCGTGGCCTCAGGCCCGATTCTGATGATGCTCAGCTAGATATATACCTAATTAGGGCTCAAGAAATAGGACGCTACTTGGCTTCCGGATTTATCGATTGTGGTATTACAGGCCTCGATTGGGCTTCTAATCATGAGGAAAGCCTCATTGATTTAGCTGAACTGCCCTATTCACGGGCCACAGTGCGCCCAACGAAATGGGTGTTAGTAGTTCCTGAAGATTCCCCAGTCAAATCGGTGCAAGATTTGGAAGGGAAACGCATTGCTACAGAAGGCGTGGAAATTACCCGCAACTACCTCAAAAAGAACGGTGTAAATGCAGAAGTTGAGTATTCATGGGGTGCCACTGAGGTCAAGGTCCCCGATCTTGTTGATGCCATTGTCGATGTCACCGAAACAGGTGCTTCATTGCGTGCAAACGATCTCCGCATTGTCGACACCCTATTGACCTCATTCCCACACTTCTACGGATCTGCTGAGTCTTATCAAGACGAGTGGAAAAAGCAAAAGATGGATCGCATGGTATTGATGCTCAAAGCTGCATTAGAAGCCCGCGGCAAAGTTGGCTTGAAGATGAATCTTCCAGAAAAATCCTTGCAAGCGGTGCTCGACAAACTACCTTCTCTTCGCCGTCCGACCGTTTCTCATCTTGCAGAAGATGGCTGGGTCGCTATTGAGACCATTATTGAGGATGCCGTTGCACGCAGCCTCATACCAGATCTCAAGGAACTCGGAGCCGAAGGAATTATCGAATACCCTCTCTCTAAAATCGTTCTCTAAATAAGAATCACCAGACTTTACAGTCCTCATAAACACATAACCTAGAATACCAAAACCATGGGATGTCTCAAAAAACGTCGTAAGACGAAAATCAGTAAGCACAAGCGCAGAAAGCGCATGAAGGCAAATCGCCATAAGAAGCGTCTTCGTTATAAGTCCTAGTCAACAGACTTGGTCCTTA
>JAQXBQ010000099.1 GCA_029252325.1 Akkermansiaceae bacterium
GCCTTGTCCTTAAGTTTGCCCGCTTTCGCGTCGGCAAGAAGCGCACCTGATGCGGATCGACTCCAGAGGAAGTGGGAGATTCGGTTGGCAAATTCTACCTCGCTAACTGCTCCTTCTGCAGAGCTAGGAGCATCTTCTATAAGGTAGAGGAAGCTGTGAGAACTGAGGATCATCGCCAGAGGAGTGATGAGAGATTCTTTGATGTCTTTGCCCTGCTTGCGGTCGAGGCTGTATATTTTAAAGACAAGATTTTCGAACTCAGGTGAGGCATCCCTACCACGAAAGGCTTTGTAAGTGAATTCTCGCAAAAACTGTTTTACTTGTAGGTCAATTTCTTCATCGCTCTTGTCGGCATCTACGGTGGCAATCGTTTGTTGGTAGATGGTTTCAATGGCCGAGGGTTCCGCGTAGAATGGGCCCTCGACAGTCGTATCATCTATCCAGATGGCAGCTTTTTTTGGGCCTTCGCCTAACTTCTCCAGGTAATCTTTAATTTCGATGTTCGCTTTGTTTTCCCGGAGGGTGAACCTGACCCTTGATTTTGCAGGATGTATTAGGGGCTGGTATTCCAGAGCTTGCGTTTCCTGGGGTGAAGCCAGTGAGCCGGAGACTTTGAGATGTCCGATGGTTCTATTCCCCTTATTGACCTCTAAGAAACGACGAATGGCAGGAGTCTCTCCTGTAAGCCCTGCTTTGACCTTAAATTTATAGCTTGCTCTTGGATCTACAGTGAATTTGAAAGTGTCGAGCCAAGGATATGGACTTGATTCCCGTATGAATACGCCTTTATTGTTATAGGGTATGCTAAGGTATTTGACTATGGAGTCGTACATATTTCGTTTGCGCCTATCTACGTATCCACCTCTGGCTTCTGCAAACGTGAGGTACTTTCTTAAACCGTCGCGCTTTTTTTGTAGGTGTTTATGCTGTTGCTCCGCTGGGTACGTCCATGAATTTACATCTTGTTTTTCTATATCTACCCATTGCAGGGCGACTTTGGCGACGGATTTCGCTAAATCAAAGTAGCCCTCAAAGTGATGGCTGGAGAATTGTTGGTCTTGCCCTATAGTGTCATATGATTCGGTGATGGAGTTTTCAGGAAGCACGGCTTCTTCGAAACGTATTCCGATACGCATTCCGAGTAATTGATGAATGGTGTGTTGATACTCACGTCGATTGATTCTGCGTAGCGCGATATTTCCGCCGTCTTCGGAGAGGCGTTTTTTGGAGGTGTCTAGTGCGATCGTGAGATGTTTGATGATGGCTTGGAGCTCCTCTTTACTTGGTTGTTTCTCATCTTCTGGTGGCATTTCACCCAGGTTGAGAACATCGAGCACGTCCTGCCAGTGGAGAGCTGTGTCGCTATTGGCTATATTAAGCGAAAGAGTATCCAGTCTGGTATCTCCTTTTTGTTTTTCAGGGCCATGGCACTTGGTGCAATTATTAGAGAGAAAGCTATTGAGTAAGTCAGGATCAAGCTCAACAGCATGTGAGCTGCTTACATGCATGAGCCCAGCGTCCTGGCCGGTTGGCTTATTTGAGTCTGCTGGAGAAGAAGTTTTGTCCTCAGATGCGGTATTTAGAGAATCCGCAAAAATGCCATTTTCTCCCGATAACGGGTCATGTAGAAAATAGCCAGCAACAAGTAAGGCAAAGAGGACCCCCGAGATGATTACGATGGGTTTTTTCTTGGTCTTGTTCGGTTTTAGTTGGTGGGCTGAGGCTTGAGCCGGTATGCCACTTGGGACTTGGGCCAGTTCCTCATGCGAGAGTTGGAATTCCAGTGAGACATCTCCGACGAGAACCTGCATGCCATTTTCGAGATGGATGATCTCCATGGGCGAGCCATGCAAGCTAATACCATTGGTGGAATTCTGATCACGCAGGATGTAGCCCCCCCGGGCTCGCTCTAGGCTGCAGTGCCCTCTGGATATAGATGGAGACGATAAAACAATTTCATTATCACTGCCGCGGCCAATGCTCACACTATCATAAGCGCTATCAAAGCGATATGCTTGCGGGATTCCGCCTGGTTCAGTGATGACGACTTTTGGCATGATCGATGAGGCTGTACTAACGGTTACAACGATATCACGTTTTACAATTCGGACTGAATGCTAGCGGCCACTTGATCTGCCAGTAGTTTTGAGCCTGCCTCTTTAAAATGCACGTTTTTTGGTTTTTGCACGGCCTTGAGTTTGGGCAATGCCAAGTTGTAGAGGTCGTTCACCTGTATGTTGTTAGCCTGCATGATTTTTAATGCCGCTGCATTGTATTTAGCGGCATCCTCAGGCAATCGAAGCGGCCTGACTCCCCTGGGGTAGGGGGTGGTGGTGGCGAAGATGAGTTTGGCGCCAGTGGCTTTGAGTTGTTTAACGAGGACTTTCAGATTGGCTGTATAGGTTGCCAAATCCGCCTGTTGCGGATCGGCTGGGTTATTTGAATTCCTTCCAGCCTTTGTCACATGTTTCAGATCGTGCAGTCCCCAATTAAAATGAATGACATCCCATTTCGTGTCGCCCAGCCATTGCTGTAATTTTGCCCGTCCTAGTGTGGTTCCCGCCGCATTGCCAGGGTTGTGAATCACATTAGCTACACTCTCTAACTGGGTGCGAACATGCCCGGTGTAACCGATGGAGATCGAGTCTCCGATGATCAGGACATTCGGCAGGTTAGGGTCCAGCTTCGCGTTATGCTTTTTGCGATGTTTCTTCGACAGCTCCTGAGACCCCTCTTCTGGAACATATTGCTGAGCAAAAGCTGTCACATTAGCCAACATAACGACCACGGATAGAAGCGTCATAAAGCCACTTCGGGGATGTGGCAAATTTCTCTTTATATTTATCATTTTCGTTTAGCTCTTTGTGTTTTCGGTTTTTGCACCACGATCCCGGGCACCTTGGTGACCTGTGGTATCTTTTTATCAATCGGTGTAGCTTCCAGTAGCTTTGCCGTTTGCTTCAGAATGGCGATTGCTTCGGGTTGAACCTGACCGCTTCCGTCTGGCCCTACATTCAACAAGAGGCTGCCACCCTTTTCGTTAATATTCTTGAGCTTATCATAAACAGCCTGGGCGTCCTTCCACTCATGGTCATGTTTCTTGTAGCCCCACGATTTGTTCATGGTGTAGCAACCCTCCCAATACTTGGGGAAGACCTCCTTGAAATGCTTCTGCTCCTGCGTCACGAAGTCTAATTCAAACTCACTGCGCTTGGCGACGCGGTTGTTGACAATGATCTTTGGGCTGGCGTTGCGGATCAAGTTGTACAATTGAATGCCGTCGTCCATGGTCCACCACTTGGTCCAGTCGGCATCGAACCAGAGCACGGCGGGGTCGTAGTTCTCAATCAACTCCAATATCTGATTGTTTTGGTAGTTGATGTAATCTTCCCTCCTGTCCTCTCGCATGTGCGTGAATTTCCAGCCGGGGTTCCTCATTTCCTTGGTGGGGATCTGTGACGGGTGGCTCCAGTCAATAATACTGTAATAGATGCCAAAGCGGATGCCGTGCTTCTTGCAGGCTTGGCTCAATTCAGCGAGAATGTCTCGTTTGAATGGCGTGCTGGCGACGTCATATTCCGTGTATTTGCTGTCCCAGAGACAAAATCCCTCATGGTGCTTGGCGGTGATTACCAGGTAGGTCATGCCCGCGTTCTTTGCGGTTTGCACGAGGAAGTCTGCATCGAACTTGGTTGGATTAAAGTCCTTGATTATTTTTGAGTATTCCTCGCGTGGAATATTTTTCTTTGCCTGGATCCACTCCGCATACCACTCCGCCTTCTCACCTTTCCACATTCCACCAAGTTGCGAATAGAGACCAAAGTGGATGAACATCCCATACTTTGCCTCCGCGAACCATTGCATTCGCGCAGTGTAGTCTTCAATGGATTCTTTCTTGAGAGTGGCTTGTGGTGCGGATGTTGTTTCTGCCCCAGAGGGCTGTGCTACTATGATGCTTAAAGAAAGCATTGCGCCTGTAATCAGTCGTTTATTGACCATCATGATGTTGTTTATAGAGATAAGGTTTTTCGCTCGCCGTGTTGCTTGTGCTCGCTGTCAATACAGTGCAGCTGCAGCTCGGCAGATGCTTTAGTGAGCTTCATGTCGAGCCAGCCATGGGCATGGCCTTTGCCAAAGTAATAGCTGACTGCGGGCTGATTGATCAGATGAAGGTGATCCACTTGGTCATACTGCCACTCATGTGTGTGGCCATAGAAATAAGCTTGGGCATGCTTTCGGCCGGCGAGGAGTTTCAACAAAGCCGCTCCATCACGCATGCCTTTAATGGGGCGTATACCCCGGTTGGGATACGGATTGAAATGGCCAAAAACGAGGGCTGGCTTGTCGGCTCGTTGGTCGAGCTCTTTGGCGAGCCATTCTAGCTGAGCCTCTCCTAGGATGCCCTTTTTTCCTGAGTCTAACAAAATGAGGTTCGCCTGTGGTAGCTCAATCACACCCGCTTGAACGCCCATCTGCTCTCTCTTCAGAAATGGGAGTAGTTGCCACAGCTTCTCCCGGTTGTCGTGATTGCCAATGGTGACATGCACGGTAATGCCCGCCGCACGCAGTGGCTCCACCAGTCTTAGGAACTCTTTGTATTCGCTTTCTTTGCCATTACTCAGTGCGCAGTCGCCATTGACGACCAGGTGAGCCGGCCGTGGGTTAAGAGCGATGATGTTCTTCGCTGCCACGGTAAGGCAGTCCGCCATGTTGACCCATTCATGCTCGTCCTCCTTGACGGGCGTGCCAGGCCACTTGGTCCCCGGGTAGCGTTGGGTTGGGTCAGCACTGATGTGGGTGTCTGCCAGCAAAGCCACTCGGTTCTGGTCCAGGCCGGCATCTCCATGATCCGCGGCGGTCAGCACACGGGGCGCCATCACAGCCGTGCCACCATAAGCGAGCGAGCGCTTGATGAATTGACGACGGGTGATCGGTGGAAGAGTAATGGGCATCTTGAGTCTATCAGGGTTATTGTTTATTTTTTTAATGAGGCTGGGACAGGCACGTTCAATGCATGGAGAACATGGCTAGCCAGAAAGCGGTTGCCTGCCTCGTTCATGTGAACGCGGTCTCCGGTCAAAATACCTTGCTCTGCATTCTCTAGATTATGTTGCTTGAGGTAGCCGATACATGCCGCTCTGAGGTCGAGCAGTTGAGACTTTGTTTCGCGTGCAACCTTGCGGCTGATCTCCGCATACTCGTCGAGTCGTTTGTCATCGGGGTTAGACCCGTCAGGCTTCTCGCCAATGACGGTGGGCGTGCAGAGGATCACTCGAGCACCGACCGCGTTGATTTTGGCGATCATCTCTTTTAAACCGGATTCGAACTTTTCGGGTGTCGTTCCTTTACGTCCTTTTTTGACCATTCTGGGATGCGTCCAGTGCCAGACGTCATTGATGCCGATATAGATCACAACGACGGTGGGCTTCTTTTCGAGCACGTCGCGGTCGAGGCGTTTCTGACAGTCCGGAACTTTATGGCCGCTTCTGCCGGCACCTATTACTTCAATTCCCAGATCAGGATATGCCTTGGCAATGGATTCTGAGGTCAAGGTGACATAGCCATTTTTCTTGGCTCCCAACTCGGTGATCGAATCTCCGAGAAAGACAATGCGGTCATCCTTCTTCAGTGAGGCCTTGGAAGGGGATTTTCCGTTTGAGCTAGCTGCCTGCTTTTTTGAAGGAGCGATGGCGTTTGCCTCCGCAGGGATCTCAGCCTCGGTGGTAAAGATCGAGGCGGGTAGGCCCTCTTTGTTATAGAGGTTGGCCGCTTTGGCATTCATCGCCCAGGCATAGCGGACTACGGTTGGGTTTGGCACTTCCGGATGGGATACCGTGACCGTGTCTTTTCCGGTGATTTCAGCCTGCGCCCATTGCCACTGACGCTCAACTCCGCAAATCTGGAAATAGGTCAAGGGTTCCTGTGTTTCCTGAGTGGCTTCCATTCCTGTTTTTGACCCGGTCATGAGCCCGGATCCGGCATGGTCAAACTGGATGATGACGTGCTTACCATCGATCTTGTGACTTTTGTAGAGTGGCCCACTGCACACCGGAACCGGCTGTTGATAATCATGCTTCAAGGCCCAAAGGGCGAGCCGCTTACCCACGTCTATTTTGTTATGCGCGTGCACGTCCTTGGCTTCCCCGATGTCACTGGACACGGACATGCCTGTATTTTTCACTCGGAGTGTCCGGCGCTGCTGGTCGCAGATCGAAGGCCAACCGTCATACTCAACCGGCTTCATCTTGGATGGATCATAGCTGGCCCGGTCGCGCCCTTGGTAGTTGGTCAGCTGGACAAAGTAGAACGGGAACTCGCCCTGTGCCCATAGTTTGCGCCAGGCATTGATCATGGCACTGAAGTGGCGCTCATACTTGAGGGTATTGTAATCGCGATTGGATTCACCTTGATACCAGATGGTGCCGCGGATGGCATAGGGGATCACTGGGTTGACCATGCCATTGAAGATGGTAGCTACCTGCTTTTGGTTTGTTTGGTAATAGGCAGCCATTTCCTTATCCGCCTGAAACGCTTCAGCCGGCATCCATGGTTCGATGCGTGTGCCACCCCAGGCACAATTGATCAGGCCCACAGGAACATCGAGTTCTCTACGCAGCTCACGAGCAAAGAAATAGGCGGTGCCTGAAAAGCCAGGGTTGTTCTGCGGTGATGAATCCAACCAAGTTCCCTTGAGTGTTGTCAGCGGCTTCATGGGTGATTTGGCTCTTGGCACGGCAAACTGCCGTAACAGCTTGTCACTCGCGGTTTCCATTTCCTTTTTCACATAGTTTGCCGTGGGGACGTGCTCCGGCGTAGTACGCTTCTTGGACACCTTGGCCAGCTGTTCCATCCTCCACTCCATATTCGACTGCCCAGAGCAGAACCAGACCTCTCCGGAGAGCACGTCCTTAATGGTAACCGTGTTGTTGCCTTTCAGGGTCAGGGTGTGGGGGCCGCCCGCCTTTGGCGTTTTCAGCTTCACCATCCATTTGCCGGAGGCATCGGTGGTGGTCGCTGCGCTTTCACCCCAGCTGCCGCTCACGCTTACTTGTTCACCCGCATCGGCTGTGCCCCAGACGGGTGCTTGGGTTTCACGCTGGATCACCATGTGATCGGTGAACAGTGCAGATGGCACGACATCCGCCCAGCCAACACTCGGAATCGCGGTGACAAAGGCAGCTGCAATTCCTAAGATGAATTTGATTGATTGTTTCTTCATGTTTTTTGGTAAGCGATTGTTATGGGTCAGGTGCGACTATTTGCCGCCGTCTGTATCTGGCTTCTCTGAGCCTGATGGTGTGGCTAGCTTGATCGTCGCAACCACTGCGCGGTGGTCAGAGGGGTATGGAGCGACCACAATGTCCGCGTTCTCTTCGTTTTCACCCACGACCTTGGCGTCGGTAACTTTTACGCCTTTACCTTTGAAGTAGACAAAATCAATGCGGTCATGGTGGATCGTAGGATCATCGGCTTTGTAGATTGGCGACCAGGTGAAGCCCGGTTTTGCCATCTCGTTGGGATAGACTGTGCGATAGGCATCGGTAAAACCTGCCTGGGCCATCATCAAGGAGGTGGGAAATTTCACTTTCATGGGGTGACGACCGGCCTTGGCGGTTGCTTCGGTCCAGTCCAGATAGGAGGGTTCGTTGAAATCGCCGACCACAAACACAGGAGCCTCCTTATCGGAGAGAGCAGCGATCTGCTTGAAAAGTCTTGTGATGAATCTGGCGCGCGTCTTTTTTGCACCGGCAATCGCCTGTTCTTCGGTATCGATCTTGGGATACATTCTGTAGCCAGCGGTAAGCCCCAGTAGCTGATAAGGCTGATATGGACCGTGGGGGAGGTGCAGGTTAAAGACGTAGGCTTCCTGCCCTGAAGGCAGTTTGACCACGATGCCGTGGAACGGTCTTCTGCCACCACCTTTGAACTCCTCGACAATTTCATAGCGCGTCAAGAAGGTCTCGGTGTGATTCCACCCCAGCAATTTCGC
>JAQXBQ010000104.1 GCA_029252325.1 Akkermansiaceae bacterium
TTTTTTAATGTGACAAACTTGTATGACCTTTGGCCGGAATGGGACTTCATGGACGAGCAGGAGCTACTCGACAAAGAACTTGAGAAGCCCGCTTTTGCGCGACATGATGCAGCGGCAATTACTATTGCCTTCGGCTTGGGACGCTGGGAGGATGTCTTGCGACTGCTGGATGATTTTTCAGATGACATCGATGTAAAAGACCGTGCAGGCCTGCAATTCTCTGCCCTCTGTGCGCTCGGCCGGTGGCGTCCGGCAATTGAGGCCGCAGAACGTGCTGGAATCAAATACGGGCAATTCGATGACGAATCCTGGCTTAGTCCGGAATACCTGAGCTGTCTCATCAAGGCAGACTTTGACATAGAGGCCCTCAAGCTCCTTGGTATCCACCAAGACGACGAACCACCTTTCTATGATTGGCTCCGCGGCCTGGCTCTTCACCAAGCTGGAGATGCCCCGGGTGCCGAAAAATGCTTTGAACGATATTTACAAGCCTACCCCGGCGACTTGCTCGCACTGTCAGATCGCGCAGAGTTGCGAGGTGAAGACGAGGATGATTAGGGGGGACGTTGAGTATTTAGCCTTGGGCTGATTATTTACTGTTGTCACCCTCATTCCCATGCGAGCCCAAAAATCCACTCTTCACACCAGCTGAACGTTCATTCTTAGGGGTGCTAGACCAGGCCATCAGTCCAGAAACAGATTGTAGTGGGGCGAACCAAGAACCAAGAACAGCCGCCCCGCGGCAACTCAAACTCCCAACTTCAACTGCCGACAAAGTCGGCTCCATCAGCCACGCAGTGGCTAACACATCAGAGCATCTATTCCTTAGGCTTCTCTTCAATTTCCGCTGAGCCTCCGCCCTCGCTGCTGGAACCCTTGGCCCCTGGTGACTGGGGTAGCTCGGGTGGTTTATTGTATGATGCAGTTTTGACATCATTATCATTAAATCCCCAACTCGTAGACTTACCCAAAAACAATGATGGCAGCTTCAAGATACTCATCCCCACAAAAAAATAAACCAATCCGGAAGTGCATATCTCCCCCACCATCACGCCCGCCGGATCATGATGCCAGGCAACACGAAAGAAAGTCATCACCGCCTGAGAAAAAAACACACCAGAGAACCAGCACCATGCCGGCTTAAGATCAGCTGTAGATTCCAGCTTATCTCGATAAACAGATAGATAGCTGAGGACAAGAAATAGAAATAAGATAATCCAGGTCATAATAGTGGTGTTAGTTAGTTGGTTGGTTACTTGCTTGGTTGCTTGGGGCTAATGATCGAACACCGTGTATCACAGAGCTCGTAAAGCTCCCACTGATGCATATTCACTTCTCTTATTATCAATGTCTTAGCTGCTCAGCAAACCCAAAAAAACTATTTCTCAAGGTATACTCACCGTGGCTGGCACTTCAGTTACAACGGATCGCCAACTTCAACTCCCGCGCAGTGGCTTCCCCCATCCACAATCCACGGACTGACCCCTTTCTGAGATTACAGACAAAAAAATACCGAGTTATCAATCAATAATAAAGCACCCATCGCGGGAAATGGTGTCCTCATTCCAATCAATTCGATGCGCATACTCATAATCTAGACCATAGTCCTGTATACGAATGAAAATCACTGTACCTGGGGTCATCGTTTCGCACTTAGCCTCTTCCATGAAGTAGGTTTTTTGGTAATCGGCTAATCTCCATTCATATAGCTTAATCCTCCCGTCTTGATACCTTCCTAGTTTTCGTTCCCTAGTAACTCTGAGAGTGAGATCAGTTCCATTTATCTCTTTCCGCTCTTCTCCGGCAGGCCATGGAGGTGTATATAAAAACGATGAGGTTTCACACTTAACAATACTAGCCTCAACAAGTTTTCCGTGGTCGGAGATGTAATAGTATTTGTAGTGGATATGATAAGAAAATGCTAATAAAACGAGAAACCCCAAAAAACACCATACATACTTCATTGGCACTTTAATCAGTATTACTATAACACCAGAAATTGCGCCAATAACGAGACCTACAAGGCCACCCAAGATAGCGCCTAATGGCCAAAGATTCGATCCTTCCACTAGCCCAATAACTCCAGTCCATAAAAAACCCGCCGCGGCGTATGCGGTGCAGATGATGCTAAATGTTGCGGATTTGCTTTTGGTAGTGTGTTCCATTGTGCTGCTTTCGTTTAGTGAGCCGTGTTGATTCTTTTCACGAGCCCCAACTACGTTCATCATTATCAATGTCTTAGCTGCTCAGCAAACCCAAAAAAACTATTTCTCAGGGTATCCTCACTGTGGCTGGCACTTCAGTTACAACGGATCGCCAACTTCAACTGCCGCGCAGTGGCTTCCCCCATCCACAATCCACGGAATGACCCCTTTCTGCGGACTGACCCCTTTCCGGCCATTCGATGGGTTTCTGTGAACACATGTTAAGGGAGGCGTAAGTGACCAACGTGGGTTTTGCCAAGTAAAACTATCACCCTATTGAAATCATTATCCGAATCCCCCCTAGACCAGCCACGAACAAAGAACAAAGAAATCAGCAATTGACCATCAGCCCCTTGTGGGAAAACCGCCGCATTTAGCATTTGCAGAAAGTAGATATCTAGATACTGCCTCCCGCGTGCTAGCGATCAAAAAACTGCGCGTCGAGTTCGGCGCCCGAGTCATCTTCAAAGACCTCTCCTTTACCGTCATGCCCAAGGAGCGTATCTCCTTTGCTGGTCATAACGGCGCGGGCAAGTCCACCTTGATGAAATGCATCGGTGGTGCACTGGAAGCCAATGGTGGTGAAATCAGCAAAGCGAAAGACTGCAAGGTAGGCTACCTCCCACAGGAAGGCATCCACATCAAAGACATCTCACTCTGGGATGAGACTGAATCTGCCTTTGGTGAAGCCAAAACCATCCAGGACCAGATCGACACACTTTCTGAGCAGCTCAGCACCATGGACTCCTCCTCAGAAGAGTATCTCGAGCTACTCTACGAGATTGGTGATCTCGATATCGCGCTTGAGCACCTTGACCCCAACACCATCAAACCACGTGTCGAATCCGTCCTCCTAGGCCTCGGCTTTAAGCAAAGTGACTTCACCCGTGACTGTGCTGAATTTTCTGGTGGCTGGCAGATGCGCATCGCCATGGCCAAGCTCTTCCTCCAAGAGCCCGCCGTGCTGCTGCTTGACGAGCCCACCAACCACCTCGATATCGACTCCCAGACATGGATGGAGCAATACCTCCTTAACTATCCAGGTGCCATCATCATCATCTCCCACGACCTGGCACTCCTTGATGCACTCACCAAGCGCACCATCGCCTTTGCTCACGGCAAGGCCGAAGAATACGCAGGCAACTACTCCTACTACCTCACCGAGTCCAAGCTTCGCAAAGAGATCAAAATCAAAGCCTACCACGCCCAGCGCAAGGAAATCGAAAAGACCAAGCAATTCATCGAACGCTTCCGCGCCAAGGCATCCAAGGCCACCCAAGCCCAGTCACGCATCAAGCAGCTAGAGAAAGTCGAGCTCATCGTGCTTGATCAAGATGACGCCGTGATGAACTTCACCTTCCCTAAGCCACCACCATCAGGGCAGTCCGTAGCAAAGCTTGAAGACGCCTCCAAGGCATACGGCGAGCTCAACATCTTCTCAGGCTTTGACTTCGAAGTAGAGCGGGGCGAGCGCCTCGCCATCGTCGGCCCCAACGGCGCAGGAAAATCTACCTTCTGCCGCCTCATCACCGGCCAAGAAGACCCCGACTCCGGCGCCTACCTGCCTGGTCAGAAGACCGCCATCTCATTCTTCTCTCAGAACCACGCTGACGAACTTGACCCAAACAAGTCCGTCATAGAGACCTGTGAGGCCGTAGCCTCCGCCAAGAACGCCCCACTGGTGCGCAACATCCTCGGCTGTTTCCTCTTCCGTGGTGACGACGTATTTAAGAAAGTCGGCGTCCTCTCTGGTGGTGAGCGCTCACGCGTAGCTCTTGTTTGCATGCTGATTCAGCCAGCAAACTTCCTCATTCTTGACGAGCCCACCAACCACCTCGACGTGCAATCACAGGCCGTGCTCCAGAGCGCACTCGCCGAATACCCAGGTGCCTACCTGATCGTCTCTCACAACCGATCCTTCCTCGACCCCATCGTCACCAAGACCCTCGAGTTCCGCCCAGGTGAATCTCCACAAGTCTACCACGGTAACGTCACCTACTACCTCGACAAAAAGGCCGAGGAAAAAGCTGCCACCAAAGGAACCACCAAAGCAGACGATCGCAGCACCGCCAAGCCCACCCTCAGCAGCCTCGCCAGCTCCTCAGCCCCAGCTGCGCCCAAAGGCCCCAAGCTTTCCCGCAAAGAACAACGCAAGCTAGAGGCCCTAGAGCGCCAAAAGCGCAGCGATGGGCTCAAGCCCGTATAACGAAGAGATCAAACTAAGAACCAAGAACCACCCCCCCACAACAAACCACTATGACTGAAGAACAACCAAACACACCTAGCTCAACTTTCGGATTTCCAAAATCAACCCCCAAAAGACTTCAAGAAGAGATCGAGAAATTGATCCCCAAAGAACTCCACGAGAAAGCCATTGTCATCCTACGCGACAATGAAAAACAAAGCCTCCGTGACAGCCTCCTCACAAGGCCCTACAAGCTTACCCCCAACATGGTCGCCATGTTGTTGAAGAACTATTACTCTCACGGCTGTGACACATCCACCATCTTGGATAAAGCCAGCCAGCTCACCAGCCTCATTACCAAAGGCAAGTAATCCTGTTCATCTGCCACGCAGTGGCCAACAAACACCTCACACCACGGCCTCGAACACGGCCCCGACGTATAGCGCCGGGTCTAGTTCGGGGTCTTTTTTCGGCCACGCAGCGGCAAACCAAGAACTAAGAACCAGGAACCAAGAACGCCGCGTAGCGGCTATTCCCCCCGCCCCAGCTCATCAAACTTTTCCGCCATCGTAGGGTTCTTCCTGGTCAGCTTCTTCACCGTCACATTCTGAGCCTTATCACTGGCTAGACGTAAGTTCCTATCAGTGCCCAGTAATGCCTCCTTCGTTTTCTGCAGGTGGTCGATTGACTTATCAATCTCATCAATGGCTTTTTGGAACTTCCTCGATGCCAGCTCGTAGTTCTTGGCAAAGGCCGTTTTGAATTTATCGAGATCCTCCTCGAAATTGGTCACATCGATATTCTGAGCCCTCACAAGTGCAAGCTCCTCCTTGTATTCAAGCGTCTTCATTGCGGCATTACGCAGTAAAGTAATCATCGGAATGAAGAACTGTGGCCGGATCACATACATCTTCTCATAGCGGTGAGACACATCCACAATGCCAGTATTGTAGAGCTCACTGTCTGATTCCAATAAAGACACCAAGACGGCATATTCGCAGTTTTTTTCATTACGGTCCTTATCCAGCTCCTTAAAGAAATCCTCGTTTTTCTTCTT
>JAQXBQ010000117.1 GCA_029252325.1 Akkermansiaceae bacterium
GTCACCCCACTAGCACAAAATAACAGAGTTAGAATCGGCCAAACCTCAACACAGAATAGCGACCGTGACTCCAAACTTAATATCAAAGATTCGTATAAGGCCAAAGATATGGAGAGGCGTATCATCGAAATTGAAGCTCTTAAGAAATCTCATCAGGGCAAAAGTGAACTGAGTATGATACAAGCAAAAGTAGAGTATCAAGCTCTGCTGGCGCAGCTTTTTATTCAGCGACGTTTTGAAAACGTAATCATTGGCACTAGCTTCTATAATCTTATTTTTCGAGATGGCGGATCTAAGATGAACCTCAAAAAAAATTCTGAGGTCACTAAATTTTTCACCGAGGGCCTGGGCGTAGAGCCTACAGTTACAGGAATGGACTCAGCAGCCAACGAAGCCATTCGAAAGGCTAAATCTCTTATCCAAGGATTTAGAAACCACTTAGAATACAATGAACTTCACAGCGCATCAAAGCGGCTAACAGAAGCTTATGCAATAGGTGAATTTCTCCCGGCACTGCAAACCATTCCTTCAACAGAGCGACGCGTCGTTCTAGAATACGTCCGCTATGGTAATGCCCTAATCAAGGCCATGGATGTTCGTGACTATGTACAGGCCAAAAACATACTCAACTCCCTCAAAAAGAGATCATCTGATTTTGACTCCACCAAAGCGGAAGGCGCCATTGCCGCGTTCATGCGCCTTTCAAATGGCCACCTCAGATCTGCACAAATGGCCATGGTCAGAGGCGACCAGGCCACCTTTCACGAAGAGCTCAAACAAGCGACACAAGTATGGCCAACGAACCCCAAACTAGACAAAATCGATGACCAGATCGACCTCTTGCTAGCCAACAGTAATATTGCCAAAACCCTTGTAGATGATTTTGATCGGCTCCTAAGCGAAGATAATTTTAGAGAAATATTTAACAGGCGCTTTGAGTTTGTGCCCGTGGTGAAAGATGACATCACGCGCAAGGATGCAATAGAGCAAATCGTGAGGAATATCACACGTATCGATGGCACCATGACTATCGCCGACATCTCATCACAAAATGGCAATCATTTCGCAGCTTGGGAGGCCCTGGATGATTTGCGAAATGAATTCCCAAAGGATCCTGAGTTACTTCAAAGGCTCGAAAAAATCACGTCAAAGGTAGCAGACTTCACGGTTGCGCTCAGTCGAGCGAAAGACTTTGAAAATAACGACATCAATCCACAAACTGGATCTGCACTGAGTTGGTATATGCAAGCAAAGTCTATATACCCAAGTAGCAGCCACGCTCAGGCAGGAATAGAGCGTCTATCGGAGCGCATCATGCCAGTGGTGAACGATTCAGCGTCTGATTCGACAAGAGCTCAAAGCGATCAATCTAGTGGTCTACTTGAGGAATAATTAAGCTCAGACGAGCAAGTATTCGCCCCTCGGCCCCACCAGTGCCAGAGCTACTTAGGATATGCTCACTATTTTTTCGGATTGTTTAGTTGCTATCCCAAAGCTCTGGTTCATGTTCAAGACGTTATGGCTAACGCAACCAACGTACTCGCAAACGGAATCGAAATCACCGGCTCCATCAAGTTCAGTAATGACATGGTCATTGATGGCAAGGTAGATGGTGAAATTACATCAGAGAAAGGCAAGGTCACCATCGGTGAAAATGCTTACGTCAAAGGTGATGTCAAAGCCGGCGAAGTTAAGCTCTTCGGCAAGGTCAAAGGCACCATCACATCAGAGCGCTGTGAACTAAAAACCAAGTCTAAGCTAGACGGTGACATCAAAACAAAAATGCTCAGCATGGAAGAAGGTGCTGTTCTTTCTGGTCGCACCGATATTGGGGCTTAATCGAATACCCTTTCTCACTCGTTTATAAACAATCAAGCAAAGCCGGCGCACGCGTCGGCTTTTTTGTGTCGTAGCATCTCAGTGTATTAAGCAATGAAGGGACTTACGTTCTCATGACTCTATCCACATTCTTCAAGCATCACTTTAACTATCGCTGTCCACTCTCGATCAATAGGCAAACCCCTAGCCGGTACTTTCTTACCCGCCACAGAATACCAATAAGCTGCATTACCCAAATCCCCTTCTATCCTGTGTAAATAAGCATGTATCCAAGCACCATCTACCCCCTCAATTTCTTGGCATAAGTCATGGGCTTGGTCCCACTTATTGGCACGTGCCAACCACATGGCCCTCAGAGATGCGTTCATTCCTTCTGGAGGATTTTCACCTTCGTCGGTTGATTTGATAAAATCATTTAAGTTCATCTATTGAGCATTTTGTATGATTACCTCGATTTTAAAAGATACATCTAATTTAAAAGATCGAGCATCTCCTCATCACTGAGCCCTGTCATCATAGGGTTCAATTCATCACCCATCTCGCCCATCGCAGCAGCTATCACCTCACGCTTTTTATCCTGCAGACGTAAGATCTTCTCCTCGACCGTGCCACGCGCGATCAATTTATAAATCGTTGCCGGCTTTGTTTGTCCGATTCGATGAATACGGTCAGCCGCTTGCGCCTCTACCGCAGGGTTCCACCACGGGTCGAACAGCACAACCGTATCCGCCGCCGTCAATGTGAGGCCATAGCCCCCAGCTTTAAGACTGATCAGAAATACAGGTGGGCCTTCTGGCTTCTGAAAGCGCTCAACGACGCCAGCACGATCAGAGGTAGCACCATCAAGATAACAATAATCAATATCCTCTTGGTCCAATTCCGTCCGTATCAACGATAGCATTGAAGTGAATTGGCTAAACACCAAGACACGGTGACCACCACGCTGTGCTTCGGCAAGCAACTCAAGCAAACGAGCAAGTTTAACAGACACATCAGCAATTTTCTCGCTACCCATTTTATTGTCGATCAAACGTAGATCACAACAGCTTTGCCGCAGCCGAAGTAAAACAGTGAGCATCTGCATTCGGGCACCTTCTTTACCAACACTTTCACGGGTCTGGTCCAGCTTCTCTATACCATGACGTAAGATTGATTGATAATGGTCGCGCTGAACCGCTGATGGCTCGCACCATATAACACTCTCAATTTTAGGAGGAAGATCCTTGGCAACTTCGGACTTTACCCGGCGCAACATGAACGGCTCCGTTCGCCAACGCAGGCGTTGTAATACAGCCCGATCTGGGCGCTCCGCGGCACATGGTAGCTCGTATCTGTTCCTGAAATCTTCCCTGCTACCCAAATAACGGGGCATCAAAAACTGAAAAATCGACCACAGGTCACGCACGCTGTTCTCTACTGGCGTACCGGTAATGGCAATACAAGCCGCCTCAGGAGCTGCCTGCCTCACCTTACGAGCCGCTTTGGCGGCTAGAGTATCTGGATTACGAATTGCACTTGCTTCATCTAAAACCATGGCTGCGATAGGTAACGCCTCATAGTGTGCTACATCTCGATCCAGCAAGGCATAGCTTGTTATAATTAAATCAGCAGATTGCATCACATCGTAGTAGGAGCTACGCCGTGCGCCATGCATGATAAGTACATTAAAATCGGGAATAAACTTCTGGGATTCATCACGCCACGTGCTCAAGAGAGTAGCGGGACATACAATCAACACAGGTAACTTGCTCATCTCAGCGTTGTTGGTCTTCCACAGCTTAAGGAAAGCAAGTGTCTGTAATGTTTTACCCAGACCCATATCGTCCGCCAGCAGTGCTGATCCATTACCGGATGCGATGCGATACAACCACTCAACACCTTCCTTCTGATATTGACGTAATATATCTGCTAATGCTGGCGGCAGTTGAGGTACCGGAGATGAATCGCTCTCTGTATCAGCACCGTAATGCACTCGGAGACGATCAAGATATGCCTCTTGCTGTGATGAAAAGTAATAACGCCCGGCTTCTTGTCGCGGATCTGTATCAAGCAAGAAACCCTCCATCACCTCAGCATCGAATTGAGAAATAACAGCCTTACCACCACCTGGCATCGGCATCGTTCGGCTTCCTGACTGAAGCATTTTGCGGACAGCCGCTTCATTTAATGCATGGCCACCAACCTGCCATGAGAGATCACAGGCTAACCAATCCTCACCGCTACCCTGCGGCTGGATAGACGGTATGATGCGATCAACACGCCGCTCTACTTGCTGCAGCTTTTCCTCTGTCAACACCCTCCACTTCTTGCGCAACCCAGGCAAAACGCCTGTCAGGAAATCAATCACTTCGTCTTCACCTCGCAAAAGCAGTGATCCTGTAGCATCAATCACATCGAAGCCGCTTTCCATGAGGCTGGCAATTGCCTGCTGTTCAACATCAGGGTTTCGAATCAACCACTTGCAAGGGTTTTCAGATGGTAAGGGGAATGAGACTTCCGACCGCCTTGTTGACGCCAAGACTACACGCTCGCCCTGCCCATAAATTGCAGTCAAGCGAGTCTGCAACGCACGTGTGGAACCCGCTAAACTCATCTCAATCACCGGCAGCGCCTCCTCAATATCGAGCCCTCCCAGGTCACTTGGCAATTGATACCCCTCCGCAAGCACATCTAGGACTTTGACAAAATGCTTCACCTCGATCTGCAACCAGTCGCCAGCTAGTAAATCCTGGGGATCAATCACCTCCGACACGGGAGAACCTGACGGCATAGTCACATTAGAAGAGTTCGCCACCGTTAGCTGACGCTCAGCTAGCTGCCATTCAGCAAGGCTTTCCCCCAGCATCAGCAGTCTTAGCTCATCTCTCTCAGAATACTTCAGCTTGAGCCACATCATTTCATCTTCTAGCTCCAATTCTAGAGCTGGGCGCAGCGAGCCCAGATGAACCCTCATGGGAATATCCCCACGAAAGGTGCGAGGATGACCATCAAGAGCACGGTAAAAGGCAGCCAGCTTCTCGTCAGGAACCGAGATCATAGCAGCACCTGCAGAGCCCACATTTTCGATAAGCCATAGCGCAAGCCGCTCATCAGCCACAAGCGGGGATGCCTCCTCACAGAGCTTTAAATGCACAGCTTTCAGACCATCTTCTGGAAAATTTGGGGAGAGCCTCACCTGCAGAGGCACGAGCTCAGCCGGCAAGACAACGCCTTTCTTAATATCGAGCTCAGGCTTCTTTTTCTCCGCAGCGCCTTTACCTTCCTGCTCGATGCCAGCCAGCAATACTGCCGCCGCATGCTCACACATTGCCCCCGTAGATCGGGCCACAGCGCAACTGCACAGGTTTTTGACCCTCGTAGGGCTTAGCACCTTGACTACAACGCGCATTGGTCGCTTACCCGAGCCTACCTGTGCCTGGAATACATGGCCTTGATCGGTATTTTTGTAAGTCAACCCAGCTACCTTGCCCAGCCTCAGCAAGGCGCGCGCATCCTTAAAGACTCGGCCTCCAGCTGCTTGACCTACCCATGGCTCAGTTATAAACATCACTTGTGGACAGCAGACTGACGAAATGTAGCCCCAGTGCAATGACACGTTTACAGATCATGCATTTTTTATCTTTGGTCAGTCGCATGAATAGTGCATGGTCTGTGGAGTCCTCCACCAGCGCAAAAATCCCATCATCGTAGAAAATAGAATGAAAATAATTGCCATCGCGAACCAAAAAGGAGGTGTCGGTAAAACAACCACAGCCATCAACCTATCAGCAGGGCTGGCTCAACGCCAACAGCGTGTATTACTGATCGATCTGGACCCTCAGGCAAATGCGACCAGTGGCGTTGGACACGAAGCAGATGGCTACGATGACGACACCATCTACCACCCGTTACTTGGAGAGTGTGGCTTGGCAGAGAAAATTGTCCCCTCCCGTATTGAGAATTTATCCCTCATCCCCTCAGGGATGGATCTTGCCGGCGTTGAGATAGAACTCGCGCGCATGGACGACCACCTCGTTCGACTACGCAAGTTGCTTGCCGATTACAAACAACACAACCAATTTGACTTCTGCATTCTTGACACCCCGCCCTCGCTCGGTGTCTTGATGACCTCAGCTCTGGCTGCCGCAGACGAGATTCTCATTCCCCTACAATGCGAGTGGTTCGGCTTGGAGGGACTTGCCAAAATCGTACAAGTCATTGAGCAAATTAGGGAGACGGGCGCGAACCCACAAATAACCCTCGAGGGCATTCTTATGACCATGTATGATGGTCGCACAAATTTGTCGCGCCAAGTTGTTGAAGAAGTTGCCAATTACTTTCCTGCTCAACTTTACAAAACGGTCATCCCAAGGTCCATTCGCATCGGAGAAGCTCCCAGCCATGGCAAAACCATCTTTGAGCACGACCCCTCTGGCAACGCAAGTATCGCCTATGGTAACGCCGCTGATGAATTCCTGACGCGTCACAATATCTTTGCCCCTCCATCAGGCGCTGTCTCTACCAATACCACCAGCGTCTAACCCGCAGAGGAATATGGCAAACAGCCAAACCTTGAGTCAAAGAGGATACCCATCTCCATGAGCAGCCCAGCTCGTAAACAATCCCTGTTGCCTGACGCTTGCTGAGCGCGAGCCACCCTAAGCAAAAAACTCCCCACATTATGTCCGACACCCCTGCACAAATAGGCGAACGAGCACAGCTAAAGGTACTCAAAAAAAGCGCTCCCGGCTTTTTCCTCGACTCACGTGGCGAGCTCGGGAACATCCTTCTCCCTCGTAATGAAATTCACGGCCCATGCGAAGTAGGTGAGATTGTCGATGTCTTCATCTATTGTGATTCCGAGGATCGCCCCATCGCCACCATGAAGCAGCCCAAGGCGATGCCCGGAAGCTTCGCATGCTTGGAGTGCATCTCAGTCACGGGCATCGGCTCCTTTCTCGACTGGGGTCTCGCAAAAGACTTATTCATTCCATTTCGCGAGCAAAACAGCCGCCTTGATGTTGGCAAATCGTATGTCGTCTTCGTCTATGTGGATCCTGAGAGTGATCGCATCGTTGCTAGCCGGCGCATTAACCGCTACCTGAGCAAACAAGAACCAGACTACTCCCTCAACCAGCAAGTTGAGCTCATGGTCTACGCCAAAACTGACCTTGGCTACAAAGCAATCATCAACGGCCAACACAGTGGCGTTCTTTTTGCGAACGAAGTCTTTCGCAAACCAGCACCGGGAGAAATCCTAACGGGTTATATCGCGAAGCTCCGTAGCGACGGCAAAATAGATCTCAGCCTGCAACCACCTGAGCAATCGGCTCGAGAAAAAACAGAAGACCTCGAGACCAGAATCGAAGTTGAACTGGCAGCTCGGAATGGCTTTTGGTCATTATGTGATTCTAGCCCACCAGATGATATTTATCAGGCCTTAGGAGTCAGTAAAAAGGCATTCAAGAAAGCAACTGGAGCACTCTTCAAAAAACGCAAAATCACTATTGCCAAAGACGGCATCAGATCGATTTAGTAGGCGCCTCTTTCAGACTGCGGCGATGAAGCCCAATCAAAGAGACCACCACTAGAGCTCCTCCTAGCCATATACCGTAGCCGGGCGTTTCGCCCGACACCATCAGAGAGGACTCGATAACCGCACACACCGGTACGAGGAAGCGATAACCTGCCAGCAGATTTACAGGGAAAAGGCTCGTCAGATAGTTCCACAGCCCGAAAGAGAAAGCTGATACAAAAGCCAAGTAGAGGGTGAGCAGTATCACCTTAGTGGAGAAAAGCACCTGTAACTCAGGCCATGCCGACACACCACTGAGCATAAAAAGAAGCCCCCCAAAAAATAAACCATAGCCTGTCGCTGACTTGGGCCCCATCGTCTTTAGGATTTTTTGCAAAATAATCAAAGCGAGCGCACCACTGAGTGTGCATAAACAAAAAAGAATTCCCCCAAGTACGGCTTGGCCACTTCCAGCCCCCGGACGATAAACAGCAAGTACAACGCCCGCCACCCCCAACAAAACAAACCCCCACTGCTGGCGACTTGGCCAAGGTGACTTCAATAGCATAGGCGCTAACAGTAACCACCAAATACTTCCCGAGCCAACGAGCAAGCCGCCCAACACAGCACTCGAAACGGCAAGAGCAGTGTAGAATAATGCGTATTGGATGTACGTTTGAGTACAGGCAAATGCGAACAACCTGATCAGCGATGTATTTCTCAGCTCTTGCAGAGGCTTCTTAGCCAATATGAGTAAGGCAGCACCGCCAATCATAAACCTTACTCCAGCAAGCAGCAGCCTGTTTGGCATCGTGGGCTCAATAGATAAGCTCTGCCACTCGGCATAGATTGCTTTGATAGCTGGAAAAGCACTCCCCCATAACAAAGCGCACGCCAGCACTGCAAAAGGTAACATTCTAGATGATATCCTCATCGTATCTGGCAGTTATTTTCAGCCCTCAGATTTTAGCGACATAGACGGTACTCTCCGAACTCCGCCCAAGAATCGGATTTTCAAATGGCACCACATGCGTCTCACAGCTCGAAAAAACATCGGTGAGAGTTCTCATGAAAGAATCCTCTGGTGGGTCATCCGACCAAAGAGCAAAGATACCACCTGGGTGAAGTTGCTCAGTCATTTTTCTGAGCTCATCTTCTCGGTAGAACGCGGCATGCTGGTCATTGAGCAAATGAGCCGGCGAATGATCGATATCGAGTAGAATAGCATGATATTTCGCGTCAGGCATAGCTGAGTCAAAGCCCACTCCCTGAGCCTTTACCGCCCTCTGAAAAAAGTCACCATGTTCAAAACTGCACCTCTCATCGTCAACGAGTCCCTGGCCTAAGGGAACCAATCCCTGCTCGTGCCAGTCAATGACCGGCTTTAAATAATCCACCACAATGAGCTTTTTTAACGACAAATGATCTAAAGCCGTCTTCGCCGTATAGCCTAGGCCTAAACCACCGACCACAACGTCCAAACGCTGCTCAGGAAAACTCCGAGCTGCAGCTGCAAGCCCCAGTTCAGACAATGCCTCCTCTACTACTGTAAACAGACTCGACATCAAAAAGTCAGCACCAAGCATGATCTCGTAAATCTCAAGATCGCCCAAAGTCTGCATCGTACGGCGGCGCAGGATAACCTCCCCAAGTGGTGTTTGCTGATAGTCTAGCTCTTCAAATTGTGGTCTCACAGGTGAGCTTGTAACCTGACAAAATAAGGATAAACAGGAAAACCTGAAAATAGAGCATAGCGAATGTAACAATGAATTGGCATGCGAACTGCTCAGCAATTCTTACATTTTTTATTTTTCGGTACACTTCTTGCTCAATTATTATTGTCTCAGTAGCAAGCGGTCGTTTTTTGCGCCTACAAATAAGGTTTTTACCCTTCTTTATAAGCGACTTAAGTAACTTCAATCCCTTTGCAGCTGAGCCATCTCCAATTATCCAGACAAACACCAAACAATGAATCCTACTCATTATATCCGAAAAATAATCACTTCCGCCTGCTTACTCTTTGCCACAACGATGGCTATCTACGCAGAAGAAGCAGAAGCCGTCGCAGCAGTCACCGATTCCGGTGACACATCGTGGATCCTTACCGCCACCGCTCTTGTACTGTTTATGACCATGCCCGGTCTCGCCCTTTTCTACGGTGGCCTCGTGCGCTCCAAAAACGTGCTCTCCGTCATGGCGCAGTGCTCCGGCATCGCCTTCATGGCCTCCGTATTGTGGGTCGTCTGCCTCTACAGCCTTTGCTTCAAGGGAGGTAATGGCGGCTGGATCGGCAACCTCGATGCCGCATTTCTTAAAGGTGTCACCAATGAAACCACTTCAGGAACATTGCCCGAGACACTCTTCATCATGTTCCAGATGACCTTCGCCATCATTACCCCAGCCCTTTATGTTGGCGCCGTGGTCGAACGCATGAAGTTCGGCGCCATCTTACTTTTCTCTGCTCTCTGGCTTGTTCTGGTTTACGCTCCCGTCTGCCACTGGGTTTGGGGCGGTGGCTGGCTTGCCGAAATGGGCATCCAAGATCTTGCGGGAGGCATCGTTGTCCACGCAACAGCAGGCGTATCAGCACTGGTGATGGCCATCATGCTCGGGCGTCGCCGCGGCTTTCCTGAGCACCCTCACCCACCACACAACCCAGGCATGGTCTACATTGGAGCTTCTATGCTTTGGGTCGGTTGGTTTGGCTTCAATGCCGGTAGTCAAGTCAGTGCTGGTCAAGGTGCCGGCATGTCCATGCTTGTTACTCACCTGTCCGCAGCCACAGCTGCAGGCGTATGGGGTCTCATGGAGCGCATACTCAACGGCAAAGCCAGTCTCGTAGGCATGGTTACAGGCCTAATTGCCGGCCTGGCCACCATCACTCCCGCCTCCGGCAATGTCGGTCCGATGGGTGCCATTGCCATTGGTGCCATTGCCGCAATCTTATGCTACTACGCGGTCAACCTGATCCGCAACAAATTCAAAATCGATGACTCCCTAGACGTCTTTGCCGTTCACGGCGTCGGCGGCATCCTTGGCACCATCCTACTGGCTGTCTTTGGGCAAACTGCATTCGGTGGTCTCGGCAATCTAAAACCCATGGGCGAGCAACTCGGCATCCAACTTACTGGTCTCGGTGTCACGATTGTCTGGTCAGCTATAGCTACAGTCATTATCATGCTGGTAACAAAAGCCACCATTGGCATCCGCGTTTCAGAAGAAGAGGAGGACCGCGGCATGGACCTCACCGAACACGGTGAAGATGCCTACAGCGAACTATAAACGTTCACTCACAGGTTGGCCAAATCACCAACCATGAAATCAATCAACAAGCCACTCACCATCCTTTACCAGGACGAGTGGCTTGTTGCTGTCGACAAACCAGCTGGGCACCTCGTTCACCCAGCAGACCATCCAAAAGAGGGTGACTTAGTCACCATGAAAATCCTCCGGGATCAGATCGATCATCGTGTTTATAATATTCATCGAATCGATCGCCCTACCACTGGAGTTCTGCTCTTTGGTATTTGTCGCGACGCGGCCAAGGCATTACACCGTGCCCTAGAGTGCCATGAAGTGGCCAAGACCTACTGGGCCGTCTGTCAAGGGGCCGTCAGTCAAACGCCATGGGAATGCCATCAAGGCATACAAAAAGAGGACAACCAGCCAATACGCGATGCTCACACCAGCTTTCGCCACCTCGCATCTGCCTCACCTCCTGGCCTCACCAACGAGAGCCTGTCGAGCGTTTCGCTTATTGAAGCAAAACCTCACACTGGTCGTTACCATCAAATTCGCCGGCACATGTTACACATCAACAAGCCAATCATCGGCGACTTTCGCTACGCTGGAATTGACACATCACATCACCTCGGGCAACTTCTAGGCACAGGAACGCGCATGCTGCTACAGTCCAAGTCGTTGACATTCAGTCACCCAGTAAGCAGCAAGCAACTTACCATCTCATCACCACCCGACCCACACATCGCCAGTTTATTCCCCGAATTTTGCGTTCATTCATAAACTAAGGTTTGGTGATTTATCTCGCGTGACGACCATGCCCCGTCCATCTCTCATACCCCCCAACAAGCTTCTTGCATGGTATCAATCAGGATCGATAACCCGCAAGCAGTGGCTAGCAGGCATGCGTCTGCAATTACTCCAAGCTCTGAGAGAAATCGCCGAAGACGGCAACAATCCTGAAGTAGCATTACTCGAGCGCCTTCGCTGTCGTAATGCAGCACGTAGGCTGACCAAAAAACACAGCGAGACTGAGCTGCGCGAGGTATTCATGAGTCTCAGCCAGCTCGATGACTTTCCACCTGCAAATTATTTGTGGAATGCCGATCACCTGGAATCTCCGATCCACACCATGCTCAGAGAGAAACGTTTTCCTGTGCTGAAATTTAATGACATCGATATCTACCGTATGAGTGCCAAGCTGACGATTGAATACGGCAGCTTGAAAGCTAAACACAGGATACGAGAAAGAATTCAGCTTCGAAGAGATTGGAGGGGTGTCATGATCGTTGAAGATCGCGAGCATCTTAACTGAGCACCCATGCCTCTACTCAGCAATAAAAGTGTCTATTTTTCAAATATCATAAAATGCTGCCATGGGAGAAAACCTTCCGTCTTGAGATGCTTTAGTCCCACAGCCTCCATCTCCTTAATCGATTGTGCCTCAGTCATCTTGTGAAGTGGCTTTATGGGCACGGCGTCATCCTCTGCCCTATATTCGAGTAAATAAACCCGGCCACCGAACTTGAGCGCATGAACAATGGATTGCATCATCTCATTCGGATGTGAAAACTCGTGGTAAGCGTCGACCATGATAGCGGCATCAACACTCTCACTGGGAAGCTGCACCGAATCCACCTTGCCCAAATTTGCCTCCACATTATTCACGCCTAAGCGCTTGGCCTTTTGAACCAAGAAATCAACCATTTCAGGTTGTATATCGACCCCAATCACCTTGCCCTGAGGCACGAGATTAGCGAGTTGAAACGAATAATAACCTGAGCCTGAACCCACATCTACGATCACCGCATCAGGCTTGAGCTCTTTTGCCAGCCCTTTCATCACCCGACTGGTCGCCTCCTCCGCCTCCCGCTCAGGGCGCTCAAGCCAATGAATGGCAGCATGGCCCATCACCTCAGAGATTTCACGACCCATGTACACCTTGCCCGTGCCATCACGACTCGCTTGCCTGTGATCATAGGCACAAGCCTTAGGCTGATAAACCTCAGCTGGAGAGTCCACTGGTGATAGCTGCTCCACGGAATCTGGTGTTGGCGACACCTTACTTGCATCCTCATCTTTGACCCTGCTCAGATACACCATCCCACCGATCACCAGCAACAATAGGCTGACATAAAAGACAAGCCGACGACGTTCAGAAAATTCCATACACGACTCATTAGCACATATGAAAGCATGACACAAACCTCCTCTAATAATGCTCTCATCATCGTACGGCCATTACTTACGCACATCCACTTGCAGGCAGAGTCAATGCAAGCTAGCTTCCGTCCATGGACTCTATCACCCAAGCAGCACTCGGCGGATTGTGCGGCGAAATGACCCTGCGCAAACAGCTGGGCTGGAAGGGCATGGCATGGGGGCTATTGATCGGCACACTCCCCGACCTAGACATTATCGTCTACCCATGGCTGGATAAAATCCAAAAACTTTCATGGCACCGAGGTGTATCTCACTCGATTCTGATGTGCTTTATCGCCGCCCTCGTGCTCGGCTGGCTTCTAGCAAAGCTACACCGCAAACAAGGAGTCACCCGAAAGCAAGCTACATGGTTTGTATTCGTTACCTGGGTAACCCACGTTGCAATTGATTGTTTTACCTCCTACGGCACTCAGATTTTCGAGCCGTTCCACGACCATCGCTTTGCCTTCAACAACATGTCGATCATCGACATCTCCTTCACCCTACCGATGCTTGCAGGCATCATCCTGGCATTGTTTTTCAGCAAAGAATCCAGCACGCGCACCATCATCGGTAGAGTCGCCGCAATCTGGCTTTGTCTCTATACTGCCGCAAGCTTTGGCCTCAAATATCAAGCCCAGACCTACTTCGAAAAACATCTCGAAGCTCAAGGCATCACACCAACGCGAATGATGACCGCCCCCACCCTATCGAACATACTTCTCTGGCGCATGCTCGCCGAATCAGGTGAGCATTACCACATCGCCTACTGGTCCGTTTTTGATCCGCCGACGCGACCATGCCGGATCGATAGCACGCCAAAAGGACACAAGCCCCTCGAACCTATCAAACACCACCCTGAAGCCACTCAGCTTATCTGGTTCACCAAAGGCTGGCACAAAATCATCGAAGATCCTCAAAAAGAAAATGCACTCCTCTTAGTCGATATGCGCTTCACAGAAATGGTGACTCCAAAGAGAAAAAGCCCTATCTTCACATGGCAGCTCACTGAGCAATCAGGCAGCCTTGATTTTAACCAAGTCTCATTTAGAGAAAAATCCAAAGCCGGTGAAACCCTTGAATACCTTTGGCAGCGCATTCAAGGCAAAGCTCCCAGATGGATGAGCGGATCATGGCCATGGCACGAGAACGCCCTTCACCCATCACCTTAGGCGCATCCAAAGTATTCAGCCTCACCCACTATGTTCAAAAGCATCTAGCCATTCTTTTCGGAAATATTTACCTCCCATTATGTTATCGAGCCAACACACTACCATAGAACAAGAGGCCCTAGAATTCCTTGCCCTATGCCATGAAGAGCTGGGCTGGGATAAGACGAAACTTACCACCAGAGAAAACGCAGCTAGAGGTGCCATTGAAAGTGGTCATCCATGGCAACCTACCTTCGAAGAGCTTGAGCATGGTGCACGTGTCGCTTGGCGCAACAATGCTCGCTGTATTGGCAGACTTTTCTGGTCGTCCTTAGAGGTGCGCGACAAACGCCATATTTTAGAGCCCGAAGCCGTCGCAGAGGATTTACTTGAACACGTTCGGCGCGCAACCAATGCAGGCAAGATCAAACCTCTGGTAAGCATCTACGCCCCAGAGGACACCAATGGAGCCCCATTGCGGATATGGAATCACCAACTTTTCGGATACGCCGGCTATGGCAAACAGGCCAATGGACATTATCTGGGTGACCCTAAGAACGAAGCATTTACCCAGATTGCTCAAAAAATGGGGTGGCAAGGCGAAGGCACCGATTTTGATTTGTTGCCATGGATCATTCAAAAACGTGGTGAAGCTGCTCAGCTTTTCGATGCACCGAAAGATGATTGCCTCAAAGTAAAGCTGCGTCACCCCAACTTAGAGTGGTTCAAGGACCTGGGCCTACAATGGTATGCCGTGCCGATACTCTCAGACATGAACCTCCGCCTCGGAGGCCTCAATTTCCGTGCAGCACCATTCAATGGATGGTATATGGGCACAGAAATTGGTTCTCGTGATCTTGGCGATCAAGGGCGTTACAACCAGTTACCCATCATCGCCGATAAAATGGGATTACTGAGCGAACGATCAGATACTTTGTGGAAAGACCGTGCCCTCGTAGAGTTGAATGAAGCGGTGTTACACTCTTATGCGGAAGATGGTGTGCGCATTGTCGATCATCACCGAGCCTCCTCTGAATTCATGCGCTTTGTGGAAAAGGAGCAAGCCGAGAAACGTCTCGTTTCTGGCAACTGGAGCTGGCTTGTGCCGCCCATGTCTGGATCAGCAACTGAGGTTTTCCACCGCGGGTGGAAAGACCGTAAATGGGTACCCGATTACCAGCTTCAACCTACAGCTTGGGATTCATCCCAATAATTCCCCCCAGCATTGAGCATCACACACTAATCAAGAGCCGAGCGAAAATCATCAGCAGCAGCGCCTACATCTGGGTGGTCTGGCACAGCAAGATCGTCACCCGTAGCCGGCTCTTGCTCAACAACAGGTAATGACTCTGTGCTGATCTGACGCGGCACCACCTCGGCCGCTTTGACCTCACTGATACGGGAATCTTCTGATGCAGCACCCAACTCTGGGAACTTTCTTGCCCCGGGGAGCACAGAGCGCTCAAACGAGCCGACTGCACTGTTATAATTTTTAACCGTAGTCTCTAGATTTTTGCCCACCTTGCTCAAATGACCGGCGAACACCCCAAGACGTTCGTAAAGGGTTTTGCCAACCGCTGAAATCTCACGGGCATTTTGTGCCAATGCCTCCTGCCTCCAACCAAAGGCCACAGCTCGCAATAGCGCAATCAAAGTAGTCGGTGTTGCTAGAATAACATTCTGGTCGACCCCTTTTTCGATAAGGCTGGAATCTTGACTAAGTGCTGCGGAGAAGAAAGCCTCACTCGGTAAAAACAACACAACAAACTCCGGAGTGATCTCGAACTGATCCTGATATTTTTTACTTCCTAGCTGCTGAATATGAGTGCGTACTTGATTGGCATGACGAGCCATCGCTGCTGCACGTATTGTCTCATCATCCGTTTCAATCGCGTCCAAATAGGCATCCATCGGAGTCTTGGCATCAACAACCACCTGCTGACCCGCGGGCAATTTCACAATAAGATCAGGCCGGAGGCGCTTACCCTCATCTGTCGTTGTCGTCGTCTGTGTTTCAAAATCACAGTGCTCCTGCATACCAGCCATCTCAACCACACGGCGCAGCTGCATCTCACCCCATTGACCACGCCCCGTCGGCTGACGCAAGGCTTTGACAAGGTTTTTGGTGGCATTTTCAAGCCCCTGATTGGACTCCGTAATGTGTATCATCTGCTGCTTCAAGGCGGCCTTATCGCCCTCACGTTGCTTTTGGTTTTCGGTGATTTGCGTCTGCACCTTCTCCAAGGTTTCAGAAATCGGCTTCACCAGCTGCTCAACCGCCAATTTTCGTTTCTCCAATTCACTGGTCGCCTCCTGCTGCTGCATCTTGAGACTATTTTTAGCCATCGAAAGGAATTGATCCTGCGTCGACTTCAATGTCTCAGCAGAGAGAGCCTTGAAAGTATCTGTTAAGCGAAGCTCTGCTTTCTCAAGCAAGGCTTGCTTCTCGGCCGCGGCTTTCTTCTCTTCATCAAGCCGAACTTCGAGCTCAGTGTGTGCTCGCCTCACAATCCGCTCCTGCTCCTGCAGCTTGCCATGCTGTTGCTGCAGCTCATCTAAATCATTAGCTGCTTGCTGCAAGCGCTGCTGCTCAGCCTTTAGCTTCTCCGCATCAACGCCCGCTTGAGCTTTGTTTTTTGCAGAGACGAGTAGCCACGTCAGTAGAGTGCCTATCAGCAAGCCTGCAGCTGCTGTGACAAGCGGTAATTGTTCTGGAGAAATCATGATGCTTAGGATCGAGTAGAGTTTTTCTTGCGGTGCGTGAATCATGAGCCATAGTTCCGACGACATCCACGCACGGGTTACCATTAACCTCACAGCGAAGAGATGACAACTCATACAAACCAAAAAGACATTATGGCCCACGAATTACCCGAACTAGGATACGCATATGATGCTCTGGAGCCGCACATTGATGCGCGCACCATGGAGATTCACCACAGCAAGCACCACGCAACATACGTCGCTGGGCTCAACGGAGCCCTCGAAGGCAACGCTGACCTTCAAGGCGTCTCAGTCGAAGCACTGATCCAGAACCTCGACAAAGTGCCTGCTGACATTCAAACACCAGTACGCAACCACGGTGGCGGACATTTCAATCACAGCCTATTTTGGAAAGTGATCGCTCCTGGTGGCGCATCTGCACCAACTGGCGAACTTGCCGAAGCCATTGAGAGCAGCTTCGGCTCACTCGACGGCATGAAGGAAGCCTTTGCCAAGGCCGCCGCAACACGCTTCGGCTCTGGCTGGGCATGGCTCGGAGTCAAGGCAGACGGATCACTTGCTACCTCATCGACTGCCAACCAAGATAACCCCCTCATGGGCGAATTTGCTGGTGCATGTGGATGCAAGCCCATCCTTGGACTCGACGTCTGGGAGCATGCTTACTACCTCAACTATCAAAACCGCCGCCCTGACTACATCGCCGCATTCTGGAATGTAGTCAACTGGGACGTTGTCTCTGAGAATTTCGCCAGCGCCAAGTGCTGCGGAGGAGGTTGTGGCTGCAGCTAACAAGCTGCTTGAATAAGCTATGCTTATTTAAACCAGATCAGAGCAAACCATTCACATCAACGCGGTCTTATCGGATTCATCCGAAAGGCCGCGTTTTTTTGAGCCTACTTTTTGTGCAGTCATTGATTACTGGCGCGATCGGCCATCACGCGGCTTCTGCTCAGTCATTCGATTCGATCGTATCAATCCAGCTTACGAGACGCTGATTCAGAATCAATCTCCTTGGCCTCAGCACCAGTATTCGAATCTTTGCTTACTGGCTGAGCAGGGTGATCGGTTAAATTACTCACACCCACCATCTTAGCTGTTGATTTTAAAACGTTCACTGGGAGCTTAACAACACTGGTAATTAACTTACAAGATGGCAGCAAAAACACGCAAGCGGACAAGGCTAGTAAACGAACGATGTGAGAGATTTGAACAGATTTCATAAGTTGATAGTGTGCCCCTTTAACCTAAAGCACAACGATCATCCGTCAACGCACAACTACTCATTGTTGTCTCGTTGATACCGCTCAATCGCCAATTTGATACCCTTGGCCTTGTGCAAGGTTTCCTGAAACTCCTCATCAGGATCTGAGTCAGCAACAATACCTGCACCGACGTGATAGCAGAGACTATCCTCCTCTCTTACGAGCGTACGAATTGGGATGTTAAATTGGCTCTCTCCATTAAATCCAACATAGCCCACAGCACCCGTATACAGCCCTCGTGGTGACGTTTCCAACTCATCAATAATCTCCATCGCCCGCTTCTTAGGAGCTCCTGTAATGCTCCCCCCCGGAAAACAAGCCGCCAGAGCGTCCAACTGATCGACATCCTCACGCAAGGTCCCAGTCACTGTTGAGACCAAGTGGTAAACATGCTCTAGTTTCTCCAAAGAAAGCATATCAGTTACCTTCACACTACCATACTTACATACCTGGCCGAGATCGTTTCGCTCCAGATCTGTGATCATGATAAGCTCCGCATTTTCTTTCTCCGAATTAAGCAATTCTTGAGCTGATGCTTGATCGGCTTGCTCATCCTTGAAACGAGGTCTTGTACCCTTTATCGGGCGAGTCTCAACAGACCTTCCACTCATACGCAAAAAAGTCTCAGGAGAAGATGATAGCACCTCTCGCTGATTGAGTTTCATCCAGACTGCTAGCGGCGCGGGAGTCTCCTCACGCAAGTACTGATAGAGCGAAAACAGAGAACCCCCTACTACATTCGCCCGGTAGCATTGCGTTAGATTGACCTGATAAATATCTCCTGCTGCAATATACTCGTGAATACGACTTACTCCCTCTTTGTAATCAACTTCCGACATCATGGGCTCAAAACCACCAATCGACGCCCTATCAGGCGAGCTATCAGCATCTCGAATACACTGCACAAGATTCCCACATTGCCACCATTGCTCGTGATCGTGTTGGTAAACCAGCATCTCAGGATAGATTCCAAAACAAAAACCTCCCTCATAATCAATCCAACCACATGCACCACCCGCAGGAAAACCAAGCGTGCTGGCTTGCCCACCCCACTGGCCCACAGCTGAGCGCAAACGCGCCACATCGTCACCATTATCAATCCTTCCTTGTATCGTTTCCACCGCATTAGCAGCAATGATCGAAACAGCAGCATGGCTGCGGGAGGGAATGTTTCCAGAGGTATCGAAAAAGATCAAATCTGGTAAGTGTTGTAGAGCTGACACCACCTCAATAGGGCTCATATTCAAGTCCACAGCTTGAGGTGACTCCACCGACCGTAGAGCTGCCGGGTCATCATTAGCACTGGCATTGTTACCCACGCCCAAATCAAAGACCAAACTCAGAGAAGAGCAAGCACTCATCGCCATGAATCAAGTCTGTATTCTGATTTTGAACTTGTCTTTCCTCACACCAACACCCTAGCATACAGATTACTTGCATTATACGTAACCTACTGATCAAGAGTTACCTGAATCAATCTCGACACAATATGAATCGCCAGATACTGAACTTCCTCGTTGCCTCTGCTATCACCCTGTTCATTTCGCAGTTTACCGCACACGCTGAACCCGCCAGAACACAGTATGATCATATTCGTGCTGCATCACCGTTGAAGAAAATCATCATCCCAAAGGTAGATTTTGAACAACTGACTCTGGGTGAGGCGCTCCAAACTTTGACCGTACAGATCCAGCAATTTTCAGATGAAAAAATAAGCCCTAACTTTATCATACAGGATCTTGATGGTCAGTTTGAAAACTACCGCATCACGCTCCAGCTCAGTAACATGCCTGCGAATAAATTGTTGCAGTATGTTGCCGACCAAGTTCGTGGAGGCGTCCACTATCATCAGCATGTCATCGTCATCAAACCACTGCGCACACCTGCAAAGTGATCCTCCGCTAGGCTAAGCTATTCACCAACCAAGCAATCACAACTACTTGGGGCAAGGTGCACATTGGCAATACAAAAGCCATCTTCCATGACCTCGTTGTTTCCTTGAGCGCCATGATTTCGGTATAGTCCGTAGCCGCCCCCGCCATCAAAAAAGCAAAGCCATTTCCAGGTGCATTGGCTCGTGTCACCAAATCAGCAGCAATAGGGCTAGACCCCTCTGAGCAAACCTCAATCACCGTCGCGGCAACCAGTGTCAACAACACCCCTATCCATGTAGGGCCAAACCAGTCGCCAAAAACCTCAACCGGAACGAAGGCGCGGACAGCGGCGGCCAAGACCGTACCAAAAAAGATCCAACGTACGATCATCTGAGATTCACTCAAGCCTGCTTTTACCATCCTTCCTAACAAGACATGGTTTATCTTCGACCGATAAAACGCAGCCTTCATCTCAGGCCAGAGCTTAAAGTCATCCGGAAGCTCTACACTATTCTTATTAGCGGGCAAGCGACCCGCTTTGACCATCATCTCAACCAATAACCCAGTGACGATAGCCACCACCACCGAGAGCAAGATAAAACCTAAGGTCCACTTAATGCCAATCAAGGCAATGAGCACCAAGGTTAAAGAAAGCGAATTCCACGGGCTGGCAATGAGGAAAGCCAATGTCTGGCCATAAGATGCTCCTCGTTCGTACAACTTCATCGCAACCAACAGAATGCCATGATTGCATAAATCAAGGAACAAGCCGGCAAAGATCGCCCTTATTAGGCCATTGATCGTTCCTGGTTTTCCCAGCACGGAGGCGACCCATTCACGGGGAACCCAGCCGAGTGAACCGACAGCCAATATTCCCAAGCCTAGCCCCCACCACATCTTATTGAAGAGATCAAAAACACCACCGCAGTAATGAGCCAAATTAGCTGACATATCGGCCACCGCGGCGGCAAAAAACAAATGCCCAAAATAACCAAGGAAAACCAAAATCAAAGAACCCCACAGCAACCAGTCGAAACTCGTGCTACTATCTCCGCAGCACGAGGAACTACTGTCTTCAGGTGGTGATGGCTCAGGCGGAGACGCGCTACAACAAGATGACATAACGATAATTTTCTTCGGCTACTATGCTGATTGATCGGCCAGCCATGCAACAACTTTCTCCATCGCCTTCGCTCTGTGACTCAGTTGATTTTTGATCTGCGAACTGAGCTCAGCAAAGGTCTTGTCGTAACCGTCCGGTACAAATAAGGGATCATAGCCGAAACCTCCTTCACCATGATGTTTGTTGAGTATGTGGCCCTCCACCGCACCATCAAAGCTGGCAAGGGTCTCACCAGCTTGGGCCAGCACCATCACACAACGGAAACGCGCTTTACGGTTTTGCTGATCACCCAGTTTCCAGAGAAGCTTGGTGTTATTAGCGGCATCATCACCAGCTCTACCACTGGTATTATCGATATAAAAGCGACCATGATCCTGCTCATCACCCATTCTTGCGTAGCGCGCCGAATAAACTCCAGGCTCGCCACCCAAGGCATCAACCTCAAGACCAGAGTCGTCGGACAAAACCAGACCTTCCACTTGGCTACTGATTTCAGTTGCCTTCAGCGCTGCATTCTCACGGAATGTAGTACCAGTCTCCTCAACCTCTGGTAATTCTGGATAACAACCTAGATCCGAGATATCGTATTCAGCACCCAGTATAGCACGTATTTCGTCTGTCTTGTGGCTGTTACCGGTAGCTACGATTAGTCTTGGCATGACAGACAGTTAGCATTTTTGTTGGCAGTGATCGACATTTTTGGAATAAAATCTACAGGCGTAACGTCTTACTTATATCATGAAAGCTATCAAACACATTATCGCGGTCACCATCCTCACCCTCGCATGTAGTGGCTATGCAAGTGCCAGCGGCTGGACCACCAACCTTGAAAGCGCTTTAGCCTCAGCCAAGAAGAACAAAAAGTTCGTGCTAGCACAGTTCACTGGCTCAGATTGGTGCCCGCCCTGCATCATGATGCACAAAGAAGTATTTTCTAAGAGCTCATTCACCCGCCCTGTCTCCAACAAGTTCATTCTGGTCAAACTCGACATGCCTAAGTCCAACAAGTCTCTGACTCTGAAGAATCGAAAAATAATGAGAGATCATAAAGTGACAGGTGTCCCCTTCATTTTACTCTTTGGTGATGATGGCAGAGAGTTCAGCCGCTTTGGTGCGGCAGAATACCCCACCGTTGATGGCTTCATCGACAAGCTCCGAGAAGAGCTCAAAAAAAAGAAAATGGACTGACTGTTCAGTAAATTCGCGCAGCTTCAGCAACAACCCCACTATTCAAGTAACTGCCGATAAATCTCAACCTTTTCATGATTCAATAATCGTAGCTGATGCCGATATTGATCCACCGCCTGCTTGCGGCGAAGATTAGACAAGGTCGTGATGATTTCTAATTTCATCTTTTCGTATGGTAGCAGCTCCGGAGGGCGTATGTCTGTAACCTCGACAACATGCCAGCCAAGCTTAGTTTGTATCAAGCTTGGCTCGTTGGCAGGCATAGCGAATACATAAGCTGCAAAATCCCCGGGTAATCTATCCTTAAGCATCCAGCCCAAATTTCCACCATCATCTTTACTGCCTTCATCCTCGCTCACTGATTCAGACAAGCTACTAATCGAAGCC
>JAQXBQ010000121.1 GCA_029252325.1 Akkermansiaceae bacterium
TACATATTATAGTTAACTTAAATTAAATGTTTTTTATTACGTTTATTGTATGCCAACTTCTAACTTTTCTAATTATAAAGATTATCGCACCTAGGCAAAAAAACCATAAGCATCCAATAACATCTAACTTTGTTAGTGCTGCTGCCAAGCGTATGATCTCACCTAAAAATCCAGACGCTTGAATAAGACAAATAATAATATGACTAACCTCAAACCATCTGTAACCCTCATCATAGGCCTTGCCGTAACAGCCTTCATTTGGTCTCTGCTCGACTACACCGAGCGCAAAAATGCAAAAGCTGAATTTGATTTTGAAGCCGAAAGAATTCATCAGCTAATCGGCAAAAGAATTTCATCTTATGAAGGCCTACTCACTGGCGTAAAAGCGTTCTTCATGGCATCCAAAGAGGTAAGCCTTCAAGAATGGGACATATACTTCGAAAAATTACAGTTCGAGAACCACTATCCGGGCCTTCAGGGTATTGGTTATATACAGCATGTCAGCACCAAGAAGGATATAGATAAACTTAAAGCCAGGCTCCAGACATATGGCATGTCAGATTACAAAATCAAACCCGAGGGCGACCGCACTGATTACTTCCCTGTCGTTTTTCTTGAGCCCCTGAATCACAGGAACGAAAAAGCCATCGGTTATGACATCTATTCTGAAACTATCCGAAGAAATGCTATCGAGAGCGCCAGGAGCCGCGAAGCGACCTCAATCACAAAAAAAATAACACTTGTTCAGGAAAATGATGAAAATATTCAAAGTGGCTTATTAATGAATATCCCCTTCTTCACGAACGAGCGAATAGACAAACAAGATCTACCTAGAGAAATAGATGGCATCATCAACGCCGTCATTAGAATGGATGATTTTATCACCTCCTTGATAGAGCCTGCCGTTTTGGAAAACATGCACATGGTCATACACGACCAGCATGTATCAGATAAAAACATACTATTTGATTCGCACAAAAACGGAAAGCACAAGGGTTTCCCCGCCAGATTCAAGCACACGAAAGTCCTCGATATTTATGATCAAAAATGGATTGTCACCCTCGAAGGTCAGCCTGCTGCAAACTACCTACCATTATTCTACGGTGGAAAAAGTAAGAACATCAACCTCGTCGTTCTACTCGTCGGTTTTGCTATGTCTATGCTGGGCTTCTATCTCAGCAGAGGCTTGATCACAACAGCGAGGCTCAGAGTAGAGAAGCAGGCAGACGCCCTATCGCTCAAGACCGATCAAGACATCATCAAACGCCAAGAACAATCACTTCTTAAATTTAAGGATAATAGTGAATACCTCGTTGTCTGCATTATCGACATCCAAGACTCCACACTGATCACTTCTCAACTATCTGAACACGAAACAGCAGAACTTTATAGCACCTTTGACAAGGTGATGAACCAAATCATCTTAAAACATGGCGGAACTGTTGTTAAGAGCATGGGCGATGCTATTTTGTATTACTTCAATGCCTCACCATCGCCATCTAAGGACGATTACATGACAGCCATCGATTGTTGCTTGGACATGACCACCGCTAATGAAGTTCTAAATAATAGCCTCAATCATGCAAAAACACATCAGATCAACTATCGCATCAGCGCTGTCTATGGTTCTGTGATGTCTGCATCCAAAAATGACATCCAAGACATTTTTGGATCAACAGTGAACCGTTGTTCTAAAATCAATCGTTACTCCAGAACAAACGGGCTCGTTGTTTCTCATGAGATATATGAATTAGTCAAAAACGAGGAAGCCTATCACCTTGAGAAGGCTGGCGATAATATTCGCTCCGAATATGGAGACGGCGTGTATCACATTTCCAAGGTGTAACTCAAAGCTTCATGCGAAGTTTCATGAGAAACATGGTAAAATTAATCACTTTCACAATTTGTTTGGTAACAGCTTTCACAGGCAATGCCGGGCCCCAGAACTTGGATAATCAGATTACAAGCGCAGACAATCAGTCTCGGATTGAGCAACAAGACCCGCTCCGAATACTCATCGTCGATGGCTTCAACAACCACGACTGGCAGCTAGCCACTCGCCTGACCAAAGGCATTCTCGAATCAAGCGGCCTATTTCGTGTTGATGTCTCAACGGCACCCAGCAGCCAATCAGCGCTAGAGTGGGCCAGTTGGCGGCCGAAATTCTCCCAATACGATGTAGTCATGCAGAACTGTAACAGTCACGGAGGTCGAGCTCAGTGGCCAAAAAAAGTGCAGCGAGATCTAGAAAAATTTGTTTCACAAGGTGGAGGTCTTTATATCTTCCACTCAGCAAACAATGCTTTTCCTCAATGGCCAGATTACAACCTCATGATCGGTCTTGGATGGCGTAATAAAAACTTTGGCGACGCCGTCACAATTAACCGCAACGAAGAAGTCATACGTATTCCTGCTGGAGAGGGAGATAACACCAATCATGGTAAGCGCATCAATGCAGTCATCACCAGCATGGGCAATCACCCCATCCATAAAAACCTGCCGAAGCAGTGGAAGGCCGCCGATTTAGAAATTTACCGTTACGCCAGAGGCCCGGCAAAAAACATGACCGTGCTCTCCTATGCGAAGGAGCCTGAGACCGGCCTTAACTTCCCCGTAGAGTGGACAGTGCGCTATGGTAAGGGTCGGGTTTATAATTCAACCTACGGCCACGTCTGGAAGGGTGACACCAATCCAGATGGAATGCGGTGCATCGCCTTTCAAACACTCTTAATCAGAACCCTCGAATGGCTGAGCCATAAGCAGGTATCCTGGCCGCCCCCAGCCAACTTCCCTACTAAAGAAGCTATTAGTCTAGAATAAACTCCCCCGCTTCTTTGATACCAGACCATCGTCTCGTCTAAATCACGTCAACCACGAAGCCTCACTGGTCAGCGCTGTGGCGTAGCTAGGTAAATACAATGCCGTGCCCGTTTTGATTTCTCGTGTGGCTTTGCTGCCTCCTCATCGACATCAAAGCCCGCCTTGATAAGGCATTTGCGAAATTTTGGTGCGGGCTCAGATAACCAGTATGCGACACAGCCACCCGGTGTTAAAACCTCTCGAATCTTTGATAAAAAACCGGGCGAATAGAGCCGCGCGTTACCTGCAGTGATCAAGTCATCTGGTGTATTATCAATATCGAGCAACAGCGCATCATAGCTCCCCCTGCTCTTGGCATTGATGATATCAAACAGATCCCCTTGAGTAATTTTGGTCCGCGTATCTTCCAGCAGAGGTCCGTTATGCTCTACCAGAAAGGTCCGGTTCCACTCGATCAGGGGCGGCATCAACTCGGCAACCTCCACCGTTGCTGGGCTTCCCACCAGCTCGAGAGCCCGCTTAAGGGTAAAACCAAGCCCCAGCCCCCCTATGAGCACTTTAGGGTGCTTAGGCCTCGATGACTTGCCAGGCAACAAGCGTGCAAGCCCGACCTCTGAGAGCATCTCCTCCGAGAAAGTGAGAGCCGTGCTCATCAAGTCAAAACCATTGTACTTCAGATAGAATTTACCATCATGCTTGTGCAGGGAA
>JAQXBQ010000143.1 GCA_029252325.1 Akkermansiaceae bacterium
AATACCGTTTTGATAAGAGAGGAGACCTAGATGGGCATCCGAAACGAGCACTCGGAATCATGGATAGCCGTGCCACGCTCGTGCTTAATGCTCTAAATCAAGAAAACGAGTCCTTTGAGTTAGATGAAAACACCCGCTTTTCTCTGCCTTACGATCCGCAGGCTAAGAAAAAACCTTATCTCATCAAATCCATCGATATTGATACAAAAATCATCACTGTAGAATACTTGAACAAACAAGGCAACAAAAGCGAGCACGTTATGCAGTTTGCGAAGTAGATGCAGAGCTGTTCGAAAAATAGTATTCAGTCTCATCCTTAGTGTTGAAATAATTAAAAATATCCTTCACAGATAGTATAATAAATGTTCAAATTATAACTTAATCATGAATAGCAAACTCACTCGCCCATACATTCAAGATTTGCGTAACAATCTTCCTGCGACCAAAGCAAGCAAGGTAAACAGGCAATTAAATCTCCACTGCTGCGTTCTCACTGGCATAGCTCTGACAGCAAGTTCATTGTGCGCACAGAATGCTGGGGCTAATCCATCTAGTATTGCGCAACGTGAAATTGCTCGCCGAGCCAATCTAGTCGTCGATGCGGACAAAGCCCTGGGTCTGGGAAGAGCGGCTTATGCTAAGAGTCAATATGAGGAAGCCGTAAAGCAGTATCAGATAGCATTGCGAAATCTGCCTTCCGGGCCAGCGGTGGCCGATCGCCGTCAAAGCTATAACCTTCACCTAGGAGACGCTTCAACGGCATTGGCGCAAGAGTACCGCCGTGTTGGTAGAATAGACGAGGCACGTGCTTTGCTGGATAGGGTCCTCGCTCAGCACCCTGAAAATAAAGGAGTTAGGGAGCAGCTTGCTTATTTGGATGACCCCATCAGGACTAACCCAAGTTTGACCTTTGAGCACACTCAAAATGTTGACCAGGTTCGTCGTAGTTTATACACAGGCGAGGGTCATTATAATCTGGGTAAGTATGACGAGGCTGATACGGAATTTAAAAAGGTATTACAAATTGATCCCTACAACAAAGCGGCACGCCGTTGGCTTGAGAGAGTTGCAGCCACGAAATCTGATTATTACCGTGCTGCATACGATCAAACTCGGGCAGAGCTGCTCAAGGAGGTCGACAAAGCGTGGGAAACTACAATCCCCCCTGAATTGCCTGATTTAGGTCTTAGCGGGGTCAATTCGACGCAAACCACAGGGGTCGAATACATACAACAAAAACTCAAAAACATCATCGTTCCTGATGTGGATTTTACAGATATTACCGTAAACGAAGCTCTTGAACAGCTAAGTGTTCATGCTAAAGAATTCGATTATGAGCCTGACGAAAACAAGAAAGGCGTCAACTTCATTATACGTGACCCCAAGCTAATACCCGATGATGCTGGCCAAATTGATGATGAGGATGCGCTTGGAGTAGGTGCGGTAGCTCAAGCTCAAGAGAGCATCGGTAGTCTTAAAATTGATTCTCTGCAGGTGCGGAATGTGCCACTTGGCAAAGTGTTGCAGTATATTTGCGACAAGACTCGGCTGCGCACAAAGATAGACGAGTTTGCCGTCATATTACTGCCCGTAGGAGCACTTGAGGTAGATGATCTCTACACACGCACCTATACGGTGCCCCCTGATTTTATATCTAGAATCTCACAAGGCTCAGGTGGCGGCGGTAATGCTAATGACGATCCTTTTGCAGACGATGACGGTGATGACACGGCAGCTCTTGGGAAGCGCGCTAGTGCGCAATCTTTGCTCAAGGATAACGGTATTTCTTTTCCAGAAAGCGGCGAGGACTCGGCATTTGCCAACTTCATTGCGTCCTCCAGTACTCTTGTTGTTTACAACACCCTCAACAATCTTGATCTCATCGATGATCTTGTCGCGGTGATGCGCAAAGATGGACCCCGACAGGTCCGAATCATGACAAAATTTATTGAAGTGGCCCAAGAAAATACGGATGAATTAGGATTTGATTGGGTTCTTGGCGGCTCGGTCGGTCTAGGCACTGCTGGAGGCAATTCCAATTACCGATTAGGTGCCGGCACAACTGGCAATGGTGTTCCGCGTAACACTGATGATCTAGGCAATCCTAGCGTGGCATCGGGTAACATTGCAACTGCAGGCCTGCGCAGTGGTGATTATGCTAATACTCGTAATTCGATAAGCTCTATCATTAATAATCCAACTAGAAGTAACCAAGTCAACAATGTTGCGCCTGGAATCTTATCGATTACCGGTTTGTTTAATGATCATCAAGCGCAAGTGATTATGCGGGGCCTTGCTCAGAAGAAAGGCACCGATGTAATGACGGCAC
>JAQXBQ010000186.1 GCA_029252325.1 Akkermansiaceae bacterium
AAAGCTGCGGAGTTGCCATCAAAGATTAATTGATCATTGCCGCCGATACAGTTGCAGTAAACCAGTGGTGTTCCTATTTCTCTCGCTACTTCGGCAAGCATGGCAGCTCTGCTCTGCGGCTTGCCCATGCTGTAGGGGGATGCGCTTAAGTTGAGCATGATGTCGACGCCTTGTTTGCATAGGTCTTTGGCTGGATCGGTGGCATACAGGGGGCGGTGGAGATAATCTTCGGTCCAGATATCTTCGCAAATCGTCACTCCGATCTTAACCCCTCGCCACTCAATGGCGCTGACGGATTCAGCTGGTTCAAAGTAACGCCGCTCATCAAAAACGTCATAGGCTGGCAGCAGGGTTTTCCATACTTTATGCTCTATTTTGCCGTTGCTAAGAAATGCTGCCGCATTGCGAAATGGCTTGCCGATTGAATCCTCAGCGCATCGATCAACATATCCCACCAAGAGCGGTATCTCATTGACTTCGTCGGCCAGATAATCGAGAGCCTGTAAGCATTTGGGGACAAATTCAGATCTAAAAAGAAGATCCATTGGAGGATATCCTACCAAGGCCATTTCAGGAGTGATCACAAGCTCGGCCCCCTGCTCGATGCACTCACGGTATGCAGCAAGAATACGTTTAGCGTTGCCTGGGAAATCCCCAATAACGGCATTGATCTGAGCGATACCTATCTTCATGTGAAACTCTACAAGGAATGAACAGCGATGAGGCGCTGATGTAAATGAAGATGATGAGAAATTTGAAACATCGACGTAGGAGATGAAGCTGGGGCTCAGATGTAGGCTACCACAGCCCGTATTTGCCGGTTTCTAAGGCATACCAGCCCATGAGCAGGTTGGCGACGCCATGCATGACAATGCAAGCGAGCAGGCTTTTAGTCCGAACGGCCACCCAATACATAAGAGAACCAAAAATAAGTGCTCCAAGGTAGTCAACAGGTTGATGAATTAGAATAAATGCTGCAGTTACCACAATGTAGGATATCCAAGCAGGCTTACCAAAAGGAACCTTCCAATAGTCGCGGTCCCGATCGAGTAAAAAACGCATCAGAAAGCCACGCCAGAAGATCTCTTCGACCAGAGCAACGATCACAACAGCACGGAAGAAGCGAAGCAGTAAGGACAAGTAGTAGATACTTTGATTGCCATCAAACTTATCAGCCAGATCCTGAGGGTTGAACCCTTCTACTCGTGGCATTACGCCCAGCCACTTTAATACTCCCACCTGCTTGCCCTCAAGCTCTAGCCAGCTGTGAATTTGAGTAGGTAAAATCCAGAAACCGATACCAATAGCCCCCATGAAAGCACCAAATATTACCGGTTTCAGCCCCCACGTTATGTTATAGTTTTTGCGGAAAAATAACAGCAAAGCAATGACTATGAGTGACTGAAGTGGGTATTGCCATTGAGCGGGGTAATGTTGCCACCAAGGTGCATCGGGATGCTTCCATTCTGGCCAGCCGGTCAGCTGGAAAGGAGCTAGCAGGGCCATAAAGACCGCCAAGGGCACCACGTGAGCCTTGGTCCGATCTTGCTTAATGTCAGCTAAAAAACCCATGACCAAGACTGAGTTAAAGAGTGCCTACAAAGCGTTCCATCTTATTCATTGCGACTTTCAGCTCATCAAATGAAGTCGCATAGCAACACCGTAAGAATCCCTCGCCTGCCTCGCCAAAGGCGTCGCCGGGAACAGCTGCCACGTTTTCAGCCTCCAGAAGCTGGGTAGCGAAATCCTTACTGCTTAGTCCCGTTTGGCTAATATCAGGAAAAACATAAAAAGCCCCACCCGGCGCATGGCAGTCAATGCCCATCTCGTTGAGGCGTTTGACAATAAAATCTCTTCGATGATGATAACTTTCGCGCATCTCATTCATGGCAGCGTCCCCATTCTTCAGAGCTTCCAGGGCCGCAGCTTGACTGGTAATTGGAGCGCAAAGCATGGCATATTGATGAATTTTCATCATCGCCTCAATCAATGGTGCTGGGGCACATGCGTAGCCTAGGCGGAAGCCCGTCATCGAATAAGCCTTCGAGAAGCCGTGTAAAAGCACGGTGCGCTCCCACATTCCAGGTAAAGCAGCGATCGATAGATGCTCACCGTCATCATAACGCAACTCAGAATAAATCTCATCAGTAATAACGATAAGATCATGCTTGATACACAGCGCTGCAATCTTCTCGAGCTCGTCTGCAGGCATCACCGCGCCAGTCGGGTTAGTAGGGAAATTCAGCATTAAGACCCTTGATTTTGGCGTTATAGCAGCCTCGAGCATATCGGCCTTTAGCGCGAAGTCATCTTTTTTGGTCGTCGCCACATCTACGCCAACTCCATAAGCAAGGCTAATGCTGGGTAAATAAGAGACATAACATGGCGAATGGTAAATAACCTCGTCTCCTGGGTCGATCAATGCACGCAATGCCAGATCAATGGCTTCTGATACCCCGACTGTGATTAAAACCTCAGACGATGGATCGTAATCAACATGAAAAAAATCACCGACATAGCGGCTGATCTCCTTACGCAGACTAAGTAGGCCCAAATTTGATGTGTAGCTAGTATGACCCTTTTCTAGGGAATATATGGCGGCTTCACGAATGTGCCAAGGTGTCGCGAAGTCAGGCTCGCCCACACCCAGGGAAATAACATCGTCGCGCCCCTGCACGAGTTCGAAAAAGTCGCGAATACCTGATCTTGGAATGCCCGCCACTTGACGAGAAATTTTACCTGTATAGTCCATCTTAGTGAGAGGTTATGGCGTGACAGGCAATCTGCCCTCAAGCTCTTCTGCTTCGAAGATGAAGCCATTTTCCTTATAGGCCTTGAGGCGAAAATGGGTAGCTGTTGAGAGCACTCCGTCAAGGGTGCTGAGCTTTTGGGAGACAAAACTTGCTACTTCTCGGAGATCTTTACCTGAAACGACCACCATCAGGTCGTATCCCCCACTTGCCAGATAGCACGATCCCACTTGATCAAAACGAGCAATGCGCATGGCCAGTCGGTCAAATCCGCCATCTCGCTCAGGCGTTACAGTGACCTCGATAAAGGCTGTCACACCGGCCTCACCAGCCTTGTCATCGTCAACAACGGCCTGGTAGCCAAGAATAGTGCCGTCTTTTTCCCAATTATCGATGCGAGCACTGACTTCATCGGATGATAAATTCAGAGTTTCTGCTAGCTCAGTATCTGTATAGCGGGCTTTTGACTGTAGCAGTGTAAGTAGAGGATCCTTCATGCGGGGCAATGCATGCCATAAAATCAGTCAATCGCCTAGACAAATACCAAGCGCGCGCGCGGTATCCACCATTTCACTGTCGGGGTCCACAAGTCTAAGTTTGTGCACGGCCTGCTCGATCGGCACCGAGCCAACATGGTATGCCTCGTAGCTTACCATTCGCCCAAATTTACCAGCTTCGATGAGCTTCACAGCCTTGACCCCAAAGCGGGCGCCCAGAATACGGTCGATTGCTGTTGGAGAGCCGCCTCGCTGTAGATGCCCTAATACACAAGAGCGGGTATCTTTGCCCGTTTTGGCACTTAGCTGTTCAGCGACAATATCACCGACTCCACCCAGTGTAACTTCGCTGGTGCCGCCTCGGCTTTTGGTAATTAACTTGCCGCCAGAGATGCGTGCGCCTTCTGCAACTACCACCAACGAGCTGCGCTTACCTTCCTGCTCTCGTTCGTTGATGAAGTCCGCAACATTATCAATATCAAAATCAATTTCAGGAATAAGGATTGCGTGTGCCCCTCCAGCGATGCCGCCCCACAAGGCAATCCAGCCCGCATGACGCCCCATTACCTCCAGCACCATAACACGCTTGTGACTCTGCCCAGTCGTTTGTAGCCGATCAAGGGCGTCGACCACTGAAGTGACCGCGCTATCGAAGCCGAAAGTCATCGCGGTTGCCTGCAGGTCGTTGTCTATTGTTTTGGGCACACCGACTACATTGAATCCCTCTTGATTCATTTGTAAAGCTGTCGTTAGTGAACCATCACCACCTATCACGATGATTGCTTCGATGCCTAGCTGGTTTACATTATCTCGAGCTGTATCGATAATATTTCTTGGTATTTTAGCAATATCCCCCTCCCCAATTTTGGCTGCAAAGTGACCTTTGTTGGTAGTGCCAAGAATAGTGCCTCCGAGCTTGGCTATGCCAATGGTATCATTTGGGGTGAGCTTGAGGTAGTCACCACCTTCCGGCAGCAAGCCTTCAAACCCATCGATAAAACCGTATACCTCCCACCCCAGCTTGTCTGCGGCACCAACAACGCCGTTGATGACGGCATTGAGCCCCGGACAATCGCCGCCGCTGTTTAAAACCCCAATTTTCATATCTAAAGTTGTTGGAATAAATGACCTGCCTCATGCAAATCAGAAATTATTCCGTGAATGTTTTTTACGTCAAAACCTCATCACACTGCGCTACAAGCGCGGCACATTGAGTAGCTCTTTCCTCTTTGCAGAGACCATAAATCCTTGTGCTGCCCACTGGTCATACAATGGCCATGCCTGAGAGATCAATTGTTTACACCTAGCGACTCTGTCATCACTGCCTAAAACAACCACAACAAGGTCACGCTTCCGAATTTGTGAGCGAGAATCATCAATTTTACGAACAACGGGACTGCGGTGAACGTGGATACTTACACACTGTCCTGCCTCGGCACTCATGCCGGTCTTGATTCCATTGATGCCGTTCTCCCCCATAAGCGTATTATCATTTTTAAGGATGTACGACCGCTTGGCTTGATTTATATCAACGATAGTGACCTTTCTGTCGGGTTGCTTTACATAGAATGCAAAACCTACATCACGCATAACATGAACGCTGAGGCGAGCGACATCTGATGCCGAAGAATAAGCACGCCGACTCAGGGCATCGACGCCGTGAACGTTAGTAAATCGTGTGCGACGCATCCCTAGCGACTTCGCAAGTTGATTCATTTCGTAAACAAAGGTCTTATGTGGATCCCCTTGTAATTGACGTTTAAGAAGTATGGATTGCCCCACGTGGACTGCGAGCGTGTGTGCAGCATAGCTGTCAGAGCTGAGCAGCGCAGCATAAAGGGCATCTCGAAGCTGAATCCTATCACCCGGAACCAGCTGCATGGGATTTGGCCCCGCCAAAAGTGACGCGCTCTGAGGCACTGAAACATAAGTGGATAGACTAGTTCCTGAGAGAGTTGCCCAATCAAGAGCTACTCTGGCCGTAGCAATTTTAGTGAGGCCCGCTATGGGACGTTTCTTCTCTGTATTGTATGCTAGCAGCACCCGTCCAGAGTTTGCTTCCATTACCAGGTAGCTCTCAGCAGCTTGGCTAGAAATCGAGGCGCTTGCGAATAGGCTCAGGGCCAAAAGGGTCAAAAACTTCATATCTATTACAAAATGGCACTGCCGGCGCAAACATACTCGCAACCAGCTATCTGACAACCTTGTAATACGTTCTTGTAAAATTGAACTCACAGCATATGTTGCGCCGTCAGCAGTTATTATGCACGTTGTTACAATTAGCACTCCCTCACCTATCCAATGCTCAGGATTCATTACTCGGGCAAGGTTGAATTGTATTCATGCATATCAAATGATTAAGCAGCCAAGGACAAACAAGGCCGCTTACGAAATCCTGACGAAACAACAACCCGCTCTGAACAGAGCTGGGGCGTCAATCATGGCACACAAGCTTGAATCTCATGACGGTAGAATCAGCTGCGCACTCAAAGCAGTTCTGAATTACCTCTCTAAGCTTGCGGCAATCGAAAATGTAAATGCCACCATGCCGATGCGCTCCGAACAATCCAAAACGACTTATAACAATGTCTCAAGAAAACAACAACAACTCCCGCAATGGCGGGGGGCAGGGCCGCCAAGGTGGCAACAACCGTAACAGAAACCAAAACCAGAACCGTAACAGAAACCGGAATCGCAACAACCAAGGTGGGCAAAACCGCCATGGTGGCGGTCAGCGTCGTCGCCAGCCCAAGCCGGCACCACTGACAGCCTGGGAGAAGTTGCTTAAATTCTTTGGTCTCTACAAAGCTCCTACGAGACCTCCTCGCAGAAGACCTGAATCGTCTGGTAACGCACCGAAGTCAAACGTGCGAAATGCACGTGACAACAAACAGGGTGACAAGAAAAAGCAACCAAGTGGCCCAGTGCCAGCAAGAGGTAAAGGCGCAGGCGAAAAGGGCAAAAACTTCCCTGTAGAAACCCCGCGTCTCTACGTTGGCAACCTCTCATATGATGCGAATGAGCATGACCTTGAGGAGCTCTTCAAGGGTATTGGAACAGTCAAGAACGTCGAGATCATCTACAACCGCCATACACACCGCTCTCGTGGTTACGGGTTCATTCAAATGCTCAACATTGACGATGCTGAAAAAGCCGTTCAAGTGTTACACGATCAGCCTTTCATGGGGCGCGATATGATTGTTAATGGTGCTAGCTCCAAGCCTGCTGAGGCAGATGAGGATACGGCAGTGTCAGCAACAGAATAGAGCTAATCAGTTTAGAAATATCAATCCAGCTAACCCGCTTGTGAGTTCTCCTCCAAGCGGGTTTTCTCTCGCCTCTATTAGCCATCAATGAACAAGCCGATTTATATTTGTGGCCCAACAGCCTCAGGAAAATCGGCATTAGCTATTGAACTGGCTATCCAACTTGATGGGGAGATCGTTAATGCTGACGCTTATCAGCTCTACCGAGGATTAGAAATCATCTCTGCCGCACCTAGTCCTTCAGAGCTAGCGCAAGCCCCTCACCACCTATACGGAGCTTTGCAACCACATGAGCTCTGTGATGCGATGCAATTTCGTGAAATGGCGCGCGTTAAGATCGATGAAATTCAAGACCGAGGTAAACTACCCATTGTCACTGGCGGCTCTGGACTTTATCTCAAATTCCTAAGTCATGGTCCGTCACCTGTCCCATCAGGGGACGAGACGCTGCGCAAAGAGCTTGAAAGCGAGAGTGACGAGGCATTAGCCGATAAGTTGATTCTAATTGATCCTAAAGGGGCCGCTGCAACCAACTTGAAAAACAGACGCTATGTAATTCGAGCACTTGAAATATGTATTCTCAGTGGGCGTAAAATGTCAGACGTCAAAAGTGACTGGAAGCAGAAGAGTGAGGAGGTTGAGTTGCACCTACAGGGAGGCTATTTGCAGTGGGATAGAGATGAATTGAGAGCTCGCATTAGCCTTCGTGTTGATCAGATGCTCGCGGATGGGGCTATTGAAGAAGTAGCGGCCATAAAGAATCCTTCGGCCACATGCGAAAAGGCAATAGGAGTTCCTCAGATACAGTCTTACCTGAGCGGGACTATGGACCTTGATGCGTGTAGAGACAAAATTGTAATAGCAACTCACCAGTATGCCAAAAGGCAACGCACATGGTTCGGTAAAGAAAAGTGGCTTACCCCCTGCCATGTCGACCACACCACGGACATTAAGAAGCTCGCCTCCAAGCTCGGCCAGCAACTCCGCATTGATTAAATTGCGATAGCCGCAGCTACTTGCCCAATATGAGGCCGATGAAATGCTTCGGAACTAATTTTACAGCGTAGCTAGTCGCCACAACGGAAATCACTGCAAGCAATGTAAACTGGAGGCTGTGCGGCAAATTGAATGTGGCCATCAAGCCCTGGATGATCACCGCAAGTAAGCCTGAGATACAGTCCAGCAGATTCAAACCCGCAATGATTCGCCCCCGTTTCTGCGGTGGGCAAATGTCTTGAAGGTAAGCATTAAGTGGGACGAGTAAGGTCGCGCCTCCTGCACCTGCCACAGCAATCCACAATTTAATCCAAGGAGATTCAATGGAGGTCATCGCAAGTGCCATGGAACCGCACACCATCAGCAGTCCCCCTATTGGGACTAGACCGAGCTGAATGTTTTTTCTGCATATAATAGAGCTGATGAGGCCACCTCCAGCAATGCCTCCACTAGCGGCGAACATCAACCATGCAATATCCGTACCGAAACCAAGCCCGCCGCCAGAAGTTTCCTTGCCCATTTGGATGGCAGCAAGATTGAGGAAGCCAGCAAACCCCCAGAAAAAAGCAATGCCCACTGAGCTGAGCCTTATGCGCCTATCCTCCCACAAATCTTTCAGCTGCGAAAAGTGCTCCCATAAGATTTTAGCCTCGAATCTTCTTTTGCCCATCGCTGGTTTTCTCTCAATACCATAGGAGAGCAAAATAGTAGGGATCGTCGCCAATGTAATAACCACCAAAGGCACATAGGCTGCACTCCAGCCATTAGATAAGTCCCCCGGCTTATCTCTCTCAAGAGCCAACAAATTGATGTCGAACCACCAGCTGGAAAGCACTTGGCCTACACAAACTGCGAGCACAACTGACATTTCTAAAATACCACTCGCGAAGCCTAATCTTTCGTGACCTACCAGTTCTTTAACAATACCTCTTTTGGCCGGACTAAGAATAACGGATTCTACCGATAGCAAGAAAAACCCGAAAACGGCGAGCCCTAGATTTTGATAATAAACGGCCAGCAGTATGGACAGAAAAACGGCAAACTGCATAAAAATAGCGCAGCGAATGACACTGGTCTTACTGTAACGATCCGATAACCATCCTGCGATGGGAGCAAATAAAATAAACGGAATCACAATTAAAGCCCCGAGAATGTATTCAATGCCATGGGCAGCAGGTATAATGCTGGTGCTCATTAATAATCCACCCAGAGGAATGAGCAGAAATTGTGCAGCTTTATCATTAAAGGCGTTTTGCGTCTGCAGAATGAACAAGCTGTAAAACGACCCCCAATTACGACGGGACGGTTTGACTTGCTTTTGTGATGCAGACACCTCGTATAGATGGCAGACCCGTCAAAAAATGCGAGTTTATCATTTAGACTTTTTTTGCAAATTCCAGTGTGGACCCAGCTTAGGTGATGAGGCCTCATACCCATCTGAAACCCTGACACAAGACCGCACTGCATCATCATCCTCCAGTCACAGGAGTGCATGTTACGGGCTTGCAATTGAGCTAATTACTTTATATTTACAGGTATTAACTTCACTCTTTGGTTACTATGATTTTTTTAAGGTATTTCATCTTATCTGTATTGAGCACTCTTTTTTGCAGCCAATGCAGTGGACCATCGAGTCCTAACGGCTTGCAGCACAAACCCTACAAGGCACTTCATGTTAATCCGTTCGAGCCGGGTAATTATCATCATTTTAGAGCTCAGGAAGGCTATCCGAGAAACTATGCCATCTGGAAGAACAGGAAGGTGCTTTCGCAAACGAATGAATCTAATGCTAGCATTAGAATCGATTTGTCAGAACAACGAGGCTATCTGATGAATGACTCACAATTAGCTATGGACTACCCGGTCGCTACTGGCCGTTCAGATTTCCCCACTGCTCCAGGAAAGTATATGGTTCTTGAGAAAATAGAGTCAGGTAAACGTTCAGCAAGCTACGGTAAAATTTACGATGCTGATGGTGAATGCGTCAACGCTGACGCTGACAGCAGAAAAGACATCGTTCCTCCGGGAGGTAAATATGTGGGCGCTGAAATGCCCTACTGGATGCGCATAAGCTGGGACGGTATCGGCATGCATAAAGGCCGTGTTCCTCGCCGCCCAGCATCACATGGATGTATTAGAACCTACTACAAGGTCGTTCACACCGTATTCCAGAAGGTTCAGGTAGGCACGCCAGTGACGATCGTCCCCTAGTGACTTACGAGCTCCGCCTCGCCAACATCTCAGTTGGCTGTGATTACATCAGTTCAATGCCGAACCGCTTCATGACCCAAGCGGTAAGGATAAACAGAATTGCAGTAAGCAGGCACCCCGCAAGTAGTGACCAGCCATAGTGAATTCCCTTCCGTAGCATCCACGGCATTAGCAAAAACATGGGCATCGTAGGTATCACATACCAAAAAGTGTAGTATGCATGATTGGCAATTTTTTCTGTTTGCTGAGCTCCCTTGAGTTCAAAAAACATCCAAGTCATAGCCAAAACGGTAACCATCGGAAGAGCTGCAATGAGGGCTCCAAGTTTATCGCTTCGGCGAGCAACTTCAGAAATTAATACAACGAGGCCAGCGGTAATTAGATACTTTAAAATGATCGGCATAAACTTCTCCTTGGAGTAAGCTCATTAGAACGTATTGTAACAACATGATGCAAGCATATCCCGCTGTGACAGCCATCTTGGCCACTGTTTTACAGGTCTTCCTCGTCTCGTGCAGTCCATCAGTAAATACCGCATCCCCAGTCCTTCCCTCAACTCGCCAGCACCCCGCAGCAATGGAGCAACATGATGTTGCTGGCATCGTGCTGTCCGCCGCCAGCAAGCAGAAAATAGGCAACAAAATTTGGCAGAACGAATCTGGCGGGACAACCGCTGGATTGACGCACTGGAATACAGGAGAGGAGTTTCCATCTATTGGCATAGGTCACTTTATTTGGTATCCGCTAGGTTTTAAGGGACGATGGACCGAGTCCTTCCCCCTTTTTGTAGCTTATGTAAACCAGCATAAACCAGAAAGCATTCCTAAGTGGATCATGGCGAATAAGCATTGCCCGTGGCCGGACAAAACATCTTTTACCCGTGACTTCCACGGACCCAGGCTTCAAGCACTTCGTCATTGGTTAGCAAACAACGTATCTCTGCAAACTGACTTCATCATCAAAACAAGCAGGCAGGCAATTCCTAATATCATGCGCTCTGCACCAAGTGCTCATAAGGAGCGCATCAGGATCAATTATCAAAAAGTATCTACCACCGCACATGGCACTTACGCGCTTATCGACTATGTGAATTTCAAGGGCGACGGCACTAACCCAAGCGAAAGATATAATGATCAGGGCTGGGGGTTAATGTGGGTTCTTCTAGAAATGAAGGATACAGATAGCGGTCAAGCAGCAGCATCGGAATTCGCAGCCGCTGCTATACGTTGTCTGGATCGCCGTATTAAAAACTCGCCAAAAGCGCGCGGTGAAATCAGATGGCGTGCTGGGTGGCATAACCGATGCGGCACCTATGCTAAACCATTCTAGTTGGAAGCTCCGATGAAAACTTACACCCAGTAATTACACCATATCATTCCATCAAGGACGCACGAGTGTGGTATCCCGGGCAAGCTCAACACGCCCTTTAGTTCTCATTTTCCCTGTGCCATTCATGATCGGATTAGCCATAGTGATTTCACCATCCATCTGCATGCTGAGTAGAATATGGTAATCAAGCGATTGTAGCAACTTAGCCCTCCCCCTTATTCTCATCTCTTTCCCTGCAACCTCGCTTCCAACAAGGTCAAAATTGGCCATGATTTCCGCGCAGATATATCCATCGTGCATTACTAACGAGCGGAAAAAAACTTTGAAAGTTCCGTCCATTTCTCCAAGCCCACCAGCAAAAGTATTTAATTTTACCGCCTTAATCTCCCATGCCTCACCTACTTTCCGAGGCACGCTGCCTAAAATGACCCTGTTGTTGTAGTTCGCGACAAGCCTTGCTAATTCTTCGATGCGTTCCAGTTGACCAGGATTGGCTTTGGGGCCATCGAGCACCCCGACCCATTGGTTTCCTGATTTGGTAAAAATAATAGTTTGTTGATGCAGGGGGGCTGTCTGGTCCGGCTGGGGTGCTGGCCTGCCACCGATTGTCGCTCGGCTCGTAACAATATCTTTTTTGAACTCGGTTCTGATATTCTCACTGCTGAGGTAGTCAGATACATAGGCTCGTTCAAAAACCCTTGTTGTTATGCCGCTCATCTTTTGATCACGGACTTCTATATTAATGGAGGCATTGATGATCGATCTCGTTTCTTTGGTCGAGGTCATCGATCCAGCAGGCACAAGAACCTCATCACTAGACAGAACATGAGACACATCAAAAAGCTCTTGCGGGACTTCTGCCACTACAGATGAAGAATCAACTGGCGAGTCATCCTTGCACGAACAAATGAGCAAAAGACTGCTCGCTGTCGCTAGGATGCTGGTGAGTTTTAAGTGCATGTCTTACTTTACGTGCAACGGTTAATTGGGACGCTCTGATTGAGCGCAAAATATATCAAGACGCTCGCCTGCGCGGTCTACGGCTCATCATTTTGCGTAACAGCCATACAGGCAATGAACTCATAAGAGCAGCCATCAACGCTATCTTTTTTCCGGGGTAGTGTCTTGGCTTACCCATTTGGATCGAAGCGACAGCCTCCTCAACCACCTGCTCAGCATCAACATACACCGATTCGCCACCTGGGGTGACGTTGGTAGGCTCGCCCCGCTGAGCAACTTGACCGAAGCCGGTGTGCACGGGTCCTGGACACAGAGCTAGCACCTTGATGCCATGTTCAATCATTTCTATCCGAAGAGCTTCCGAAAAACTGGTCACGTATGCTTTAGTCGCAGCATACACGGCAAAATCCGGGATAGGCAAAATACTTGCGAGTGAGCTCACATTGATAATGCCTCCCCCGTCCTTGTTGATCATGCCCGGAAGTAGAGCGTGAGTGATGTGCGTTAAGACCTCCATATTAAGACGTATCATCATCTCGGTTTTTTGCCAATCAGCGGATACAAAATCACCATAATCACCAATCCCTGCGTTGTTAACAAGTAGGTCTGGATCCAAGCCCATTAAATGAATAGCTTCAATGAATTGTCGCCGCTGATCGTCATCAACAAGATCTGATTTAAGACAATGAATTTTAATATGCGGCGTCACCTTCTTGATCTCAGCTGCAAGTGAATCCAGCAGCTCAGAACGGCGTGCAACAAGAATGAGCTCCTCAGAAATGGGGGCGAGTTGGCGAGCAAATTCAGCACCGAGGCCAGATGAGGCCCCCGTGATCAATGCGCATTGGTAGATGGGAGGTGTCACGATCCTGTGATTGATTTACGACGCAGGCGACTGCTGATCGTTTTTCGGATCCACCTTCACTACACGAAGAGGCAATCGCTGGATAAGCTCCTCATCAATACTCACATCGATAAAGTAAACACCAGGCTCAGCAAATTTCAGACCTTGAAGATTAAGGATGAGGTTGCGATGCAGGAAAGGCACCTCCTCAGGCAAATCAACCGGCATATCGGCCTTGATCGGCATTTTAGCGTCTAGAGACTTGCCGTCGCCATCGATAATATTAACTGTGAAATTGTGTGCGCCATTGTCTTCGGGTGTGATGCACAAGCGAAGAGCAAGACAGCAATGAGGCTGAACGATTGGAAGCGCTGGGGCAGCCAGCACATCAATAGTGCCAGAAATAACCATTTTACCGTTATAGTCGGCGGCGAAGTCACATAGTGTAGCGATTTGAATATCCATAATTAAAAGAAGATGATGTTAGGTGGAGTTAAATTGAGTAAGATGATTGTCGATGGTTATTCGCTAGATTGACCAGATTCAAGCTGATCAAGACGAGCGCGCAAATTTTTCACTTCCTGTGCTAATTTAGGTAAGCGTGCTATGTGAGCTAGTTTTTTTTGCTCTTCTCTGAGAGGCCTGGCTGGCATGCCTTTATAAACCATGTCTCCCTTGAGGTCTTTCAGAGCTCCTGTTTGAGCAGTTAGGACAGCGCGGTCGTGTATCTTAATGTGCCCGCCGACACCGGCTTGGGCTGCGAGAGTAACATAGTTTCCAAGAGTGCTGCTGCCGGCCATTCCCGACTGAGCCACGACGAGGCAGTGCTTACCAATTCGAACGTTGTGCGCAATCTGAACAAGGTTGTCAATCTTGCTACCTTCGCCAATAACTGTTTTGCCAAACCTAGCTCGATCTATGGTGGTATTGGCTCCTATCTCCACATCATTCTCAAGCACGACAATGCCGACCTGATCAACCTTCACATGCTTACCGTCAATGAGCTCGTAGCCGTAGCCATCAGAACCAATCACACATCCAGGCTGAAGGATGACACGATCGCCCAGTATGCATTGCTCACGAATGGTAGCATTGGCATGAATGAGGCAATCTTTACCGACTTGAACTCCTGCGCCAACCACTGAGCCAGCCCCCACCTCGGAACCATCACCGATCACAGCACCTGATTCGACGATCGCGCCTGCTTTGATGCAGACCTTGCTTATGTCCAAGGTCGCATCATCAGCGACAATAGCGCCGACTGCAACGCCAGGAATGAAATCACGAGTGGTGGTTACAAAGTGCTTTACCACTTGAGCAAAAGCAAGTGATGGGTTTTCAACCTCAACGAGAGCCACTGAGTCACAGGGGCATGCTCCAGACGCTATTCCAAGTGGTATAAGTACCACTCCTGCCTCGGTTTCTAGGTAGTCTTGGTGATATTTTTCATTGCCGAGGAATGAAACATCAAGCTGCTCGGCCTCATCTAAAGCGCCCATTCCAGCAAATTCAGATATAGCACCCGAGCGAACAATTTTACCACCGGTCAAGTCAGCGAGCTCTTGTAATGTGAGTTTCATCTTTTAATTATTGATTGGGATTAGGCTGATTACTTTGGTTGAGCTGCATTATAATTGTGTCAGTGATGTCAACGGCGCCCTCAAGGTGTAGGAAAAAAGGAAGGTTTGCCGTGGTTTCGCCTTTCGACTCAATGACCATATCGTAATTGTGTTGTTTTGCAAAAACTTGGACAGCCTCATGAATGCGTTTAAGAATTAATTGCGAGGTTGACTGCTCCATCTCTTTCAACCGATTCATCTCGCGCTTCTTATAATCTAGCCGGTCCCGCTGCAGTGCCTTAATCTCACGCCCAAGGTTTTTGTAGGATTCGTCCATTCCTGCTTTCTGTTCTCCACTTATCTTGCCTTGTGCTTCTTGATATTTAGCAGAAAGGTCACGTTGCTTTTGAATGAGCCGCTTGATGGCTGCGATTCTCTCCTTATCCTTGGCGTCAATCGACTTCCTGAGGTTTACAACCTTGTCCTCAAAACGAATCGTGTAATCCCAATGACTAAAAATCTTACCCGCATCTACAGAAGCTATCTTCATGTCATGGGCCTGCACCAGCTCGCCAGATAACATGATTGAAATGAGTAGAAAAAAGGCTAATTTCACAACAAAACCCATACTTGGCAACGAGGTCACAGGCAAGCATTATGCCGGATTCTTTGTCAATATGTGCTTTCCAGAGATCAGGTATTCACATAGCACCTGTGGCGTCACATCCTGTATTTGATCCAATTAAGCATAATAAACCATGAATCCTTCAACGTCCACAAACAGCATCCCCAAAGACACCGAGTTGCTGGCACCAGCAGGCTGCTTTCCATCATTGCAAGCAGCCATCGATAATGGCGCTGACTCTGTCTATTTTGGACTCGCCCAACTCAACATGCGAGCACGAGCCAGGAGATCGTTTAACGTGCCCGATTTGAAAGATATCATGAGTCGACTTAAAGATGCGGGGGTGAAGGGTTGTTTAACCCTGAACACCCTCCTCTATGAGCATGACCTAAACCTCGCCCGCAAGATGCTTGAAACAGCAAAAGATCAAGGTGTAGATGCTGTTATTCTCTCGGACATGGCCGCCATGCAAATGGCAAATGAAATCGGCCTTGAAGTTCATTTGTCAACTCAGCTTTCTCTTTCGAACTACGAGTCTGTCAAATTCTATGCCCCGTATTGTGATCGCGTGGTGTTAGCCCGAGAACTCAACCTTAAGATGATTAAATCGATCTACGACAAAATCAAAGCCAATCAATTAGTTGGCAGAGGTGGTCAGGAGATGGAGATTGAGGCTTTTGCTCATGGTGCACTCTGCATCGCTGTTTCAGGTCGATGCGGTATGAGTTTATTTACCTCCAACGCTTCAGCCAACCGTGGAGCCTGCGAACAGAATTGCCGCAAGGAATACACCATCACCGACAGCGAGTCAGGCAAGCAGCTCAAAATAGACAATCAATTCGTCATGAGCCCCAATGACATAGCCACACTTGATTTTATGGACGAATTCCTTGGAGCAGGCATCAAAGTCCTTAAGATCGAAGGTCGCGGAAGAAGTCCTGAATATGTTGCTACGGTAACAAGAGCTTACCGCAAAGCCATTGATGCTGTGCATGCGGGCGAGTTCAACAAAGAGTTTGTTAAGTCGCTCTACCCTCAACTTGAAACAGTCTACAATCGTGGTCTCTCGAGTGGTTACTATCTGGGTCGTGAGCAAGGCTGGTCTGCTGATTACGGCAACAAATCAAAACGACGCAAAGTGTTAGTCGGCAGTGTAGCTCATGCCTACCGGAAAGCGAGCGTGATAGAAGTAAGGTCTTCAGCAACCACTCTTGAAAAAGGAGATGACATTCTTGTTATTGGTAACTCCACAGGTGTTGTAGAAGGCAAGGTAGACCAAATGCGGGTCATGCAAGATGATGGGAATATGACCGATGCCGATCAATGCAAGAACGGCCAAACATTGACCCTTAAAGTCGAAGGGAAAATTCGATCGAACGATAAAGTATATAAGGTCGTCGACGCCTAAATAAAGTAGCCGGAAGATGATAAAGATCCGCCACAAGAAGCCAGAGTGCATTGGCTGCAAGCTGTGTGCAGACGAAGCTCCTCAGCATTTCGAAATGGATGATGAGGGCTTAGCTCAACTGCTTCATTCGAATCAGCAAGGGGTCTTTCAGGTAGCTGACGGCTTTGATGAGGATCTACAGGATCTAAAAAGAGCCGAGGAAGGCTGCCCTGTAGATATTATCCATATCCAAGGTTGAGCCGTTTCTTGAAATCTAGGCAAAAAAAGTGAGGCTCACCAAGTGGCAAGCCTCACGTAATAGAAAATTAGAATTGTTGGCGATTAGATAAGCTCGGCAACAGCCTCACGCTCTTCACGCAGCTCCTGCACTGTAGCATCGACTTTGCCTCGAGAGAATTCGTCGAGCTCAACTCCTGGCACAACATCCCAGCGGCCATCCGCATCGACGCGAATAGGCATGGAGGCGATCAAACCTGCATCAATCCCATACGAGCCATCAGAACACACACAAACACTGGTCCAGTCACCTTCTGGTGTTGGCGTAGTCAGGCTGCGCACTGTATCGACAACACCATTGGCAGCAGAAGCTGCTGACGATGCCCCACGAGCTGCAATAATAGCGGCTCCACGTTGTTGCACAGTAGAAATGAACTCACCCTGAAGCCACTCAGTGTCAGTAATTACATCGGTGACCGGCTGCCCCTTGATTTTTGCATTGGTGTAATCAGGATATTGTGTTGCTGAGTGGTTCCCCCAAATACAAAGGTTTGTCACATCACTGTTGTGGCAACCTGCTTTGGCTGCGAGCTGTGACTTGGCACGATTTTCATCGAGGCGAGTCATAGCAAAGAAACGATCATTAGGAACACCCTCAGCATTGTTCATGGCAATCAAGGCATTGGTGTTGCATGGGTTGCCAACGACAACCACACGAACGTCATCAGCTGCATTTGCAGCAATAGCCTGACCTTGACCAGTGAAGATGCCACCGTTGACTTTAAGTAGATCACCACGCTCCATACCTGGGCCACGTGGAACAGACCCCACGAGCAATGCCCAGTTGGTCCCCTTGAAGCCCTCATTCAGGTCGCTAGTAGCGACAATATCATTGAGCAGCGGAAAAGCGCAATCATCGAGCTCCATGATTACTCCGTGAAGAGCTTTCATGCCGGGCTCAATTTCGATCAAGCGCAAGTTTACTGGTTGATCAGGGCCAAACATTGCTCCTGAAGCAATGCGAAAAAGAAGAGCGTAGCCGATTTGACCGGCAGCACCCGTTACTGAGACAGTGATTGGTGTTTTCATAAAATAAGTTAATTGAAGTGGGCATGCAATATTCACACCTTGAAGCGAAGGTCAAACCGATATCTGAGCTTTTCGAGTATAAAACTCATGAACTCCGAGAAACATGAAACTCGCGACAACGCTCAACATCGAGCCGTATTTGCCTAGTT
>JAQXBQ010000188.1 GCA_029252325.1 Akkermansiaceae bacterium
TATGGTTGCCATAATTTTGTTAGTTAGTTGTAGTTTGTTTTTTTATTTCAAGAAAAAGATCTAGCTGGCCTTACAAGACCAGATAGATCTGAGATTGTTAATGGATTAGTCCTCGACGACTTCTGCGTCTACGACCTTGCCCTTGGCTTGCTTTGGTTCTGAAGATTCAGAGTCATCGGGCGCACCATTCATGTCAGGCATTGGAGCTCCCTCTGCGCCTCCGGCTGCAGCACCTGCAGCTTGAGCGGCTTGTGCAAGCTCTTGGAGTGATGCTTCGAGTTCAGCGGTTGCAGACTTGATAACATCAAGATCATCTGCTTTGAGAGCCTCTTTGACAGCTTCCATCTTCGCTTCAATTCCTGACTTGAGCTCAGCAGGCAATTGCTCACCAAGTTCCTCCAGTTGTTTTTCGACTTGATGAACAAGATTCTCCGCGTTGTTTTTTGTTTCAACACCTTCGGCGCGCTTCTTATCCTCCTCAGCATGAGCTTCTGCATCTCGCTTGGCTTTTTCGATTTCTTCATCAGAAAGCCCGCTTGAACCTTCGATAGAAATCTTCTGCTCCTTACCTGAATTTTTATCCTTGGCTGAGACATGAAGAATGCCATTGGCATCGATGTCGAAGGTTACTTCAATTTGAGGTGTGCCACGTGGCGCAGCATCAATTCCATCGAGACGGAAATTACCGAGCAGCTTGTTATCGTCGAACATCTTGCGCTCACCTTGGCAAATGCGGATATCTACTGCTGGCTGACTGTCGGCTGCGGTAGAGAAAATCTGAGACTTCTTGGCTGGCACTGTTGTATTACGCTCGATCATCGGCGTAGCAATACTTCCCATCGTTTCAATAGAAAGGCTGAGAGGCGTTACATCGAGAAGTAGCACATCTGAAACGTCACCCTGGAGAACACCCCCTTGTATGGATGCTCCAATAGCAACAACTTCATCTGGGTTCACACCCTTGTGAGGTTTCTTGCCAGCAAGCTCAGCTGCAATCTCCTGCACTTTAGGCATGCGAGTCATACCCCCGACGAGAACCAGCTCATCGATATCACTTGGGTTGACACCAGCTTCTTTCAAACAATCCAATACTGGCTTCTTGGTGCGGTCAAACAGCTTATCGGTAATCTGTTCTAGCTTGGAACGGCTAATGGTAGTCTGAATATGCTTGGGGCCATTTTGATCGGCGGTGATAAAGGGCAAATTGATGTCGTAGCTTTGAGACGAACTCAAGGCGATCTTTGCCTTCTCTGCCTCTTCACGAATGCGTTGAAGGGCATCGGGTTGGCCAGAGAGGTCAACACCTTCACTCGTTTTGAATTCATCCACGATCCACTTGATGATGGCGTTATCCCAGTCATCACCTCCAAGTAAAGTGTCGCCGTCAGTCGCTAGGACTTCAAACACGCCATCTCCAATTTCTAACACGGAAATATCGAAGGTTCCGCCACCAAGGTCATAGACAGCAATCTGCTCATCAGACTTTTTATCCAAACCATATGCCAAAGAGGCCGCGGTAGGCTCGTTAATAATGCGACGCACCTTGAGACCG
>JAQXBQ010000208.1 GCA_029252325.1 Akkermansiaceae bacterium
GACGACGTGGTAGTCCACCTTGGCGCGGTTAAAGACGCAGGCGAGCTCGGGAACGGAGCAGGACTGGCAGTGCTCGAGCCAGAGGCCGGTCATCTTGCCGCGGTCACCGAGGGCATTGAAGGCCTCGTAATCGAGCTGGGCGACGGGTTGGAGATTGAGCAGTACTACAGGAACCTTCGCCTTCTGCACGACAGGCAAGACGGTCGAGGAAAGGGCGTAGGTGGAGATGAACAGGAAGATGATGTCGACATCCTCGGTTTTAAAAAGGGCAGCAGCCTCGCGTGCTCTCTCCGGGGAGTCGACCATGCCTGCATCGACGATGTCCGTACCTATCGTACTGATGCGATCACGGATCTCACCGTGGTAGCCGAGCAGCTTGTCGAGCAGGCCGTCAAACTGTGGCCAGTAGGTGTCGAGACCGATGGAGAAGAGTCCTGTTTTCATAAAACTGAGTCAATATTGCTTAGTGATCACCACTGGAGCCTTTGATGTAGGCGGCTACCCCGATGATGACGGTGGAGAGGATCAAAGTAGCCAGTGCGGTGTAGAGCAGCTTGCGGGATTTTTTCGACGAGCCTTTCCATTCACCGAGCTTGAGACCCCAGAGGGAGCTAAAGATGATGATGGATGCCATGTGCAGTGTCCAGCTGGAGAATTTGAAATCGCCCATGTTGCTGTGGGCAATGGTGTAGAAGAAGAACTGCAGATACCAGATCAAGCCTGCCATGCCGCTGAAGAGGTAGTTGGAGCGGAGGGGGATATCGTCGTCTGGAGATTCGATCTTGCGATTGTAACGGGCAAGGTACTCGTAGCCGGATTTGTTTTTGAGATGGAGGAAGATGCACCAGATGAAATTGGTGGTGAGGCCACCGGCCATGACGATGATCAGGATGGGAAGACCCGCCCAGTGTGAGGCGGTGCCTTGATCCACAGATTTGGTTCCAATAGCACCTCCGGCATCAATGGCAAACGCCATGAAGGCGCTCATGATACCCGCAAAGGCGGCGATCATGACCCCCTTGGGGAAGTTGAATTCCTGGATGGTCTTGCGTTTTTCTGCGTCACTGAGCCCCTTTTCCTTTTCCATGCCGGCACGTCCCGCGATGGCAATGCCGACGACAGCGATCAAGATACCGAAAAGAACGATTTTGCCGTTGGTGGGTGTCCAGATGTCACTGACGAATGTTCCCGAGTAGATGGGCGGAATAAGGGTTCCAAAAACAGTACAAAAACCCAGCGCAATCGCATTACCCAAGCCCACACCGAGGTAGCGAATGGAGAGGCCAAAGGACAGACCTCCGACTCCCCAGCAGAGTCCGCAGAGGTAGGTGTTACGTAGAGTTTCTGAATCCGCCGCTTTGAGTGCCTCAAAGGGAGCGGCGGTGAGGATGAGGGCAAAGATGGTGGGTGCGAGAAGCCATGAGACAATGCCGTTAGTGAGCCAATAGGTTTCCCATGACCAGTTATGGACTTTTTTGAAGGGGACGTAGAACGAGCCCGCGGCCAGGCCGCCTATCCAGTGAAAAAGGACTCCGTAGAGGGCAGTGATCATGGTTTTTAGTTCTTAGTTCCTGGTTCTTAGTTCCTGGTTCTTGGTTCCAAGTTCAAGTACCGCGACGCCTGCTTACAGCGTGTGCGGGGTGTCGTGTTCTACGGCGTGGGTGGAGACTTCGGTAGGCTTGAATAGGGTTTCACGCAGGATGCGGCAGACAAACCAGAGCACCATGCCGATGGTCATGAGTGTAGTGAGCTGGGCCGAGTTGATGCTGTCGGTAAGCAGCAGGATGGAGGGTATTAGGGTAAGTGCCAGCCCGATCAAGGAGAGGATGTTGAGAATGGTTTTCATCGTTCTAAGTAATTGTGGTTAGTAGTAAGTGAGGCCTTATTGGGCGGTGAGTTTTTGTTTGCCGGAGAAAATGAGGAATAAAATGCCACAAGCAATCCAGCAGGGTAGTGGGAAATACCACGCGGAGATACCTTGGGTCTGGATCATGTAGACCGCAGCCCCAACGGGGATGATCCAGGCAAAAAGCACCGCGAGGTTAAAGCTCTTGGCGGGTACCGCATTGTGAAGGTTGGCGGCGTCACCCTTGCGGTGAAAGTACCAGTCAAAGAAAATGATCGCGCCCATAGGGGCTAGGATGGTGCCGTAGAGGCCAACGAAGGTCAGTAACTTCCATGCAAAGGCAGGGAATATGCCTGCAATGGTAGCGATGATGCCAGCGGCCAAGGTAGCCCAGAATCTCGATGAGCCTGGGATCATGGCTTGGAAGGCAAGGCCAGCTCGGTAGATGGTAGGGTTGGCGGTGGTCCAGCCTGCGACGATCACACAAATAATGCCTGCGAGTCCGACCACGTTGTTGGCCATCGGTCCGGGAACGGGGTTGGTGTCGCCGTTGATTTTGATTTGGGCGGCAAGCATGAGGGCTGCGGAGATCCAGGCCATGAAGTGGCCAACATACATGCCAGCGGAGCTGGCCCAGCCGTAGGATGCTTTTTTAGCAAAACGGAATACGGAGAGGTCAGCCATGCCAACGTGCATGGCCGCGTTACAGAACCAGGCGAAGAACATCACACTCCAGAAGCCCATGGTGGATTCAGGTGGTCCATCGTTTGCGATAAAGATGGATTCGCTCCAAACCTTTTCTAGGCCTTGCATGTCTGCTACCCCTAGCTGCTTGAGAGCCACGAGGCCACAGGCGAGGAATACCAATACCATCCAGGGTGAGGCGATGTTGGCAAATTTGGCGACGGTTTCGTAGCCGAGGGAAGCCACCACGGCGATGACGGCGCCGACAGCGAGTACGATGACTACAAAGGTGGTGCTATTGGGCATCCAGTCACCAAGAGAAGGCATCGGCATATCGAAGGGGATGCCGACTGCGGTTGCGGAGACGGTGATCATGGCGCCGGCGAGGAAACAGAATAGAATTCCGTTGGCGAGGTTGTAGATTTTGACCAGTCCTTTGCCTGCAATACGCTCGAGGTGGTTGTAGAGAGTGAGGCGAGCTCGTGCGGCAATAGGAGCGCAGAGGTAGCGCCATGAGAGCACCGCAAGGAGGTTGCCCACCAGTAGACCTAGCACGATGTTCTGCAGAGAAACACCGTTGAGCAAAAACAACGGCCCGATCATGAACTCGGTTCCGGCGGCGTGCTCGCCAGCATACATGCCCCAGAATTTGTTGCCGCTTTTGAGGGCATGTTTGGGGACTGGCTCGTTTTCATACTCGCCTGAGGAGGCGCTTGCTTGTGTCTGATCTGCTGTGCTCATTGTTTGTCTGGTTGGTGATTTAGTGGTTTTTACAGCTGTTATGTCTGGCTGTTATGTTTAGCTGCGCTGGGAGAGGGTGCTGGCTTCGTAGGATTTGATCTCTGCAAGTAGCTGGCTTTCGCCCGGGGTGTCTTGGCGCTGGCAGAATTCCTCCCAGACGATGGACCATGGTAGTGCCTTGTTTTGCTCAAGTAATGCCAGGCGGGTGGTGTAGTCACCTTCGAGCTCTGCGGCGCGAAGTTTGTCCTGTGGCTCAAGTAGTGCCAGTAGAAGTGCCTTCTGGGCAGCGCGTGTGCCGATCGCCCAGGCGGCGATGCGGTTGATGGAAGCGTCAAAGAAATCAAGGCCGATTGAAGTGCGGGGCAGGGCATCGCAGCGGACAAGTTCCTGCATGATCGCCTGCGTTGGATCATCCAGTAATACCACGTGGTCGCTGTCCCAGCGAACGCCGCGTGAGACGTGCAGTAGCAGGTGAGGCACATACATGAGTACGGAGGAGATCTTATCGGCAATGCTCTCGGTCGGGTGGAAGTGCCCAGCATCCAAGCATAGCGCGGTTTGATTTTTCATTGAGTAGCCCATGTAGAATTCATGCGAGCCAACGACCATGCTTTCCGAGCCAATGCCGAAGAGCTTGCACTCAACAGCATCGATATTGTGTGCTTTATCGAGCTTTTGGGAGAATACGGTGTCGAGGCTGTCCGAGAGACGTTGGCGATAGCCTTGGCGGTCTGCTGGGTTGTCTTTCATGCCGTCGGGCACCCAAACATTGGTGACGGAGGGAGATCCAAGCTGTTTGCCCATGTCTGCAGCGATGGCGCGGGCGCGCTGGCAGTGCTCAATCCAAAAATCGCGGATGCCTGTGTCAGGACTGCTGAGGGTAAAGCCACTACCAGCCTTATCATGCGAGAAGCATGAGGGGTTGAAGTCCATGCCGATACCGTGCGATTTTGCCCAGTCGATCCAGCTCTGAAAGTGACTAGTTTCAATGGCGTCGCGGTCGACTTTCTCGCCTTGAAAGTCACCGTAGATTGCGTGCAGGTTGAGGCGGTGGTTGCCTGGAAGCAACTTAAGCACTTGATCGAGGTCTTGACGAAGTTCAGGTAGGCTACGTGCCTTGCCCGGGTAGTTGCCAGTGACTGCTAGGCCTCCGCTGAGCTCGCCAGCCCCCGTTTCGAAGCCGCCAACGTCGTCACCCTGCCAGCAGTGCAATGAGATAGGGGTGTTGGTGAGGATGGTGAGTGCTTGCTCGACATCGATGCCGAGGGAAGCGTATTGATCTTTGATTTGGGAGAACATAAGTGATGGTTTAATAACTGACGGCGCTCAGTGTGACTTAAAATTATGGTCTTGCAAATAGACGTTTTGATTCTATTTTTACACAAAATGACTACTTTGGATTTGTTTTCTCGCTACCTGCCAGTAGAGCCTAGTCTGCTTGATTGGGGCATGTATGTTCTTGATGCAGGCCATTTTGATGTGCCAGCAGGGAGCAGCTATCCTGTGGGTAAACACCCGGAGGAGTACTTGTTTAGCTGGGAGAATGGGCGCGTGCTTGAAGAATTCCAAATGGTCTACTTGTCACGTGGGCATGGTGTATTTGAGTGCCAGGATAAGAGGCCTGTCAAAGTGAAGGCGGGCGACATGATTTTATTGCGTCCCGGTGTGTGGCACCGCTACAGGCCAGATTCTGAGGTTGGTTGGGCAGAGAGCTGGGTGGGCTTTCAAGGTGAGTATGCGCAGCGCCTCATGGAGAAGTTTTTCCCATCACAAAGTGTGGTGTTCCACCTAGGGCATGATGAAGAGTTACTACGTAAGATGAAGTATGTGCTCGAGCTTATGCGCGAGGCACCGCTCGGTTTTCGCCAGATGATGGCAGGGGAGGTAGTGGCCTTGTTGGCGCGGGTGAGGTCACTGGCAATGCGTTCAAGCAAAGTGCTTGGCGGCAGTGAGGAGAAGATGGATAAGGCCCGCTATCATCTGCTTGCGCACGCTACTGAGGAGATTGACTTGGAAGATCTGGCGAGTGAGTTGGGTTTGAGTTACTCACGATTTCGCTCACTTTTCCGCAAGCAGACCGGTAGGTCGCCTCGCCAGTATCAGCTCGATATTCGCATCAACCGAGCTATGGATCTTCTCAAAGAAAGTCAGCGCACGGTGACAGAGATCTCTGAAATACTGGGATTCTCAGCGGTGTATTATTTTTCGCGCTTGTTCAAGCAACGCGTCGGCCAGAGCCCAGGTCAGTTCCGTAAGGGTCTCCAACAGTAGTTTGATGAAATTCTATGCTAACAGGCTAGATCAATAGGATCTAGTCGAGAACATTGGGTTCATGGTCCAACCAGCTTAATGGTGGTCTCGTAGTGAGACTTGGTTTGAATGCCGGCTTTTTTGATGTCGTCGATGACTTGGCGGTAGGCGTCCACCTGGCCGAAGTCGTGTAGAATCCATGCGGCTAGGATGCGGACTTCTTGGGTGGTGTCATTGTGGGCGGCGTGGAGGATTTCTTTTTGTGCGGACTTGGCTTTGGGGCCGAGGTTTTTGAGCCCGTTGATCGCCCACCAGCGCATGCCTTCATCTGAGTTAGATAGGTTTTTTACAAATGCGGGGAGATTCGCTGGGTTCGCTTCAAGGGCGAGGTCGGCAGCATCGAGATACTGTGCTAGGGGATAAAGTTTAGGGTCACGGACAAGTTGGTACAGGGTAATGCCATGCTTGGCAGCGCGGCGGTTGCGCATGTCCTCGGGGAGCAAGCCGCTGTCGAAGTATTGGGTCTGCTGCTGGCGCAGGGCTTGTTTTAGAGTGGCGATTTTCTCCCCATGTTCGGTCTGGTCGATGAGGTTGTTGATGTTGGCCCAGTCCGCCTTGTCATCAAAGAATTGCTCGGTCTCGCGCGGTAGGAAATAGCGGCTCTGAACCGGGTTGGTTTTACCTTCCTTGAAATGCTGTTCCCAGGCTTGGGTGGCGAGGATGCGCCACTGGTAGGTAAGGAGCTGGCCGTTGGGAATGTAGGGGTAGTAGTTTTTGATGTAGGTATGATGCTTGTCGCGGATGGCACGCGCCATGTCCAGAGCCTCGTCGGCGCGGCCGCGGTAGGCGAAGTGGTGCGCTGGCTCAGGCTCGGTGTCCGGCCCGAGAAAGATCGTGCCCTGGTAGGTCTCGGGAATATCGGCTTCAGCGAGGGCCAGCCAAGTCTTGGGCATGTCGACAAATGAGACGAGGCGATCCACTGTGCTGCCGGGCTTTTCTGCTGGCCAGAGGTGTTTGTATTTCTCCGGGATGCGGATGACTAGCGGACAGTGGGTGCCGGAGTTATACATGAATCGTTTAGAGCGTGGCATGACCCCACCATGGTCGGAGCAGTAGATGATGATGGTGTTTTCGTATTGGCCGGTTTTCTTTAGCCAGGCGATGTTTTCACCGATGCGCTTGTCCATGTTGGCAACGGCATCGGTGTAGCGGGCGTAGCTTTGGCGGATAGCCGGTAGGTCCGGGTGATAGGCATGCAAGGTCATCGAGTCGGGAGCGGTCTTGACGGGCTTTTTCTTATTCGGGAAGGCACGGCTCTCATGACTTTCCGCGTAGTTGCGGACAATAAAGAAGGGTTTGCCATCGGGAATCTTGCCCCAATCCTGTTTGAGGTTGCCTTTGAGCTTTTTCCAATGACGTTGCTCGAAGTTGAAATCCTGCTTGTACTTGGCAGATACTTGATAGCCCGCAGCCATGAGTTGGCTGATGTAGGTGTGGTCAAGGACTTCGGAGGGGACCTTGTAGAAGCTGCGCATCGGCTGGTTGCCGGTGGAGATACAGTGAATCCCGGTTAGCCATGTGTTGCGGGTGGGCGCACAGACCGCGGAGTTGTCATAGCAATGGGTGTAGCGAAAACCCTCGGCAGCGAGCTGGTCGATATTGGGTGTTTTGGCATTGGGGCTGCCGTAGCAGGATACCCAGAAGGTGCTGTTGTCCTCGCTAACTAGCCAGAGGATGTTAGGGAGGTCGGTTGTGGTGCTGCCCCCGCCCTCATTATCGGCATGGCCGATGAAGTTCAGTGCGAGGGAAATAAGACTAGCGGGCAGCCAATAGTTTTTCATGTGGTGTAGATTCTGTTAGAAATCCTCAGATTTCAGGGTTAAGCGCTCACCAGGTTTAATAGTGATTTGCTTGGACTTGCCCTGACAGATGACTTTTGTTTGCCCTGTGCTGTTAGGGCCAGCGGTGATAGTGGCAGATGCTAGCTTGCCATCCTTCCATGAGATATCCACGGTGAAGTCACCTCGTGCGCGCAGGCCTTTGATGCTTCCCGTGCTCCATTGAGGCGGCAGGGCGGGAAGTAGTTTGATTTCCTCGTTGTGGCTATGCAGTAGCATCTCAGCCACAGCAGCCGTCGCACCGAAGTTGCCATCGATCTGGAACGGCGGGTGGTTGTCCCAGAGGTTGTCGAGAGTAGAGCGCGCCAGAATGGCGTGGAAGTTGTCGTAGGCTTTGGCTCCGTCTGAGAAGCGGGCATACATGCCAATGGTCCAGGCGCGTGACCAGCCCGTGCCGGCTCCACCTGCGGCGAGGCGACCGTCGATGGACTTGGTGACGGCGTCACGCATCACCGGGTCATCGTCGAGGTCGATGACGTTGCCTGGATAGGCGCCGATGACGTGGGAGATGTGGCGGTGGGAGGGTGACCACTCCTTGAAGGGCTTGATCCACTCCATGAGGCGTCCGTCTTCTGCCACCTTGGGCACGTAGAGTTTTGGGATGAGGCTTCCGATGCGTTTGACAAAGGTGTCGTCCTGTTTGCCCAGAGCCTTCGCAGCTTCTAGATAGTCCTTGAAGACCTGCATGATCATCCACTGCTCAACGGAGGTGCCGGCACTGGGGGCGGCTTGTTGCTCGTTGCCGGCTTTATCGATGTATTTGAACTTGTTCTCCGGGGAGGTGGCGGGGCGTGCCATGAGGGTTGCCTCGCCTTTGTCATTCTTTGGCCCCGGGATCAACCAGCTTTCACAAAAGCTGGCAGACTCGGTGAGCAGTTCCCAGTAAGGTTCGAGTGCTTTCGGGTCTT
>JAQXBQ010000225.1 GCA_029252325.1 Akkermansiaceae bacterium
TTAACCATAGCACCTAGACGGCCATTACCTATGACAAGTGACTGGGTGAAACTGTTGGCAGGTTGCTGAAACCAGAGTGTGTTGACAGGGTCAATCGCTGGGAGTTTTGCTGTTGCTAGCGGTGTTACGACAGTGGCAGTGAGTGAAGTCTTTCCCTGTTTTGAATTTTTTTTGGGCGTATTCTTTGATTTATTCTTTGCTGTATTCTTTGCAGCTTTTTGCGACGTCTTGTAGGCGGACTTTTCCTCGGAGCTCAGCAGGCCGTCCTTGTTGATATCCTGTGCATCAAAATGATCGCCCCAATGTTTTGATTCATAGGTGTTGCCCCGAGCCTCGATATTCTTCTTTTTGTTGGCAAGATAGTCGGTCTTTTTCTCCGGCTCGTTGGCTACCGCTACGAGAGCTAGCGAGAATGACAATATCGTGGTTAGTATCGATTTTTTCATCATCAATATTCCTTATTTAGTAAAATGATTTTCCTTCAGCCATTGTGCTGCAACTGGGAACCAATCACAGCCACCCATGCCGTGCCCTCCCTTGTCAAAGAGCTTGAGCTGGATACTTCCTCCAGCCGCTTTGAGGGCTTTTTGATATGCTACTCCTCCAGCGCAAAATTTATCGTCTTTGGCATAAGTCAAAAAAGTGGGCGCAACCTTGTTTTTCATGTGGAAGAGTTCAGCATCGAAGTCCTTGTCCATTTTTCGGCCCTGGAAATAAGCCGCACATTGGAGAACGGCAAATTGTGGCTCACAGCTCACTTTGTCTGCCTCATCAATCGGCTCGTAGACCGTCTGGCCGTAGTTCTGACTCAGGCGTGCTGAGAGATGACCACCTGCTGAATTGCCAAAAAGACCGATTTTCTTCGGGTCAACATTCCACTTGCCTGTCTGATGACGAACCAATCGTAGCGCTCGCTGCACATCTTTGAATGCCGCATCGGAGTTATCTGGAATGGTGTATTTGAGAACAAAGACCGTGATCCCGAGATCATGCCACTGCTTGATATCCTTCTCAGTTGGCATGCCAAGAATCTTATAGGCTCCACCCGGGCAATAGATAATCGCTGGCGTAGGCGTGTCGCTCTTTACCTGATAGACAGTGAGGTTCGGATCCAAAATGCCGCACAGTTGTTTTCTGCCGCGCCGGTCACGTTGTATCTCTTTTAGGCGATTCTGCTCGCCCCCGACCATCTCAATGGGCCACAGGCGAATGATGTTTGTGCCTGTTGAGGCTGCGGCTGGCTCTTGATTCTGGCTGACATCTTGGGCTTTTATTTCCAGGCCTACTTGCTTGAGCACAGGGACGAGTGCTTTTGCCCAAGTCTCGTAGCCTTTGTCATTGAGGTGCAGGCGGTCTTTCCCGTAAAGCTCGGCATTCAGGCTGCCGTCCCCACTCAGATAGTGTGGGTCAAAGTTATAAAAAGTGACTCGATCTTGCTTGGCGATAGCAGGGAGGATTTTGTTGAGCTCATCTACCATTTCGCGGTCCCCTTTTATCCTCGGGTGATCACGCGGGAAGACCGAGAGCAAAGCAATTTCAGCATCAGGGAGGCGCTGGCGTAGTTCCGCAACAAGCGCCTCCACACCGAGCGCTATATCCTCAACTTTGTCGCGGGTAATATTATTGGTCCCCAACATGATGGTGACGAGTTTTGGTGAAAGACCATCGACTTCTCCGTTTTGGATTCTCCAAAGCGCATGCTGGGTGCGGTCTCCGCCGTAGCCGAGATTGAGAACTTTGTTAGGGTGAAAGCAACCAGGGTAAAACTTTTGTTTTTCCCACGCTTGAGTAATGGAGTCCCCAATCATAATAAGATCAGGCTGAGCCTTTTTTACTTCTGCTAGCTTTTCTTGATGTCGGTCTACCCACCAATTATTCGTTCTCTTTTCAGGCGCAACGGTGGCAGGAGACTCAGCTAGACTTAGTGAAGCCATGGCCGACAGCGAGACGAGGGATAAGAGAAGGGAATATTTCATAGGTATAAAGCTGTGACGAAGAAGTAGGATCAAATAGAGGACGAACTTACAAGTTCATCAATACCAGAAAAGAGGGGGTCTTGTCTGCTGTTTACTACTTCTTAGCTGGCTTGCGCTTTTTCTGCACCGCGCGTCCGTCAGGGCCAAGCTCAGGCACCTTACCACCCGGCTGGGTAAGCAGATCAGGCGTGGGTAGCTCGATCGGCTCAGGCCACTGCGGCCGGTTTAGGTTTTGATTGAGTATTTCCTGAGTGACCGGTTCGGAGGCGATGCCTCCCTTGGGAACCTCGAGCTTGCTGACCCAGGCGATGGTGTTGAGGATGAGCTTGCGATAGTCATCAATCGCCCAATTGCGGTGGAAGTGGCCACCGACAAATCCTACACCGCGGGGTGCATCTTCAGGGTCACGGCACCAGAGCAAGGATTGGGCAGTGCCCAGCTTGTCCGCAGCGTCCTTATTCCAGAACTTGGAGCTACCGTAGGTCACCATGTTTTCTGGCGTAGGAATACCAGTGGCGAGTGGGTAGCAGTCCTTGCAGCTTTTGTCGAAATTCAGATTCCAGTAGAACTCATCAAAGGCCTTGACCGAGCCACTGAGTCCACGGGCAACGGGGTGGCCATCCTTGGGCACCATGTCGGCAATCCAGCTCGGGTTCACTGAGAAGGCATCCGCAAAATATCCGCCCATCCACTTGTTGTAATACTTCTCCCCGACTTCCACGGTGGGGTGCACGCCGTAGTGCATGAACATCAGGGCTGTACCCTGCTTGTATTTCTCATCGAGCACGGCGTATTTGTCCCCGTAGTTTCCTCCGGCATCGGCGTAGACGATGACCGTGTCCACACCCTCCAGGCAGGACTCATCCTCGGGCCAGTTGAACCAGTGCACTTTGGCGACAACGGGCAAACCACTTTCATTGAGTGCCTTGGCAAGCAGCAGGGAGCCCGCTTTGTACTCGTGAATACCGTGGCGGTGCGTGGTGCTTCCCGCGATGAACAGAATGCGCTTTTTGCCACTGGTATCACCCCAGACGATCTTGGGCGCGTTCTCGTAGGTGAGACCTGCCTTGCGATCGTTCAGATCAAATTTGACAGGTTTCTTTTTCACTGGCGCGGCAGGTTTTTTGGCGGCTCCGCTTGATGGTTTGATGACAGGCAGGGCGGATTCAATCACCTTGGCTACCTGGGTGGCCTGCAGTGCCTTGCCATCGTTGTGGTAGTGGACGTTGTCCGGCCCCTGCAAGTACTGGACACGTTTTTTATCAATCAGGCCGTAGAGGTCATTGATGGCAACCCCGTGCTTTTTCATCACGGCAAGAGCGGCGTCTCTGAACTGCTTGGCACGCTCGTCAGAAACGATAATTTTTACTTTTTTCTCAGGGCCTGAGCAAGGTGGAGTGGTGGTGGCAAAGATGAGTTTAGCACCCTTGCCTCCGTTCGCCTTGGCTGTTTTGGCTTTCATTTTGGCAACGATGCTCTCCAGGCTCTTGGCATAGGACTCGGGCGTGGATTTTGTATCCTGGGACCAGCCATACCAATCCCACAGGCCGAAGTTGAAGTGGATCAGATCCCAATTACCCTCACCGAGCCATTGCTCAACATTCTCGTCCCCGTAGGCAGACCAGCGGCAGTTACCATCGACGCGGTGGACGTTGCTTTTACCTGTTAGTTTTTTGCGCAGCATGGTGGTGTAACCAATGGAAATGGAGTCACCGATGATGAGCGTGCGAGGTAGGGCTGGGTCATCCTTCGGGTTGGCAAAGGGGTTAATCAGCGGATCGGTGCTGTTAGCACGCCCCTTATTGTTTGTTGCCTGCTTAGCTTCTGGTTTAGCTTTTTTTGGCGCGGGTTTAGCTTCCTTAACAGCAGGCTTAACAGGGGTATTGACCGGCTTACTGACAGGAGCGGCTTCGGGATCCACCGGGGCACCGGCCTTCAGATACGCAATGATATCTGCCACATCCTGAGCTAACAGACCGAGCTGACCCGCGGACATCATCAATGACTTCTCAAGAGGTTTGCTGCTCTTTATATGGTTACGACTGATACTAAGCTCCCCTCCCCCCATGACCTTCAGGATGGAAGAACCTCCGGCAAAGAGCGAAAAGCCCTGGATGGTGTGGCCCTCTTTGGTAATAATCTCCGTGCCCTCAAAACCGTGGGCAATGCCTTCGTTAGGATGAATAATCGCGGTAGCGATCGCTTCCGCTGAGCGGCCCAGTCCCCACTGGTCAAGTGCGGGGCCAAAGTCCACCCCGGTGCCGTTGACCTGGTGGCACATGTAGCAGCGAGCGATAGTCATCTGGCCGCGGGCCACGTCCCCTTTGAGTGCTGCGACTTCCTTGACATCAAGCTTGGTAATCTCCGGGCCGTCAACCGGCACCTTGTAATCCTGATTCGCCTTCAAGGCATTCGGCTTTTTGTTGAGCCCTTTCATCTTGCTCGCATAGCTCTTCCAGACATGGCCGCTGCGGTTCTGCAACCACCACTTGGCAAGATTCTTGGTGTCATCTGGCCCAGATTCAGCCACTACTATCATGGCCATGGCAGCTGCCTGATCTGGAATGAAGCCGAGGGCTGTCAGCGCATCTTTGCGGTCAGCAAGCGGAATCTTAACGGAAAGCGCACGCGCCTTGAACCCTTCCACACTGGCGGCCGGGTGCAGGCGCCAGGCGAGCTTGGCATAGGCCGCGCTCCACTTGAGGGGATCTTCATTGCCCAGTTCCTTGTCGAGCATCGAGTAGATGGCCGCCTCTTTATTGGTGCAGGCCGTTCCGATCGCTTCGAGATACCAGCGGTCCTTGCCCTGGTATTGAGAGGCAAGAGTGAGGATAATGTCCTGGGTGTCTTCGAGTGAAAGATTGCGCAGGGCAAGTGCTACCTCACGGCGCACGGCGATGGAAGGGTCCTTGGCGAGAGCTGCAGCATTCTCCAGCAACTTGTGCTCAACAAAGCGCAAGGCACGGAAGGCAGCAATACGCATCTGTGCATCATCATGAGCGAGTATCTTTTCCACCTCAGCAATGCCCTGCTCACCGAGCTGAGCTAACAACCAAACGGCACGTGCTTGTATATATTTGTTAGAGTCATCAAGCAGAGCTTTCACGGCGGGCAGTGACTTCTCTCCCGCGGCCTTGAGGCGGGTGAAACCAGCGTCACGGACATTGTTGGCCGGGCTTTTCAGCGCAGCGATCTGACCCTCGACGGTATTGATATCATATTTCGCTGGGCGCGGGTTGTCTCCCTTGCGAGTGATACGGTAAATGGCGGCAGCGTGATCAAGATCCCTCATACTATGGCCTCCAACACCCGGGTCAAACCAGTCTGCCACGTAGATGGCACCGTCCGGCCCGACGCAGACATCCGACGGCCGAAACTGGGTGGCGAGACTCGCCTTGTCTTCCTCACCCTTGGGAAATTCATCGGCTCGCTTGGAGCGGAAAAAATCAAAGCGCTCCATGGTAAATCCAGCCCCATCCGGTTTCGGCAGATAGCCAAAGATCACATTGCGAGCCGCTTCTCCCGAGAGCAGTAGACCACGGTAGTCATCGCCAAGGGCACCATTTTCATAAAAGCAAATACCAGTAGGCGAACCATTACCGTAGACATCGCCCGCAGGGATTGTGCCGGGGTCTTCTTGGCGCCACTCGGCGATCGGTGCGGCTTGTCCAGGGCGGCGTTCGGTTTGCCACTTGCGCTCGCCATCATCCGAGGCAAAACCCAAGTTGCCATACTCCATCAGCCAGGTGGTGCGGCAAGCAGGCGGGTCATCATTATCGTTCTGATAGACATCACCAAAGGAGTTCACCGTTTCCTCGTAGCTGTTGCGCATGTTGTGGCCAATCGGGCGAAGGCCGGTGCCATCCGGATTCATGCGCAGGGCCACCGCCCCCACATAGATATGGCCGTCATCACTCTTCAGGCCCGGTTTACCACCCTGGAGCGGACCCTCATCAGTCACCGAGGGAGCACCTCCGTTGTAGACACTACCGACACGAAGCGTCCAGCCTTCCTTGTCAGTAACAATGTGACTACCCGCATTTCCAGCATTAAAATACCACTGACCACTCGGGCCGGTGGTGACAGAGTGCAAGCTGTGGTCGTGATCCTGGCCACCGAAACCTGTCAGCAAGGCTTCTTTTTTATCCACCTTGGGGTCAAAAACTGCATCCCGGTTCACATCGGTATAAACGAGCAGGTTGGGCGGCTGAGATACGACGACCTTGTTGTCAATGACCGCCACACCGAGCGGGGCGATCAGCTCTGGATCCTGGACAAAAACGTGGCTCTTGTCCGCCTTGCCGTCGCCATTGCTGTCCGTGAGCACCATGATCCGGTCACCTTTGGCCTCAGTGGCAAAGCCCTTGCTCTCGTTGCGATAAATACGGTAGTTTCTACCCTCGGCAACCCAGACTCGGCCCTGGGCATCTACATCCATATTCGTCGGATTGTAAAACTGGGGTGAGGTCGCCCACAGGGTGACCTCAAATCCCTCGGGAACGACAAAGTGATCCGCGGGCACGTGCGGCATCGGCTTTGCCAGGCCAAGGCCTGTCAACGAGGTCAGTAACAGGGAGGAAAGAATAAGTTTAGTCAGTGTTTTCATCATGTAAAAAATCTTTATGGCTCTCAGTAGCTCGGGGCTTTGTCCACCTAGCTAACTGTGCTTCAATGAATACGCGCCCGATACGCCAGAACTTACTCGACCACCTGCCAAACAGCTTTATCTGGAATCGAGAACGATCCCTTGAGGTTGTTTTCAAGGTAGTGGTTGAGCCGCTTGAGCTCGGCAGCGCGTTGCTCGCTCGGTTCTTGGGTTAGGAACAGCGGCCACTGGGGCTGACCCCAGTAGGTGTTTGGATACTCGTCTCCCTCCCGCTCTATCATGAGGATTCCCGCGGTGTAGCGGTTACCCACCTCACCGAAAAGAATATCAATCTGGACCGGCTCGTCACCGAGCTCGATCCACTCGCCAGAGGCGATGCCCGCCTTGGAGTTCAGACAGGGAAAGGAAGGGTGCCGCTCGCTCTTCACGGGCAGCTCTTCACGCAGGGCCGTGTCAAAGCGGGAACCATTGAACACGGCCTTGCCATTGATTGCCACCAGCAGGGAGTTGTCCGCGTATCCCCAGTAACGATAGCGACCGGGCTTAGGTGCCTTGACCTTGCCCTGATACCACATCATCCACGGGTGATAACGCTTGGATGCCTCGGTGCGCGCATAGTCCGCCAGCTTGTTGTGCGCGCCGGCAATGCCGTCAAAGGCGAGCGAGCGCCCCTCAACCAGGTCGGCCAAGGCGCTCTCGTCACTGAATCCGGATTTCACCAGCGGCACAAAATGATGCCCCATGTGATCCTCTGGCGGGAAGGTTCTGAGCGGCAGCGTGATGGAATCAGCGAAGGCAAAAAACCGGCCCCTCAGCCTGCCTGAGCGGGCGTCACCGGGAGTATTTGCGGAAAGATCCGGCAGCCCCTCAAGAGCACGACGTTTGACCTCCAGCCTACCCCCTTTGCGGAAACTGGCCACCTCGCCCTGGACCAAGGCAAGCTGCTCACCTCCCGGAGTGTCCTCCACCGATACCTTGCCATCCAGCACCAATACGTGTGACTGCTCGGCAACTGTACTAACCACAAAACTGGTCCCAAGATCAACAATCTTGCGTTTCTGAGTCTCGACCTCAAAACCAATCCCCTGTGGTGGTACGTGTAGCTTAAGCTCACCTTCGTCCAACCTCACCCCCATATTGCTGAGCACGGTCAACTTCAAGGGCGGTATGGCGATGGCATGAACATCCGAGTCCCTGAAATCTAGCTCCAGCAGACCCCGCTCCAGGGTCAGGGTGTCACCCGGCTTGAAACCAGCTTGCCCTTGTTGCCCGGCCTCTAGTGGCTCACCATTACAAAGCAGCTCGCCCTCGGCGCGGGTCAGATAAACCACCAGCTCGGCCTCAGCTGGCTCAGCCTGCCCTGAACTACTGATAGCAGTGGCCGCGGGTTGCTCGGCTGCAGGGAAAATCAACCTGAGCGCCATCAGCCCCAGGGCTACACAAGCAGCTACCGCGAGCCAGGTCTGCAACACGGGACGGGGCTGATTACTGGCCACCTCATCTTCCACGCCCAGCTCGCTGAGGAAAGCAATCTCCTCGGCGGAGTGACGATCCGATTCGATATACTCCCAGTGCAGCACGGCGTGGTCATGCAGCATATCAGCAAAAGCCCGGCGCGCGCCAGCGTCTTCACGTAGCAGGCTCTCGAGCTGCGCGTGCTGCGCCTCGTCCAGATTGCCATCGAGGTAGGCACTGGCGAGCGTTTGGAGTCGGTTGCTCTGTTCGGGGGTCATGACGTTGGTCTAGATTCTGACTCGTTGAGGCTTAGCTGCACACAATCCTGCAGTGCTTTACGGATACGGTAAAGTAATTGATACACAGCGCTTTCAGTTTTATCTGTCTGGCGGGAAATCTTTTCAATCGAGGCCTCGTCACGGTAGCGTTGCTCGATGAGCTCGCGCTGCTTCGGCGGTAGTTTACGCAGGCACTCACGCAGAGCCTGCTCACGCTCGACCCAGCGCTTCTCACGTATGGCGGAGTCCATCTCCGCATCCAGCATCACTAAAATATCCTCGTTAAGCTGGGCGTGGCGGCGATGCTTCATCTTTCGACGATAGGCGAAGATCTGGCGCAGCAGGATCTTACGCCCCCAGGCGAGGAAATTCGTGCCGCTCTTGAACTTGCCGAAGTGGCGCCACATCACGATTTTACCCTCCTGCAAGATATCCTGGGCATCCTGCAAAGGCTGAACCAGTCCGGTCACATAGATCGAAAACATGCGGTCATGCTCAGTGAGCAGGCGCAGAAACTCCTCCGTCCGCTCCTGAGAGTGAACGATGGAATCAGGGCCTTGGTTCTCATCATCTTGCATTCACTTAACAATAGGATATGGTATGTCTTTTTAAACGGAAAAACTGAAGATTATCCCCTTGAGTGATTTCAGGTGATAACGCTGTCGATGATCACACATGCTGTGTTAGATTTGTCGTAGCTATACATTTGTTCTGCTAATCCTCTGTTCTATTGACACCATATACACTTTTTTAGCTTCTGCGTCTGCGCAGCATGAGAGCAAGACCTCCGAGGCCGAGTAGGGCGGTTGATGAAGGCTCGGGGACGAAGACCACAATGGCAAGATTACCTCCACCCAGATCGTATTGGTAATCCACGGGTCCGGCAATTCCTCCCGCGGTCGGGATGATCGATATGCTGCCGAATGTTTGGCCACTAAGATCTGCAAAAAGGTCGTAATCAACGAGCGTCAATACTTTGCCATTGGAAACATCATAACTACTGAGATCAATAACCAGATTGTCTCCGCCCATTTGGAATTGCCCATCGTTGTTCCACGTCGTAACGCCCGCAGCATCAGCTTCATAAGTGATAGTCGCCGAGATAGCGCTTAAGCCGTAGTTGTCTGTATTAAGACTTGCACCTGCTTCAATGACAAAATTACCACCTGAGCTAAAACGAGGTCGCATGAACTGAATGTCCATTGTGCCACCGGTCGCCAAGGTCAAAATAGAATCACTCTGTAATACCAATTCATCACCAAATCCCGTTGCCGTCGTGGTCAGGGATTGACCGCTTTCGATCGTCCAGGCGTAATCCAGTATGCTTTGGGCGGTCGTCGTGAGAATGACGGAATCTCCGTTGGCCGGAGCCACTTCAGGCGCGTCCCAGTTCGCACCGGAACTCCAATCGTCGTTACCAGCACCATCATCCCATGTAATGGTCGCCGCCTGGGCGGTGGTGAAAGATAAACCAGCGAGAGCGCTGATCGTGAGTAATGTTTTCATATTTGTTTTCATAGCTTTCATAATCGATTATGTTTTAGGGTTTTAGTATTTTAGTATTTTTTATCTGCAGATGTGGCTAGCTGGTCCCGGTTGATCAATCGCGGAAATCTGATCGGGATTTCCACGTGGACATAACAAGCCTACACTTAACAAGGACATCAAGCTGGAGGGTTTAACGTTTTTTTTGCTTATTTTTTTATATTTTGATTATTTAAATGAAATATTAAGGGTGCTGAATTATCAAGGCCTGCCATCCTGCACCGCATTTCAGGCACAAAAAACCCCGCTATGGATCACAGCAGGGTTTTTCAAATTGAAGTCAGATAAGCTGCAGAGCAGCACACCAAGCAATTACCATACAAACTCACATTTGTAATAAACCATTAAAAAAGAAAGACCCACAAGACTGGCTCTACACCGAGATCTCGCAGGTCCTTTTACGAATCTGATCCGCTTGTGCGGATTAATAATAACATTTCTAGCTCCGCTTGCGGCGAAGCAACAAGGAGCCTAAGCCCAGGCCGAGCAGGGCGGTTGAGGATGGCTCGGGGACAAAAACCGTAATGAATACATCGTCTGATGCTTGGTCCTGAGTAAGGATGTAACCATAGTCGGTGTTGCCCTCCTGACCGAGACCGACGATACTGATGTTGGCCGCTTGGAATTCATTACCAGACAGATTGGTAGTGTTAATCAAATTGAATTGGGTTCCGCTCGACACATAAGGCCCGGTGTAGGCAGACCCGTCAACAGATAGAATTTGGTTTATGGGATTAAAATAGGAATAATAATCCAGACTACTGACGCCTGTGTCATCAAAGAAGAACTCAAAAGTGCTTGCCCCCCCGCTTTTGGCCAGTTGGCGCAGGTTGATGGTCGCATCATCGCCCGTGACCCGAATGGTGCCACCACCAAAAATATCGACCCGACCATACAGATTGTGAGTTCCACCCGTGATGTTGAGCACGGCATCATCTCCGATGTTGATCGGTGATGTGTTCGAGTTGCCGTCTGCGAAGGTAAGAGCCCCTCCATTAAGGTTCAGCTGCGCAGTGCTGCTTACGTTTATGACCACTGATCCATTGGACAGACTCGAGGTGAAAGTTGTGTCGAAGTCAACGATGGCAGATCCACCGATATTCATGGTGTCCCCTGCTGTTGGGGCGTTATTCGTGCTCCAATTATTTCCATCTGTCCAGCTGACACCGTCACCACCACCGTCCCAAGTAATAGTGGCCGCATTTGTTGTCAATGCTGGGGCGAGTAGTGTTGCGATGAGTAATAATGGGGCTTTCATGATATCAGTTATGTTGTGGGTTTCAGGGTTTTATTATTTAGTGATGGCGATTTTGCTAACAAATTTAAGACATACAATTTGGACACCATTCTTTATTAATATAGCATGAAAAAATGGCGCCGTCTATCACCCTTTGGGGTGATGCTTCATCAAGGGCATTCAACACAGACATCGGGAAGGCATAATTTTCGTCTCCTCATCAATCATGAGGTCTCACTAATTGGCGCATTAAAGCCAGCGAGCAAACCGCGCTCTGTACTCTGTAGTGGCCCATGCGAGCACTACGATTATTAGCAACACTATAGAAACACGCCGACATCTGTGGGAGCTGCGTTACCCTGCGCTATCGTCGCTATGCAAGTATCCCTTTGACCACGTGAGCGTGCTCGACCCCTGTGAGGCGCTGATCGAGGCCTTGGAAGGGGAACGTGAAGCGCTCGTGATCAATACCCAGAGTGTGGAGCATGGTGGCATTGAGATCGCGGACGTGCACGGGGTCTTTGAGAATGTTGTAGCCGAAGTCATCAGTCTCACCGTAGGTCGTGCCTCCCTTGATACCTCCACCTGCCATCCACATGCTGAAGCAGCGACCGTGGTGATCCCTACCGCTTCCGAGCGCGCCCTGGCTGTAGGCAGTGCGGCCGAATTCGCCGCCCCAGATCACCAGGGTGTCATCGAGCATGCCTCGTTGCTTGAGATCGGTAACGAGTGCAGCAGATGCCTGGTCGGTGTCCTTGCACTGGGCACGCAGGTTTTTATCAAGAGCGCCATGCTGATCCCAGCCACGGTGAAAAAGCTGAGAGAAACGCACGCCTCGCTCTGCCATGCGGCGCGAGAGCAGGCAGTTATAGGCGAAGGTCCCTGGCTCTCTGGCGTCTTCGCCATAAAGGTCAAAGGTGCTCTGCGGCTCGTCTGAGAGGTCGGCGATTTCTGGGGCGGCAGACTGCATACGGAAAGCCATCTCATACTGCGAGATACGGGTCGCAATCTCAGAATCACCATGACTCGCGTATTTTAATTTATTGATGGCTGCAATTTTGTCCAGCTGGCCTCGGCGGTTCTCGCGCGAAATGCCCGGTGGGTTGTTCAAGTATAACACAGGGTCATCACCACTGCGCAGCATCACACCTTGGTGACTGGAGGGCAGAAATCCACTACCCCAGAGCCGAGAGAAAATCGGCTGACCAGGATTCTTACCATTTCCCTGCGATAGTAGCACCACGTAGGAGGGCATATTCTGGTTGTCACTTCCGAGACCGTAGCTAGCCCACGCACCAGCACTGGGCTGGCCTGGTATCTGGGAGCCGGTATTGATCAGGGTAATGCCCGGGTCGTGGTTGATCGCTTCAGTGTGCATGGAGCGCACCACGGCGATGTCATCGACAACCTGTGAGGTGTAGGGCAAGAGATCACTCATCCAGGTGCCACTCTGGCCATGCTGAGCAAATTCACCGATGGACCCGAACAAGGGAAAGTTTTTCTGGTTGGCGGTCATGCCGGTGAGGCGCTGCTCCCCACGGACGCTGTCGGGCAGGTCGTCACCTTGCCGTTTTTTGAGCTCCGGCTTGTAGTCGAAAAGATCCAAGTGGGATGGCCCACCTGACATAAACAAGTAGATGACGCGCTTGGCCTTCGGCGGAAAATGAGGCAAGCCGGGCTGACCAAGCCCCTGATACGGCGGCGCTGACGCGGACTTGGCAGAGCCAAAGAGATTGTTGGATCCCAACAAAGATCCTAAGGCGATACCTCCCAGCCCGCCGTATGAGCGCTGTAGAAAAGTGCGTCGGCTGATCTCGCGGTTAAAATTTTGGAAGTCTTCTGTGTTCATTGGAATGCTCTGCTTGGTGAGTAAGGGCTTGGCTAGTAATTACTCACGAGTGATGGTTTCATCCAAATTAAGGATAATCGATGCTACGGCAGTGAGAGCTGCTGTTTTATTTTTCTGCTGATTGCTCATCTTAGCCAGTGGCGCTCGGCCATAAACTAAGTAGCTATCACGCTTCTTAGCAGAATGGCCGAAGTAGCTGATTTGCTCTTGATACGAGGATTTAAGGAATGCCAGTTCCTGGCTCGAGGGCTGACGTGAGGTGGCCAGGCGGAAGCCATGTTCAATCTGCCCAGTTGGCTCATCACCTGCTTTGATCATTCGCTGGGCTAGTCCGTGGGCAGCCTCACTGTATTGGGGTGCGTTGAGCAGAGCAAGCGACTGCAGCGGAGTGTTAGTGAGTGAGCGGCGCGCGGAGCAAGTCTCACGGTTCCCCGCATCAAAGGTGGTCATCATCGGAGGTGGTAATGTGCGCTTCCAGAAATGATACATACTGCGCCGGTATCCACTGTTGTCGGTATCAGGATAGAATTGAGATGCTGTCCAGCGGCCATGAGCATAGAAGCTGATCTGCTTCCACAGCCCTTGTGGCTGGATCGGGTATGAGCTAGGGCCCCCGACTTTCGGGTTGAGCAAGCCGGCAATGGTAAGTGCATTATCGCGGACGTATTCAGCAGATAGTCGATACCTTGGAGAGCGAGCTAGCAGGCGGTTGTAAGGGTCTTGCTCTTGGAGCTCAGCAGTGCTGCGTGATGATTGGCGATAGGTCTGGGAGCTTACGATCAATTTCACAAGCTTGCGCAGATCCCAGCCGCTGGCAACAAACTCGGCAGCGAGCCAATCAATCAACTCCGGGTGTGATGGCCACTCTCCCTGCGAGCCGAAGTCTTCTGCTGTTTTTACAATTCCAGTGCCAAAAATCATCTGCCAGTAGCGATTGACAATGACTCTGGCGGTGAGTGGGTTGGAGGAGTCCGTCAGCCAGTTTGCTAGGGCAAGGCGATTCGGTTTGACCCCCTGGGGTAGCTCACCCAGAGCCCCAGGAACGCCACCGGTGACTTCCTCCAGCGGCTTGTTATACTCACCGCGATCGAGAATGTGGGTCTTGCGATCAGACTTACCCTCGTCCATGATCATGACACTGGTCTTGCCCGAGGTGATGGCACGCTTGAGCACATCAATTTCCACATTGATGTTACGTGAAAGCAAGCTCATCTCGGGATTGTCCAAGCCGAAGCTAGTGATGATTTGTCGTTGTTTGGAAGGATCGCGCAAGTGGTCCGGTTTTCTGAGCTCAGCAAGGATAGGCTCTTTGCTCTGGGCTCTCAGCCCACGGTATCTGGCGAGCACATCCCCCCACGGACCTTTACCTAGAGGTGCCACCACTGCCGCGGGGGTAAAGCCCTCCACCTTGGCTTTTTTCTCCCAGCCGCCGCCTGCTTTCACCGCGGCCTGCCAGCTGCTATCCGTAACGAGGTGATTGCCATCCGAGGAATGCATGTAGGCAAACAAGGCCGCAAGCCCGGCTCCAAACTCCCAGTCCTTGCCCCTGATGGCGATAAGGTTATCACCTTTTTTAAGCTGCTTGGTGATGTTGACCACGGTGGGCTCACGCCAATCCTTGTTGCCCTGCACCTTATGGCCATTGATCCAGATGTCAGCCTCGTTGTCACAACTGACAAAGAGCTGCACGGACCTGGGCACCTTGGCGAGCTTGAAGGTCCTGCGGAAGTGGGTGAAGACATGTCCCCTGCCCTCCTTGTTGAACCAGATCCAAGAAGGATTTTTTCCCTTCAGCTTAGGGTCTTTGTTGAACTGGGCATTGAGCTGGGCGGCACTATGCACCGGGAAAGTCGAGCCGATGCCCTTGAGGGTTTCCGGCTTTGCCAACACGGAGGCCTCCCATTGCTTGCGGGCCTTGCCGAGGTAGATCTCAGGAAAAAGCCGGTGTTGCTCGAGCATATCGATGCGTTTCTGGCAGTCGGTCTTGAAAGCATTCTTGTCCTGTAGGAAGGGCTCCACCTGGATGACGGGGTTGGTATTGCCTCCGCCACCGGCTCCCATGCCAGGCTCGCTGGAATGGTTGAAGAAGGCGAAGAAGCGGTAATAATCTTTTTGTGAGATCGGATCATACTTGTGATCGTGGCATTGGGCACATTTTACTGTGAGGCCAAGAAAGGCGGTGCTGACGGTGTCAATTTTGTCAGCGATGGCAGAGACGCGATACTCTTCTTGGATGGTGCCACCCTCATGGGTATTCATGCTATTGCGCAGGAAACCGGTGGCCACCTTCTGCTGCACGCTCGCACCGGGGAGCAGATCCCCCGCCACCTGCTCACGGATAAACTGGTCATAAGGCATGTTGTTTCTGAATGCTTGGATCACCCAGTCTCGCCAGCCCCACATCTCACGGTGGTCATCCACCGAGTAACCATTGGTATCCGCGTAGCGTGCCACGTCCAGCCAGTCTGAGGCGAGGCGCTCGGCAAAGGCATCGCTGCCCAAGAGCTTATCAATCGTGGCAGCATATCCTGCCTCCGGGTCGGCCAGAAAGGCATCCACTTCCTCTGGGCTCGGAGGGGTTCCAGTGAGGTCGAGGTGCAGGCGACGCACCAGGGTTTCTGGAGGTGCTGGCGGGGAGAAGCCCATGCCCTTTTTCTGCAGCTGTGATGCGATGAATTGATCAACAGGATGGTCACTGCCAGAGAATGCGGACTCCTCGGGAACGTCCGGGCGCTTGATTGACTCATAGGCCCAATGCCCCGTGTAGGGAGCTCCCTCTGCAATCCATCTCTTGAGCAAAGCGACCTCTTCTGGTGTGGTTGGCTTTTTGTGCTTGGGCGGAGGCATTAACTTGTCTTCGTCGTCGCTGATGATGCGCTTGATGATCTCGCTATTTTCAGGATCACCGGGAACGATGGCATGATAACCGCCCAAATCAGCAAAGGCGCCCTCCTTGGTATCCATGCGGTAATCTGCATCACGATCCTGTGAATCCGGGCCATGACAAGCGAAGCACTTCGCCGAGAGGATCGGGCGAATGTCACGGCTGAAGTTCAGCGGCTCGGTATCAGCAGCCGTGCTGGTCTCGATGAGCCCGATGCCAGCCATGGCTGCCATGCCTGCAGTTACAACCAATGCCATGCACCAACCTGTGATTGCCTTTAAGATCATCATTTTTTCTGTCTACGTGGAGCTTACCTAAGCCCTTTCAGGCTGATCATCATTTCATGATCACTAGTTGCAATATAGCCACCATGCCTAACTCGTCCACCCCTCTTTTGGGGGGTAAATGTAACGGATGAGTCATACGCATTCAACACGAAGCGCTACCTATTGATTCAATGACGGAGGCCACAGGTTGTTTTGAGATGATACGGATACCTGCATGATTACGCATCATGATTACGGATTCTTGCGCCCTTGGGAGCGAAATTCACTTGGCGAAATTCCTACTGTCTTCTGAAAGTTGCGACTCAGGTGGCTGTGGTCATAAAAACCACAATCGATAGCAATGGATGCGATCGTGTCATTAGTAGCTGAGAGCAGGTTACATGCCGCGCGAATACGCACGTTGAGGATGTGCTGACTCGGTGTGATCTGAAAGATCTTCTTGAAACGACGCTCGAACTGGCTCGGCGACAGGTTAACCATGTTGGCAAGGCCTTCGGTCTTAATAGACTCGGCATAGTTCTTACGAATGTATTCGAGCACCGCGTTCATCTCCATGTAGGGGCGGAGCTTTTCAGGAGCGTCGTCCATGTTACGCGCAATACAGGCCAGACCAATCACCTCGCCTTCGTGTGAATAGAGCGGTATCTTTGTGGTGACAAACCAGTTGATCGAGTTATTCGGGTCAGGTGCCAGTTCAACCCGATCATTTACGCTCTCACCGGTTTGAAAAACGCGACGATCATCCTCCACATAGGCATCGGCACGACCCCGGGAAAAGATGTCGTGATCCTGCTTGCCTATCATTTCCTCTTCGTGCTTGAAGCCGCATAGACGAACCGCAAGCTCGTTGGCCATCATCACGCGGCCTGAGCAATTTTTCACCACAAAATAAATGCCAGGCAGGTGGTCGAACAATTGCTGCAGTTGTCCTGCTCGCAGCTGATCCGTAAATTCCTTTGTGTCTTTGCTCATGCCAATAACGATTACAATGTGAATGGTGATGCATTTCACATGACCACTCAATTCATCGCGACGCCCTTGGCAAAGTCAATCGTTCTATTAGGCAAATATATCCATGACGGCTTTGCCATGGCCGTCCTTGGTGGCAAAGAAGGGCCGTTTTTCATCTGGATGCTCGCTTTGTCAGAGCGGAATAAGCGCCCCGCTGCACGTGGTGGCAAACGGAGCGCATTGAGGTTTTTGTAAGTGGATTACTTACGGCGGCGCAGGATCAACGCGAGGCCACCCAGGCCCAGAAGTGCGGTGGTGGAGGGCTCGGGAACCGAGACAACGGCCTGAATGCCGCTGAACCAAGCCTCGGCCATGAGATCATAGCCGGCGTTATCGGGGTGATTAATTCCATTGGAAAAAAGGGACTGATCAATGGAGGTTAGGTCACCTGTATCGGTCAGGAAAGTGGCGTATTGATCCACCAGGGTCACGTTTTTACCAGCAGCCTGATAAGTCGGCACCAAGGTGTCTCGAATGTAGGTATTGTAATCGACTATGCCCTGCTGATAATTGAATTTCGGCATGATCTGGGCAATGATCAGCTGTGCATCCGGCTGGTTCGTCACGATGGTATTGACCAGGGTGTTCAGCCCACTTTGATCCTGGTTATTGGTTCCTATCTTGAGCAGAATGATGTCCGGGTTGTCGCTTGTCAGCCAGCTAGCAATGTTTGCGTTGAGGAAGCTGGCGTCCCGGCCGCCGTAGCCGCGATGATTATCCTGGCCAAAGTCGCGAAGATCGACGGTTGGCGTATGAGTGCCCCCATTCGTCGGATCACCAAAAGGCGGAGGCGGCCCCCACGGTTCCGTTGAAGCTCCGACAAACTGGAAGTCGTAGCCTGCATTTGTCAACCGGGTGTAAAGCCCGCTACGGTAGCCGAATTCAAACGGCTCGTTCCAAGTCGGGTTATCGGTATAACCTGCCGTGATCGAATCTCCCAGCGGCATGATGCGTAAGGTGGCGGCAGTGAGCGAGGGACATAAAGTCCAACATAGACATACCAGCGATGTTGCTCGAAACAGTAGAGTTGATTGTTTTGTAAAATTTTTCATCGTATAAAATTAGAGATTAAGGCGCAAAATAAGACCGCTATGCGGGAACGACTTTCCGAAAACGAGTTGCGTCTGCGAAGACACAGCAGACCCAGCCCACTCAAACCGACAATCACGACGGCGATGGCTTACAATGCTTGGTTAATGATTCAGTCAGGCAACGGCTTAGCCGCGGCGGCGACGAAGGGTCAAGGCGAGTCCGCCAAGGCCAAGAAGGGCGGCAGAGGAAGGCTCGGGAACAGTTGCTACACCAAAGACATCGATCTCACGATAGACAGCTCCGCCGAAATTGTTGCTCACGGTGTCGAGGAAATCAAAGCGGATTGCATCGATACCGCTGCCCAGCAGTCCAATGTCGTCAGTGACGTTGACTTTAGTAGCCCCGCCTTCGTCAGTATCGTTTGCTGGCTGATAATCAACCGTCGCATATAGCCCGAATGAGCCTCCCAGTGAACGAAGATAGATGTCGTATTTCTGATTTATGAACCCGGCATCTGACCACGCCGCAATCGATTGAATCCCGCTGATGTCATAGCCCTTGGCATTGACCCCGGTACCGATGACGAACTCACGGGAGCTTCCCGAGTCCGCCGTCCAAGCCGATTCTCCAAGCGCATTTGAAAAAGGCGCCACATTGGAGTCGTTTGACCCATGTGCACCGTCGTTCAGGTTGGCGGCGTCGCCACCCTTAAATGCCGTGCCGCTGGTAGTGCCGTTAATGCCATGCAACAGGTCGGTCGAGCTGACGTCGCCAGCGTAGGCGAGTTCATCCGTGGTGGTTGAAGGGTTATTGGGACCCGATGTTACCTCGGCGAATACAGCCGCCGCATTGGCTGGAGTGGCAGCTAGAGCCAAAGCTGCGATAGCGGTAAGATGCTTGGGGAGTTTTTTCTTGTTTTTCATGGTATTCTTTCTTGTTCGTTTGCTTGTGGTTGTGTTTCAGATGCCTCCGATCTTCTTGAATCCTAAGATTTATAAATCCTAAGGTTTAATGATCGAACACTGATAAATGCCTGATTCAGGTGTCGCGTTAACACATTTCTGAAAAAAAACTTTCAAATGCCTGGTTCAATCCACCTCACAGCATGAATGAGAGGATTTTGGAAAATATCTGTTAACGCGGCGGAAAAATCGGCATATAATAGTAGCTACGATGGAACTCGACGCCACGCAACAGGCTGAATTTGTCAGTCAGATCGCCAATCACCAGGCGGCGCTGCATGCCTACATCATCTCGCTGATGCCGGGCATGGATGGCGTGGATGATGTGTTGCAGGAGACCAACCTGGTGCTTTGGGAAAAGCGCAGGACATTTGAGCCGGGGAGTAATTTCCGCGCCTGGGCCTGTGCCATCGCCCGGTTCAGAGTGATGGGTCACCGCCGCAAACTGGGGAAACTCGGGCTACAGCTGTTTGATGACGACCTTGCCGAGCAGCTTGCCATGGAGTGTGAGGCCGAACCGGAGGAGCTCACTAACCGCCTGCGTGCCCTGGAAAGCTGCCTCGGTCGACTGCCGGAGAAGGAACGCGCCCTCATCGACTTTCGGTATTTTTCAGATTCTCATCTGGATGAATATGCGGCAATATGCGGCAGGCCTGCCGACTCCCTACGTGTCAGCCTGTTTCGCATCCGCGCTGCCCTGAAAAAATGCATCACCGGCGAACTCGCCCTATACCGCAGCCGATCATGAACCAGCGCGAACTCGAACACCACTTGCAAGAGCTCTTCGACGGTCGTCTCGAAGGGCAGGCATACGAGCACCTGCAACAAACACTGCGTGATGACCCGGCCGCAAGGGAGGCCTACCGCGAATATCTTCACCTCTATCATGCGCTTGAATTCCGTGCCAAGGGCGTCGATCTACTTAATGTGGTGCCTATGGAGAAGGTCGTCGAACGGCGACAACGCCGCGCAATAAGCATTGCTGGCTTGGCCGCCGTTGCGGTGCTTGTGGTTGGTGCACTGGTGATGACCCTGATCGCCACGCACACGCCTCAGCCAACGCTTGCCGTCAAAACCGCACCGGGAACCGAAATCAGCATCAGTCATGCACACACCGGTGAGGATGCGCCGGAAGGTCTGGTGCTCGAACCCGGCTCACGCCTGAAAGTGAACAAGGGTACGGTGGAACTCGAGTTTGCCTCCGGAGTGCGCGGCATCGTGCGTAGCCCTGCCGACCTCACCCTGCAACGCCAGGATCTACTCGATCTGACCAACGGCACAGTCTGGTTTGAAGTGCCAAAGAAGGCTGTTGGATTCATGGTCAACACTCCCGATCTGACACTTACAGATCTCGGCACCGAATTTGGCATCATCTCCGAACCAAATTTTCTCGATGAAGTGCATGTTTTCCATGGCAAGGTGGAGGTGAGCAATCGCAATGGGCTGAAAAAAACAGAACGGCTCGAAGCTGGTCAGGCACGCTTCGCCGAACCAGCAGGACACTGGAGGGAAACCCCGGCGCGGAGAGACCATTTTCTTGATGAGCTACCAAGCAAGGAGATCAAGCCGGCCGTGATTTTGACCGAAGATTCCAGCGGCAGCCAGCTCGCATACGCGGATGATGCCAGTGCCTCAGACCTCCTGCATGGTCTGACGCCAGTCACCACCGGATGGAATCTTAAAAACAACGCCCACCCGAAGGAACTCACGGACGGCATCCATGGGGCCCGGTTCGAACAATTGCCAGGCGACGCGGTGCAGGGCGCATGGACAACGGTCGGCGCCACCGCAGAATACTATTTGGGAACCGGTCCCACAGGACGCGGTTTTGACATCACCTCGATCCTGAGTATTGCCGATTGGTCGAACGTTGGTTTTGGTAATCAGGCGTGGACGGTTGAGGTTAAACCGGTCGGTGGCGATTATCGCATTCTTCACACGGTGAACTATCACCCGCTCCGCGCGGATCTGCATTCCGGCGGCGCGACCAAGGTCGGTCTCACGGATAAAAGCGGGGTGCTTGCCAGCGGAATTGAATCGATCAAATTCACCGCCAGCCACGTGGCGGGTTCCGTTGACAACGCTTTTGTCTGGCGCGAGTTGGACGTGTTTGGTGTTCCGACCGAACAACCCGACCGCTAGGGGCTCACGTCTCTAGTGACGACTGTATTCAGAAAGAGGCGAGACCACCTCGACCCTCAGGACAACATGCCTCATACCATCTAGCATCTGATACAACTCAATCAACCTCGCCGAACCCTTGGTAAATCTCGGCACCTTTCCCTCAGTGCCACCTTGGACGCGCCCGCCACTCAACGCGCAACACTCACAAGACCGGCGGTGGCCCAGCGGGCTTGCCGGTTTTTTTATCGAGCGGATACTTCGGCTTCCAGGTGGGATGTTTCGGGCTGAGCCAGGTATTGATCTTGTTGGATAATTGAGCTGCGATCCTGGGCTTGTCCGCGATCAGGTTGTTCTCCTCTCCGATGTCCTCGCTGATGTTGTAGAGCTGCCAGGCATCCGCCTCGTAGAAGTAGATAAGCTTGTAGCGCTTACCACCGACTTCATCGATGGCCACAACACAGGGTTGGGCACGGATGTCCATGTAACCGGGGAAGAGATAGAAGATGGGAGCGCGTTTATCAGCAGCATTCGGATTGCGCAGGATCTTGGCAAAGGACTCACCGTCGAGCGGGTGCGTATCTTTGGAGGGGAT
>JAQXBQ010000248.1 GCA_029252325.1 Akkermansiaceae bacterium
CCTGATATTATTTTCTTTTGGGTCGCACGTATGATCATGGCGGGCTATCGATTTGAAAATCAGTTGCCATTTAAAAACGTCTTTTTCACATCAATTATTCGAGACCTGAAAGGGCGCAAGATGAGTAAATCACTGGGTAACTCTCCAGACCCAATCGACTTGATGGATGAATACGGTGCAGATGGGCTCCGCTTTGGATTGATGCGCACAGCACCTGTGGGCACCGATGTCAGATTCGACGAGCAGCTGGTTGCCGAAGGGCGTAATTTTGCAAACAAACTCTATAACGCGTGTCGTTTTCGCCAAATGGCGAATAGCTCTGATGTAGCTGGAGACAGAACCGAGATGCCAGTAGATGGGCTGCGTCCATACCATGTCGACATAGCTGATAAGCTTGATAAACTCGCTATAAATCTAGATAAGTCTTATGCAGACTACCGCTTTAATGATGTTGGTCAGCAGCTCTATGATTTTCTTTGGAGTGAGTTTTGTGACAAGTTCCTTGAGGCGGTGAAAGGCGATTTACGCGATACAGCATCGCCGCAAGCCCGCGAGCTTACCTTGTCCGTTTTTGACGCAGTGATGAGCCGATACTTGCAGTTGTTGCATCCTTACATGCCCCACATTACCGAAGAGCTATCCATTCGCATGTCTTATGTGGCTGATGGTGAGTTTGTGATGCAGAAGGTTTATCCGGCAGAGTCACTTGTCTCAGCTGATGTTGTGTCTCAAGCTTCTTCCCATGCGGAGGCGGTTTACACGACGGCTGGTAGAATGCGAAACTTGAAGGCTGAATACAATGTGGCCACTCGTAAGGACGTTAGATTCATTATCATTAAATCGAAGCCATGGCTGGCTGATGAGACTGATGTGCTGGGTCTCCTTGCCGGAGGTGAGGTGGAGATTAGGGCTGGCTACGACGCCCCGAAGGGGACTCCCGCAGCAGTGACAGATGTTGGCGAAGTCTACATGCCTTTGGAAGGTTTGATCGATGTAGATGCCGAGAAAGCTCGATTGAACAAAGAAATCGTCAAAGTCGAAATAGAAGTGAAAAAATGTGATGGCAAGCTCGGTAACAAGGCCTTTATTGATAAGGCTCCTACAGAGCTTGTTGACAGAGAGAAAGCGCGCAGAGAAGAATGGGCACAGAAGCTCAAGCAACTTCAGGAAATGCATGCATCTCTCAGTTGAGCTGAACGATAGAGCGGCATAGAGATAAGCTGCTTGCCACGGATCATGGCTTTGCTATCTTAGCATGTGGCTGTAAGTAAGCGTTTAGTCACTCTAATGATATGCCAAATTTAGACATCGTCACTGGTATTCCAGCCAAGGCCCTCGAGCTCCTTGAGGCAGCCGGTTACCTTGATGTTTCTGATCTGAGAGAAGCTGATGCGAAAAAACTCTCTGATGAACTCACTAAGGCCAACAACCTTCTCGAAGTCATGGCGAGTGATCCCTCACAGCACAGTGTGGAGAAATGGCAGGAGTTGGCGACAGAATATGTCGAGTCGGCCAAAGGCAACGCATCCAAGAACAAAAGAACAGCCAAAGCGAGACCCGAGAGCAGTGATCCGGGAGAGGACTTAAGTAAAAAAGCAAAAGTGCTGAAGCCCGAACTTGTCAATTTTGAGCAAGATGAAGATATGATGGAGATGCTCAGTATGTCTCCGGTGGCTGAGCCGCTTGATCCGCTTCTTATGGCTGATCAAGATGTATCCATGGATAACATCTCAGATGGAATTCTGCTCAACCGATGTGATGGAGATATGAAAATCAACATCATGACAACCTTAGGAAAAGCAGACTCAATCTTTCGCAAAGATGAGGTTGCTCGCGCGGGGCTCAACTCCTCTCGCATCCGTAATTTTGATGATTTGGAATCTTCGGTGCAATACGTTCGACCTTTGGATCGAGCACCAGCCAAAGAATCCTTATCCCTATCTGATGAATTAAATCAAGGCGTTGATTTGAGATCTCGAAAATTCATTAAAGGTGTTTTTCACCCCCATGCCAATACTGTGCGGTTAGCGGCTCTATCAGCTGTTTTTTTCATCGCGATTTTGGTGGTTAACATTACCTCTTTAGTGGGACTTTTCCTCTACAGGACTGGCCTGGGTGCCTCCACCGTTGTGGTGTGGGTGGTTGGTCTGTTGTTGTTACTCATGAGTTCGGCTGCTGCCTATGTTCATTTTGGCACGAGGGCACGTTGTGTCGTTTGTCGGCAGCCTCCCCTGATGCCTAAAAAATGCACAAAGCATAAGAAAGCGCATTATGTGAAGGGCATAGGTTACATCTTGCCAACGGCATTACAGTTGTTGGTCTACAAATGGTTTTACTGCACCTATTGCGGCACGGCTGTGCGCTTGAATAAGTAGGATCGACCAAGTGGCTGTGCGCGTCGTGCCACTATTCTCTTAATTTGGTGTCGATCATGATCGTAACCGGGCCGTCGTTGATGAGGCTGACCTGCATGTCGGCACCAAATTCACCGGAGGCACAGGGTTTCCCAGTTTCATCGTGAGCTTTTTGAAGAAAGGCTTCGTAGAGTGGGATCGCTATTTCTGGTCGTGCTGCTTTGATGAAGGATGGTCTATTTCCTTTTCTCGTGCTGGCATGGAGGGTGAACTGGCTGACAACGAGTAGCTCGCCATCGATATCACCAAGAGACCTATTCATTTTACCCTCATCATCAGTGAAAATTCGCATTCGTGCGATCTTACCCACTAGCCAGTTAATGTCTTCTTCCGCATCGCCATCGACAATACCGAGGAGGATGAGTAAGCCAGGGCCAATCTGGCCTGAGAGATCGCCTTTGATGCGAACACTGGCTTGAGAGACGCGTTGGATGATGGCTCGCATATTAACTTAGCTGGTCAATGATTTAGCTGATGAAAATCCGCTTCTCTTTTCTCCGGAGAAATCTACCTCCTGGTAAGTTTACTTTTGCTATAGCTTTACCGATGATGAGCCCGTCGCACTTGGCCAGTAGCTCTGAGGTGATGTCTGAAACATGATGTTGTTTCAGGTAATGATGTATTGCGCTTGATCGCATGGCAGGGGACAGCTTCGCTATTTTTGGAAGGAATAAGCGTCCCTGTGGGTCATACAGTTCGAGAGATTCAAGCGTGTTCGTGATGGCCTCTTGTTGTGCTCGGGAAGCACTTGCTGCTTTTAAAATGGCAGGGCGAACCTCGCGGCCCATGATCTCATGCAGTAAGGGCATCGCCTCGTTGCGGAGGCGGTTTCTTGTAGTGATGCTTTCTGCATTACTGGCATCATCTCTGTAGCTGATTTTGTGAGTCTCAAGATAGTCATTGATCTCTCCACGTGTCACTTTAAGAAGTGGACGTTGCAGCTCTAGCTCCTTGCCTTCAACATGATGAGTCGTTGAGAAATGCATACCCTTCAATCCGTAGGAGCCCCTCAGCAGATTAAATAAAACAGTTTCTGCTTGGTCATCGGCGTGGTGTGCAAGCAGAATACGATTGCAGCGGTATTTTCGCGCGCAGCTTACAAAAAACTGGTGGCGTGCGTTTCGAGCGACAAGCTCCATGCTGCCTCCGATTTGTAAAATTCGTTTGGCTACATCTACTTTCTCGATTTCGTATTGGAGATTGTATTTCTTACCCAGACGAGACACGAGTGCAGCATCGTGGCCCGAGGCTCGACCACGTAAGCTATGGTTGAGATGGCACAGCACGATGTTGTGGTAACCTTCATCAAGCAGCAGGTGTAAAAGTGCCACCGAGTCTCTGCCTCCGGAAATCCCCAGTAGATAGCGTCGTGTCTTTGACTGAGTTAAGAAATCGGCATGAAGAGATAGGCAAACAAAAAAGAACGTAGGAAATCTGCAGACATTTGTCGAGCCGTCCTCGCAGTATCCATTGTTGAGCTTGCCAGCCCGATTTTCTGTGCTAAATAAATTTTGTCTTTCCAGATAGGTTTAGGCCGCTGTAGCTCAGGGGTAGAGCAATTCACTCGTAATGAATAGGTCGCCGGTTCAATTCCGGCCAGCGGCTCCATCATAATCAATGGGTTATGATGTTTTGGCTGGTTTTGCTAAATCAAGTCGTTGCCATTTCGTTGCCATTTATCGACACCCGAAACATGCTATAAGGGCTGGGAATCATGTCGGGAGAAAGAGTTAGTCGTTACGCGCGCGCGAGAGACATGTCTGTTATTTACCCAAATTCACCAATCAAACTGATTCCCACGCGCGCGCGCGAGACTTGCGGCTATTTTACAGTCAAATTCGTTTTGCCTAACGAGGCAGGAATGAGAAGGGAATGGCGTTTTCAATGAGACTGGGCGATAATTAGCCAAGATTGGCGTTGATAGCAGTTAGGGTTTGGGTGTAAGAATTATGTGTAATGAATAATCCACCACCGCTACCGCCCTCGAAGCCTATGGTGTATGTCACTCATGATACTAAAACATGGGGAC
>JAQXBQ010000252.1 GCA_029252325.1 Akkermansiaceae bacterium
GTTTTGGGCAATGTATCTGGAGCTGGCACTGGAATAATCACCCAGGCTGATGGCACTTCACTTCTGCGCCTCAACACCACCGGGACTATTACCAATAACATGAGCCTCTACAACGTCGAGTCTCTTCAGGATGTGACCCTCAGTGGCGACATCACGGCCTTCAACACCACTTACGACATCGCCTCGGGCACAACGACGACCTTGAGCGGTGACATTGATGGCACCGGAGGATTGACTAAAAACGGGCTGGGCACCTTGGTTCTCGAGGGCACGAATACTTACTCAGGTGCTACCGACATCAATGCCGGCACCTTGCTCATTAACGCGAGTAACGCCGGAGCAACTTCTGCCTATGAGATCAACAGCGGAGGCACACTTGGAGGTATCGGTAGCATTGGAGGAGCAACTACCCTCGATAGCGGAGGTTTCCTTTCTCCCGGTGACGGCGGCACAGGTGATACCCTGACCTTCCTCAGCTCACTCGACATTGCCAACGCGTCTGCTGGCTCATTGCTCTTTGACCTTGGTGCCGCTGGCAGTGGTGACACCATCGACGTGACGGGCCAGCTCAGTATCGGCAACGGCCTGCTTGACCTCGATAACTTCGCCTTCACGGATCTGGGTGTGACCAGTGTGACGGGTACTTACACCTGGAATCTCTTCGAGGTCGGTAGCTTTGACTTCACTAGCCTCGGCTCCAACACTACCAGCACTCCGTTCGCCAGTATCAAGTCAGCCAACCTGGCCATCTCTGGTGACTTTATCCAACTCACCATGACCGTGCCTGAGCCAAGCTCTGCGGCACTGCTTGGTCTTGGTGGCCTTGCTCTGATGCTGCGCCGTAAGCGTCAGGATTAGTAGCTTAGCCGCTCTGAGACACCCTCAAAAATAGGCTTATTTTGGACCCGCTTTGTTGGTGGTTTTGTTGCGCCGGCAGCGCTCGCTACAGTAGGTGACACTGTCCCAGTTACGTTCCCATTTTTTGCGCCAGGAGAACTTGAGCCCGCAGACGGGGCAGACTTTACTCGGTAAATCAGACTTCTTACGGTGTTTCATAGGTTTGACACTGTTGAGTCAGTGTTAGGCCAGGATGAGCTTTTTGCACTTCTTCCAAAAGGCGAACCGTGCCCGAAGGGTATGGCTTTCCAGATCATTTTATCCTAGAAGTTGCCAATGAAGCCAATTTTTCAGACAAGGTCAAGCTGCTCGATGGAGACTGGGCGAGCAATGCCTCGAGCTGGCAATGCCTCGAGCTGGCAATGCCTTGAGCTGGCAGTGGGTCGCGGGCAGTGGGTCGCGGGCAGCAATGCTAACAAGAAATATTACGCCAATCAGGACAACATTAATAAATACTTCAACAGTAGTCAAAAGCAGCGCTCGAGCTGGATGCGTAGTGGGCTGTCATTTGCCCTCGCCATTTATTTTCTCTGCAAAGGAAAGTTGGCCTGCTAAACAGGGGGTGAACGATGAGCAAGCTGCCATACCATCACGACTGGAAACCAGAGTTTGAGACGTCGCTTGGGATCCAAGTGAAATGGTTTGGGAGCTGGGGTGAAGATCCAGAATGGGTAGTTGAGCCATCACGTCTCGGCTCGGATCTGATTTGTTTTTTCTATCTCAAAGAGGGTGCGGTGACAGCCGAGATCAACGGGGTGGAGTTGCCGATGAAGCCAGGTGAGATGGTGGTGTGGCGCGGAGGGGATATCTTTTCAGCAAACAACCAGCAACCGGGTCAGCCACAGTCACACTTATCGGCATGCCTGTCGTTAAGCCGCGATGATGCCGCCAACGTGCTGCTGCAGCACGGTTACCAGCGCCACTACAAGCTGAAGCACAGCCAAGCGTATGAACAAAGCTTTGAGACTGTGCTGGAGGCGCTGAAAGGCGATAGCCGCTGGCGTAACTTGCATGTTACGACTGCTATTCTTGGTTGGTTGGCCAATCTGCAAGAAGACCTTTGCCCTGATCCAGGCGCCGCCGCGGGCAACCCAAAGACGATTCACCACGTGCATACGGCTCAGGAGTGGATCAGGCAGCGCCTCGGTGAGGAGGTCTCGGTGGCAGACTGGGCTGGAAGTTGTGGGCTGAATGTGGATTACTTTAGCCGCTTGTTTAAATCACACACAGGCATGGGTCCGAAAACCTGGCTGATTGAAGCCCGCTTGCAGAGGGCGGCACGCATGCTGGCCTATCCAGACCGAACGGTTGAGAACATCGCAGAGCGTTGCGGCTACCAGTGCCCATTTCATTTCTCACGCACGTTTAAGCGTCGCTTTGGGCTACCACCCGCGGCTTACCGCCGAGTTCGACAAGTTAGTGGATTTGTTGACCCTTAGATTGGTTGATTGCAGTGTGACAGGGTATTCTTAAGTCTGGGAAAGGTCGGATTTATTCATGATCTGATCATGTGGAAATCATTCCGCTTTTTTCGGCTTGGGCTATAACAATACATCGAGGTCGGTAAGGCCTCATGCTGCTAATGAAAATAGAACGTATTGAAACCCACGTCTGCAATGCGCGTATGCGTAATTGGGTCTTTGTCAAAGTCATCACCGATCAACCCGGCCTCTATGGCTGGGGTGAAGCTACTCTCGAATGGCACACCCGCTCAGTGGTTGGCGCTGTCGAGGATATCAGTCAGCTTCTTATCGGCGAGGATCCGCGCCGTATTGAACACCTATGGCAGATGATGTTCCGCCAGCATTTTTGGCATGGAAATGGTATTGTGCGAGGAACAGCCATCAGTGGTATTGATCTAGCACTCTGGGATATCTTGGGCAAATTTCACGGAGTGCCAGTGCACCAACTATGGGGTGGGCCGGTTCGCGATCACATTCGGCTTTATTGTCACCTCGGTGGTGGGCGGATGGAGGATTTCTATGAAACGGATTGTTCCGATGCCAAGCGCTTCGGAGAGCTTGCGCAGGAGGCGGTGGAGGATGGCTTTACCGCATTCAAATCGATGGCCGTGCCGCCTACGATGCCCCTAGAAGGAACACGTCCCGTGCGTTACGCTGCAGAATGCGTCGAGGCGATGCGTAATGCTGTCGGGCCGGACATTGATATCATGGTGGATTGCCATGCCAGGCCTTCACCACGTATGGGTCTTCAGTTTGCTAAGGCGCTCGAGCCCTATGATCTTTATTTCTTTGAAGAACCCTGCTGGCCAGAATCCATCGATGACATCGCTCGCATACAAGACGCGGTAAAAACTCCGATTGCCACGGGCGAGCGTTTGATCACTCAGCACGCGTTTCGCGAGCTTCTGGAGAAGCGTGCCTGTTCTGTCTTGCAGCCTGATATTACTCATTGTGGAGGTCTATCAGAAGCACGCCGTATTTCTGCCATGGCAGAAGCTTACCGAGTGGCGGTGGCGCCACATAACCCTCAAGGTCCGGTTAGCACTGCAGCCTCCATAGAGCTCGGCTTCGCTACACCATCGTATGTTATTTGTGAGAGTGTGCACAATGATGTGCCATGGCGAGATGATGTTGTGCAGGAGGGGTTCAAAGTAGACCCGAAAACTCGCACGGTGACGCCAAATACGCTGCCCGGTCTTGGCGTAGAGCTCGACGAAAAAGAGATCGCCAAGCATCCCTTCCAACAAGAAAAACTGCAGCGTGTGTTTTACCCAGACGGTGCGGTGGGGGATTGGTAGGAAAAAGAAGATCTATTAGAATAGTAAGAATCAATAAGAATGAATAATCAACAAACGATAGAATCACTGGCGGGAGTCTTGCCTGTGATCCAGCTGCCATTCCTCGCAGATGAGTCCATCGACTGGGACACTTTTTCTTGTGAGGTTGACTGGGCCTACGAAAATGGAGCACAAGGCATCGTTGCCGCAATGGTCACTGAGATTCTCCGGCTTACGGATGCCGAGCGTGACGAGCTTGCTGTGCGGATGGTCAAATACAATGCCGGCCGAGGTCCCGTTGTGATGAGCATCGGAGACGAGAGTACCGTGCAGGCAGTGCGTCATGCGCGCAGTGCTGCTGAGGCTGGTGTGGACGTACTTATGGCGATTCCTCCGGCAGCATCTCAAGTATTACTGCCAGAGAAAATCCGTTACTACGAGGCGATCATCGCAGCAACTGAGCTGCCGGTTATCGTCCAGGACGCCAGTGGTTATGTGGGTGAGCCTTTGCCGATCGAGTCTCAGGCGGATCTTTATAGGCGCTTTGGAGATCGCGTCTTGTTTAAGCCAGAGGCTCAGCCTCTTGGGCCGAATTTGAGTAAGCTTCGTGATGCAGGTGGCCCTGGCTTGAAGGTGTTTGAGGGAAGTGGTGGCATTGCCCTGCTCGACTCTTATCGCCGTGGAATCTACGGTACTATGCCAGGTACTGAAATCGTCTGGGCGGTTCGCGCCGAGTGGGATGCGCTTGAGGCCGGAGACCTACTGCGTGCTACTGAGCTGCAAGGTCTCATTGCACCACTTATATCATTACAACAGGGTCTTGATGGTTATCTGAGCGTGGAAAAAATGCTGCTAGAGCGACAGGGTGTTTTCTCGAATCGTATTATCCGCGGCCCAGTCGGGTTTACACTTGATGCGGAGACAGAGGACGAGGCCACGCGGCTCTTTGATCTTCTGCGCGAAGCCTGTTCTAAATAATCGTGATTGAGCACACTCTGTATCCAGGACTGAGAGCGCGCTTCGGCGTTGCTCGTTGGGATATCACGCCCGGGCTGGATGTAAGTGCAAAGAATTGGGGGGCCTCGGAACACTGGTTTGCAAGGGGAGTGCATCGTCCACTCACGGGCACAGCACTGGTCATTGCAGAAGGCTCTAATGCTCCATTGGTGCTGATCAGTTTGGATCTGGGCTGGTGGCGAGCACGTGCTGATGCTGATCGCTTGAGGTTGGCATTGTGCCAAGCACTCTCGCTTCCGGAGGAAGATCTTATCGTGCATCTCACCCACACTCATGCAGGTCCACTGTTAGACTCTGAGCCTCCGGCTGAGTCAAACCCAGCGGCGACCGCAGCTTATTTGGGCACACTACGAGATGCTTGTATCACAGGAGTCAAGCAGGCGGTTGATGATTTGCGAGATTCTACCCTCATGTTTCATCGCGGTTCGTGTGGGCTTGCTGTGCACCGCGATTTCCCAGATCCGGATGACCCTTTACGCTTTCTCGCAGGCTATAATCCTCAGGGAACGGCACAGCAAAAAGCGGATGATGCGCTACTGGTGGCTCGTGTGTTTGATGAGCAGAATCAAACGCGTGCGACTTTGGTTAACTACGCTTGCCATCCCACTACGCTGGCGTGGGAGAACGATCAGCTGTCACCAGATTTTCCCGGTGCGATGCGTGAGATTGTTGAGGGCGCTACGGATGCTCCTTGTTTGTTTTTGCAGGGGGCCTCTGGCGAGCTTGCGCCCTGTGAGCAGTATGTTGGCGATTTAGCTACCGCAGACCGACATGGCCGCGTGTTGGGTCACGCGGCGATGAGTTTGCTTGAGATGCTGGCACCTGGTATGGGCGACATGGTTTACGATGGCGCGCTTGAGTCCGGCGCTCCTTTGGCCTTGTGGTCACCGTCGAAGGGGGAGGCAGCTACGGACGTTGCTGCGGCAGCCCCGTACATCGACTTACCATTGAAATCAGATCTTCCCAGCCTTGCTGAAATCCAGGCCGAGCTCGCTGAACAATCCTCTGGCTTTGCCTATGAGCGCCTTGTTCGGCAGCTTCGGGTGCGTCAATCGGTGGGGGATGGTAAGGTCTCAAGCGAGAGAATTTGGAGCTGGAAACTCGGAGCGGGTGCGCTGGTTGCGGTTCCCTTTGAGGCCTACTCAGCCCTGCAGCGCAAGCTGCGTGAAGAGCATCCTTATCTCTTCGTGCTCAATCTCGCTAATGGCAATCATGGCTACCTTCCGTCCGAGGCACTTTATCACGACCGCTCCCTTTATGCAGTCTGGCAAACACCCTATGCTGAGGGTTCGCTAGAGGCTGTTACGGAGCTTGCTCAAGAAACACTCAACCATCACTAAGACACTTCATCATGAGCATCGATCTTCAACCTCTGTTAGCACAATCCGAATTTGGCCTTCATTACTGGGATTATCTCGCCATCGGATTGTTTTTTGTGATTCTCTCAGTGATTGGTTACGTAGCCGGACGAGGCGAGCAAGCCAATGCGGAGGAGTATTTTTTAGCTGGCAAAAAATTGCCATGGTATGTTGTCGGAGGATCATTCATCGCATCCAATATTTCAAGTGATCAGTTCATTGGCTTAGTGGGTGCGGCGATGGTCTATGGTGTCTGCGTTTCACTCTACGAGTGGGCGAATGTTGCGACCTTCTCGATCCTGATCTGGTTCTTTGTGCCCTTTCTACTGGGGGCGAAGGTGTTCACGACTCCAGAGTATCTTGAAAAGCGCTTCAGCCCTGCGGTGCGCACCGTGTTTGCGGTGGTCACGATCGTTAGTAACATTATCGCATTTCTCGCGGCCGTGCTCTATGGTGGAGCGCTGGCTTTGCACGAGCTCTTCGGCTGGGATCTATGGCCGTCGATCATCGGGCTGGGCATTGTCGCCGGTATTTGGGCGATTTATGGCGGCCTTTCCTCTGTTGCATGGACTGACCTTTTCACGGTGGCTGTCATGCTTGTTGGGGGTGTGGTTGTCACTTATCTTGGAGTTCAAGCCTTAGCGCCAGATGGTGGAGGTGTTATCGAGGGGTTTAATGTGATGCTAGAGCGCAATGCCGCTACCAGCGGGCAGTGGGCAGAGGCGGTGCAGAGTAATACTCAAGAGCTAGCTGGAAAGGAAACCTACAATCGGCTGTCTGTGATTCAGCCGGCAACACACCCGATGACACCGGGCTTTGGTATGATCGGCTTGTTGCTTTCTGTTAGTCTATGGTATAATGTGCTTAACCAGTTCATGATACAGCGTGTGCTGGGTGCCAAGGATATGTATCACGCTCGTATGGGCATTGTGTTTGCCGGGTGGCTCAAGGTCATTCTTCCTGTCATCGTAATCATTCCCGGAATGGTGCTTTTTGCCATGCATCCTGACATCCTGCTCATTGAACCATGGAATGACGTCAAGCCCGCTGCGGATAAAGGTTATGTAAAACTCATTCAGGATCTTGTGCCCATTGGTGTGCGCGGGTTGTTCCTCGCAGCTCTGTTCGGGGCGATCCAGTCGACGGTGAACAGCGTGTTAAACTCGACTTCCACGATCATCACGTTTGATATTTATCGTCGGTTGTTGCGGCCGCAGTGCAGCGACCGTCAGTTGGTCCGAGTTGGTGTGATTGCATCGATCTTGGTGCTTGCTGTTGCCATTTTCATTGGAGGCTTCATTGATGTTCTTGGGGGTGGTCTGTTCGAATATGTGATCTCACTCTATGTGCTGTTCGCACCTCCTTTTGCCGCAGTCTTTCTGCTGGGTATCCTATGGCGTCGAGTTACTGCACCAGCCGCACTGGCGACTATTGTTATTGGTATGACAGCCGGCCTTGCTCTGAAGGTTTTCCTGAAAAGTGATGTCGACTACCCGCTATGGTTAGCCTCATTCCCTAATCAAGCATCAATTCTCTACGGTATAAGTATGCTAACTTGCGTGAGCGTCACCTTCTTTACGAAGCCACCGAAGCCTGAGCAGGTCACCGATCAGCTTTGTATGAACTGGAAGAAAATGAATATTTTTGAGAACTTAGGAGACAGATGGTACAAGAGCGTCACCTTTTGGTGGTTGGCCTATTCGGTAGTGATTGTGCTACTGATGTTATTTTTCTCGGGTATATTTTTCCCTAGCGTTGGTGCTGAATAAAACTTTAAGTAGAGATATAAAATGGAACATGCAAAAATAAGTAATGATCAGGTGATAGCGGTGGTGGGTCTGGGGCCACTGGGGCGTGGAATCGCAGCATGTTGCTTATCGCGCGGATTTACGGTGGTCGGTATTGATCGTGAAGAAAAGCATCGCGAGGAACTGAGGAGTTTTCTTCCTGAAGCGGCGGCACATTGCCTTGAGGCTGGTGTTATGGAGGCGGCTGATGCTACACAATGGGATACTCGCCTGAAATTGTCCGGAGATCTTGCCGCCATTAAGAATGCTGGTTTAGTGATTGAGGCAATTCCTGAAACGCTACCCGCGAAGAAGATTTTGCTTCAGCAAATGGAGCAATTCATCCCTGCGGGCGTCCTCATTGGAAGTAACACCTCAGCGTTTCCTATCACCGAGCTGCAAGATGGATGCGTACATCCAGAGCGGGTTTTTGGCATGCATTGGTCGAGCCATGGTCATGTTACTCGCTTCTTGGAGTTAACTCCCGGTGAAAACACATCTGCCGAGGCCATGAAGCTGGCTGTCAAGTTTGCTGAGCAACTGGGCAAAGAGCCGGCTGTTCTTAAGAAAGATATCCCCGGGTTTCTGTGTAACCGCATTGCTTACGCGATGTATCGCGAGGCTGTTCATCTGCTTGAGTCCGGTGTGGCCGATGCTGAGGCAATCGAAGCATCGTTCAGAAATTCGGTTGGACTATGGGCGCCAATGTGCGGCCCGCTTCGAGTAATGGATGTGATGGGTGGTGGTGCTTTTTATGCTGAGTCTATCAAGGGGGTGTTGCCAACGATGGCAAACTCGGCCGAGCTGCAGCCCACGCTACAATCTTTTATCGATCAAGACGCTAAGGGGCCTAAAAACAACATTGGATTCTTTGACTACGATGAAGATGAAGCGGCCAAGTGGGCAGAGCGCTTTACCGCGTCTATTCTCACTACTCGTAAATACCAGGATCAATACATCCCCACCGATGAGTCGGCAGGCGATCAGTCAGCCACGTGATTGGGCAGAGGCATTATGATACCTTTTGGACAACTCGCATCACGGATTTCCGGTCAGCTCGATACGGGTGAAACCCTAGGGCGTCTTTATGCGACGGATGCCTCCGAATATCAGGAGATGCCGGCGGGAGTCGTGTTTCCCGCGAATGATAAAGATCTCGGTGAGATCATCCGCTTCGCCCGGCGCAATCAACTAGGGTTGATTCCTCGCACCGCGGGCACCTCGCTCGCCGGCCAGTGTGTTGGCGATGGGTTGGTAGTTGATGTCTCAAGGCACTTTGACCGCACCCTAGGTGTCGATGCCGAGTCCCGCCGGGTGCGTGTGCAACCGGGTGTGGTTCGCAATGAGCTCAATGACTTTCTTGAGCCGCACGGGATGATTTTTGGACCTGAGACATCGACTGCTAATCGCGCGATGATGGGCGGCATGGTCGGTAACAACTCGTGCGGGTCGAACTCTATCGTTTATGGCAGTACACGTGATCATCTCGTCTCGCTGAAGGGTTTTCTTAGCGATGGCAGCGAGGTCACTTTTGAGGCACTCACAGCTGATGAATTCAATGCGAAGTGCGATGGCCCGGACAGCCTGGAGACAAAAATTTACCGAGGTATCAGGACGATGCTGGGTGACTCAGAAAACCGCATTGCCATCACCGAGAACTTCCCCTTGGTCTCGATTCCTCGGCGCAACACCGGCTATGCGCTCGACTTGCTGATGGATGCTGAGGTGCTCGACCAAGAATCTGATAAACCTTTTAATCTTTGCAAACTCATCGCGGGCTCTGAGGGCACCTTGTTTTTTGCAACCGAGATCGAGCTCGATTGCTCGCCGCTGCCGCCCGAGCACGCCGCCCTTGTTTGCGGACACTTCAAAAGTGTGGATGAAGCCCTGCGCGCCAATTTGCTCGCGCTGCATTATGAGCCGAGTGCCAGTGAACTGATTGACCGGCATATCCTCGAGTGCACCAAGTCCAACCTTGCCCAGCAGCGTAATCGCGATTTTGTCGTTGGTGATCCTGGCGCCATCCTAGTTGTTGAAATCCGTCGTGACTGCCGTGAGCAGACCGAAGCTGCGGTGCGTGAGCTGGTAGCTGCTTGGCAGGCTGCGGATCATGGTTATGCTCATCCGATACTGTGGGGAGATGAGGGCAACAAGGTCTGGGAGCTTCGCCGTGCGGGGCAGGGGCTGATGAGTAATGTCGTTGGTGATACCAAACCCAGGGAGAACGTGGAGGACACCGCTGTCGATGTCAGTGATCTTCCTGAGTATATCGCTGAGTTTGATCAATTATTGCGTGAAAAATACGCCATCGAATGCGTCTATTACGCTCATGCTGGTTCGGGTGAGCTGCACACCCGGCCGATGTTTGACCTTAAGACGCCCGAAGGGCTGAAGATGTTTCGCGAAGTGGCGACCGACATTGCCCACCTTGTCAAAAAATACCGTGGCTCGCTCAGTGGTGAGCACGGTGACGGCCGCCTGCGTGGTGAGTTCATCCCGCTCATGGTCGGTGAACATTGTTATCGCCTGATGCGTGAGCTCAAGGCTTTGTTCGACCCTGAGCAGATCTTTAATCCAGGTAAGATCGTGGATACGCCACCGATGGACACCTCACTGCGTTACAGTCCGGGGCAGGCGACTCCGGAGTATGAAACGGTCTTTGATTTCAGCGATACCATGGGTATCGTTCGTGCTGCTGAGAAATGCAATGGCTCGGGTGACTGCCGCAAAGGGCCACTTGCCGGTGGCACCATGTGCCCGAGCTACATGGCGACTCGAGAGGAGAAACACACCACCCGTGCCCGCGCCAACATCCTGCGTCAGATGCTCACCAATCCGCGCGATGCGAGCAATCCGTTCGACAGCGAGGAAATCAAGGAAGTCATGGACCTCTGTATGTCTTGCAAGGCCTGTAAATCAGAGTGCCCGTCCAGTGTGGACATGACCAAGCTCAAGGCCGAGTTCCAGCAGCACTACCACGATGCCCATGGCGTGCCGCTGCGCTCCCGTATTATTGCCCACTTTGCTGACAGCGCTAGGTTAGCCTCACTCGCTCCGGGGCTCTATAACGCGATTCTACAAACACCACTGCTGCGCCGTATCGTTAATCGTGTCTTAGGGTTCCACCCCGATCGCAGCATGCCTAAGCTCAACAAGATGACCCTGCAGCGTTGGTTTGAAAAACGCACACCACTCAAGCCTCTACGTGGTGAGCGCCTCGGCCGGGTGCACCTGTTCTGTGATGAGTTCTCCAATTACAACGACCTCGATGCCGGTATCGCTACCGTCGAGTTGCTTGAGTTATTAGGCTATGAAGTCAAGCTGCCAGATCACGCCGAAAGCGGGCGAGCCTCACTATCCAAGGGATTGGTTCGCCGTGCTAAGCGATTTGCCAATGATAACGTGCGCGCACTCGCCAGCATTATTTCTGAAGACGAACCCCTGATCGGTATCGAGCCTTCGGCCATTCTTGGTTTTAGGGATGAGTATCCCATGCTCGTTGATGAGTCACTGCGTGAGCGCTCTCGTCAGCTCGCGCCTCATTGCCTGATGCTTGACGAGTTTATTGCCCGCGAGGCGGATGCCGGCCGCATTGATGCAGATTGCTTTACCCGTGAGCCACGCACTATTCATGTCCACGGTCACTGCCACCAGAAGGCATTAGCGTCAACCGAGCCGACCTTGCGCATGCTGTCGCTTCCCGAAAACTATAGCGCGCAGGAAATCCCGTCTGGTTGCTGTGGCATGGCTGGTTCATTCGGCTACGAACAGGAGCACTACGAAGTATCGATGAACGTCGGCTCCCTAGTGCTCTTTCCCCACGTGGATGACCTCGATGCCGAAACCCTCATCGCCGCTGCGGGTACCAGCTGCCGCCACCAGATCGATGACGGCACCAGTCGCGCTGCCATTCACCCGGCCAGAATTACCCGCGATGCATTGGCCTGATTACTTTCTATTTCCCATTATCCTGCTAATTTACACACTCAACTAACTGACTCATGAAGATCCAAGGTATCCTCACTCCCAACATCGTTCCCTTCCACGAAGATCGCAGCATCAACGAGGGCGAACTACGCCGCTACGTCAGCTGGCTCATCGACAAAGGGGTCAACGGAATCTACCCAAATGGCAGCACTGGTGAGTTTATCCGGCTCAGTTTCGAGGAGCGCAAGCAGATCGTCAGTATCATCACCGATGAGGCTGCTGGGCGCGTGCCCATCCTCGCGGGAGCGGCAGAGGCCAATATTGACATGGTGCTTGAGGCTTGTGCCTATTGTGCCGATTTCGGCTGCACCGCGGTTTCTGTGACTGGTCCTTATTATTTCAATGTCTCACAAGAGAGCATCGAGCATTACTTCCGTGAGCTTGCTGAACGCTCCCCGATCGATATCCTGCTTTATAACATTCCACAATTCTCCAACGAGATTGGAGTGGATATCGTGCAGCGCTTGGCGATGGATTGCCCACGCATCATTGGTATCAAGGACAGCAGTCGCGACATGCCGCGCTTCATGAATACACTCGGCAAGATCAAGCCACAGCGCCCTGACTTTATCTGCCTCACAGGTACTGAGGAAACACTACTGCCCACCCTACTTATGGGTGGTGATGGTGGCACGATTGCCACCAGCGGAGTGGCACCCGAAGCAGTGATGAAACTCTACCGCGACTGGCAACGAGGCGACCTCGAAGAGGCGAAGCGGGTCCAGTTTAAGATGCTTGAGCTGATTGAAACGATGTTTGCGGCAGGTAATTTCCCCGAAGGTTTCCGTGAGGGAGTCAACTTGCGTGGCTTCAATGCCGGGCGAGCTCGGCAGCCAATGGCTACAACGGAGATGAAGCATTTTCTTAATATTCGATCCAAGCTCGCATGTCTGCTTGCTGATTGTGGATTCGATGAGGCTGCCGCTCACTGTGAGAGTGAGAGCTGTGGACAGGTTGACTTTTCCGCGTCCGTCGCAGGTGTTGGCCAGCTGGATGTCGAGACCATCGTGCGCGAAGTCTTCGGCCGGCTGAACTCCGGTAGCTGATCGTTTATTCCACTTGGTGAAACAAACGAGACGAATGACGGAGCAGTTTCTTGAAAAGACAAGGCATGAAGAAGGCGTGGTGCGGGCACCACAACTGAGGAACAACGCAGTCGTTTCAAGAAAATGCCCGCCCTTGCTGGCATACCCCATAGCCGCAAGCTTGACACCCTCTTCCTAATCATTCGTTTGGTTTGATTTGCGAAGTGGTATTATTCCACGCGGGATGCAACGGGTCTGAATCTTTGCGGATTTGTATCCCCTCCACGAGCCGTTTGATGTGCCTTGGCTGCCTCGGGTGATCCGTAAAGTCGGATTAGTTCATGAATCACTCCTGATGAGTACATTCACACCAGCGGAATCTTCAGGTATGTTTCCAATGTTAATCCTATGAAATCAGCGACTGCAAGTGACGTCCAAGACGTGAAAAGCGCTTGTCCGGCGCCCGCAGGCCTACAGAGACTCAGGGAAGATAATAGAAATCAGAAATCTAAAGTCCAGCTGAGCACAAATAAAAATACAAACCACAAAAATAAACCCATGAAAATACCATTACTCACACTCGGTCTCACAACCATTGCAGCTCTGGTCTCGTTACCACTGCAAGCTGCCGCCATCATCATCAACGTGGATTTCCAGGTGACCGGTGGAACCACTTTTGTAGGCGAGGGCGCAATCAGGCCTGCGGGTTCGGGTACGACCTGGAATGCTTTTGATATTTCTACGGGTGGGCTTAACCCGCCAAACGGGGAGTCCATGTTGAATTTGCTGGACGAATACGGGGCAGCCACCACGGTGGCTGTCGAATTTGGCACTGGCTGGACCGGCACGTTCAATGCTACCGGTACAACGAATCCGCTGCAGTGGGATCGGGCGTACACCGCAGGGGCTGATTTGGGCACGTTCACGATCAGCGGGCTGGCTGCTGGGGGAGGAACAACGTACAACGTGGCACTGATTGCATCCGGAGATATCGAGACGGAATTCACTCTCGGGGGCACCACCCTGACAGCGACCGGCGGCAGCGCAAACTCGGGCTTTGTCGACGGGGTGTCGCATGTGTATTTCAGTGATCTCACAGCGACCGGCGGCGAGATTACCTTCACCACGAGGGCCAGTGGGGGAACTGGCAACGGCGCACTGGCCGGAATCCAGATCCAAGCAATCACCCAAGCAATCCCCGAGCCATCTTCCACGGCTCTGCTCGGCCTCGGTGGCCTCGCCCTGGTGCTGCGCCGCAAGCGTAGCATTTGAATGGTGAGTTCTACATGTTGAGTTTTTAATTGGCCGCTCAGCGGCGGATGACTGTCTATACTGCGCTCCAAAACAAGCTCACTTTGGCTCTGCTTTGTTGGTGGTTTTATTCCGCCGACAGCGCTCGCTGCAGTAGGTGACACTCTCCCAGTTGCGCTCCCATTTTTTGCGCCAGGAGAACTTAAGCCCGCAGACGGGGCAGACTTTACTCGGTAAATCAGACTTCTTACGGTGTTTCATAGGTTTGACACTGTTGAGTCAGTGTTAGGCCGGGATGAGCTTCTTGCACTTCTTCCAAAAGGCGAAAAACGAGGGGTAGTAACCACTTACCTCAAACATCCATGACCTAGCTTCTTCGGTGCCGAGGTAGTGTCGGTTAGTCGGGTGTTCCTTGTAGATGATCTGTCCGGGATCTACTTGTTGCGTGAGTGATTCAAACTCAGCCACCAGTATTTGAACGCCATCAATGTTGTCGGCTAGCTGTGTAACAAACTCGATGCATTTTTGACTAACGGGATAGGTTTTGAAAAACGAGGGCTCGAGCAAGAGCACACGTTGCACATCTTCGCCAGCATGCCAATCGGGATCGAGGTTGTAGTAATTGTATACCAGTGTTTTTTTATCTTTCTTAAGCTGGATATCAGCTGTGTTCGTTAGGTTGGTTTGTGGGTCAAAATCTGAGACTTCGGCCAGCGCCTCTGGTATGGCAAGTGTACTAAACTGGCTATAGTCGATATCCAGAAACGTCTGCTTTTGGCTACTGTTGAAGTATTTATTAATGTTGTCCTGATTGGCGTAATATTTCTTGTTAGCATTGCTGCCCGCGACCCACTGCCAGCTCAAGGCATTGCTTGCCCAGTCTCCATCGAGCAGGTTGTAATACATCCACCGCGCGGGTGTGAGCCAGTGAGATTGGGCGACATTGCACGCCACCGAGGCCAGATACATGCGCATATGGTTGTGCATATAGCCAGTATTGTAGAGGTCTCCGATGGCATCATCGATGGCGTCGATGCCGGTGACGTGATCCACGATGCCCATGCTGATCCCAAGGTTGGATACAGGTTCCTGGGCATGTTTAAGGTCCTCATTGATCTCGCCACCCTTGGCGATCCAGGTGTTTTGCCAGTAGTCTCTCCAGGCAAGTTCCTGAACGAGTTTTTCAATGCGGTGCCACGGTAGATCGAGTGAAAGCAGGTGCTCAAAAACTTGTTTAGTCGAGATCACCCCACGGGATAGGTAGGGGCTCAGGTAGGTCACCGCACCATCGCTGAAATTACGACTACGGGCATATCTGACTGGATCGATTTGCTCGATGCGCTTTTGAATCTCTCTGATTTTGGTCGGAAACGTAATCATTTTTGATGCTATTTTGACGTAACCTTACGAGTGGCTTATTAAGTGTCCATAAGAATGTTGTTCATCGAATCGCTTAAATAAGTTACAAATCAATCGACATGATAAGGAACATTTTAATGATGGGAGTTTGGTTGGGGTTTGCGCTACTGGCATGCGCACAAGACCGTGTTGATCTATGGCCCGAGGGAAAAATCCCTGATTTCCAGCCTCAGCAGATTGCGGCAACGCTTCAAGAGACGAAAGCGTCGGGCTTCAAGGCAGAGGAACATACCATGCCGCATCTCGATTGGTTTGATGCACCGGTAGAGAAAAACGGTGCATGTATGTTACTGATTTCTGGAGGTGGGTATCAAAGCTGTTGTGATGCATGGTGGGTCAACAAGGTCGCCAAGAGATTCACCGAGCTTGGATATGTATGCGTGAATTTGACCTACCGCACGCCACGGCCGCAAGGCTTGCCGATTTATCAGAGCGCCTGGCAAGACGGCCAGCGTGCAGTGCGTCTGGTTCGCAGCGAGGCGCAGAGGCGTGGCTTCGATCCGGAGAAGATCGGTGCTCTTGGTTTCTCCGCGGGATCGCATTTGACAGTGCTGCTCGGGACAAGTGCACTGACACCAGCGTATCAAGCCGTCGACAAGCTTGACCAGACTCCCTGCCACGTGAACTGGGCAGTGCCCATCTACACCGCCTACGCGCTCACCGACGGACTCACTGGGCCTAACACGCGTAATGGTGATGCTATCGACGCGCGGCTTTCAGATGTATTCAAATTCGATGCCAAGACCTGCCCGATGGCGCTCTTTCACGGTGGCACGGACAACTATTCTCCAAGTGGCTCTACTCAGATCTACCGACAGCTTCGGCGGATGAAAATCCCGGCTGAGATTCATCTCTTTGCCGATCGTGGCCACGGCTTCATGGGTGACGCTAAAAAAGGAGAGCAGGGATCTGCCTACGACCACTGGCTTGATCGCGTCAGCGAGTTCATGCGTCAGATGAATTTTGACGGGCGTCTGGGTGCAAAAGTCGAGCTGATGTCCCGCTACCCCAACGACGATGCCCGCGGCGATTACCGTAAAGAACCGATCTGGCCCAATGGCAGGATGCCCGATGTGCAGAAGAATCAGTGCCAGCCTTATCTCGAGTGGCATTTCCCCAAGCAGCGCAAAACCAAGGCAATCCAGATCATCTATTCCGGTGGTGCCTACAATGGTAATAAGCCGGATGGATTTGAAGTGGCACCGGCACGGCGTTATCTGAACGAAAAGGGCATGACGGTGGTGACGCTGAAATACCGCACGCCACGTCCGCAGGGTGGCTTGGCTAAGCACACCAGCGCTTGGCAGGATCTGCAACGCACCATCCGGATCGTGCGCAGCAAAGCGGCAAAGGAGGGGCTCGATCCCAACCGTATCGGCATTATGGGCTCCTCGGCGGGAGGGCATCTAACATTGATGGGTGCCACCAGCTCAAAGCAACGTTCCTCTTGGGCGATCGATGATCTTCATAAGATTCCCTGCAAGGTGCAGTGGGCCGTTGCTATCTATCCGGCCTACGCGCTCACTGACGGGGCGAATGGCACGAATGCTGGTGGTGGCAACGAGGATAGTGCCAGATTAGTGCCCGAGTTTTCCTTCGATCTTGATACCTGCCCGATGCTGTTCCTTCACGGTGATGCGGACGGTTATGCGGCGATGAATTCGGTGAAATGCTGGGAGCAACTGCGCCGCATGGGCATCCAGTCCGATCTCCACACCCTGGTCAAAGGCAAGCACTGCTTCCAGGCTAAGGCCTCCCCTGGAACGGGCAGCTATACCTGGCTGGACCGTATTTGGGAGTTTATGAACCACAAGGGGTTCAATAAGTAGATAGGTGGACCATGAATTGTTAGCAGAGCGAGGTGATGCGTCGCAAGCGCAGCTGATTCCTCATTCCCAATTCCCAATTCCTCATTCTAAATTCAACCCCGCAAGGCTAAGGGGCCTCTTCCCTATAGATGAGGAACTGGTAACTCGAACTGCCGCGTAGCGGCATCCTTTATTGCTCATCGCTCATCCGGGCGAGGCCTCCGAGCCCTCATCGCCCAAGGCTTGTTCTTTCACTTGCTTTCTTTCCCGGGCTGAGTCGGTTTGAGGACCCCCTTGCGGTAAGCCTCACCAATGGCGGCGGGGGCGTTGGCGACATCGAGTTTTTCGTAGATGTGTTTGATGTGGTAAGCCACCGTGGTGATGCTGACGCCGAGGCGCTCTGCGATTTCTTTTTGCAACCGTCCTTCGCTAAGCAGGATGAGCACCTCTGTCTCACGTTCTGACAGGGCTTTGCCGGCAGTCTTCACGGCTGGCTGGTTGCGAAGTTGGTTCACCAGATAGAGGGCGATCTCGGGGGTGAGGGCCGCGCCTCCGGAGACAACGTTTCTGATTCCATCAAGGATTTGATCGAGAGTCGATGATTTCAGCAAGTAGCCTGAGGCACCTTCGTCAAGGGCTCGGCGCACTTCGGTATCTTTGTCGGACTGGGTGAGCACGATGATTTCCGCTGTGGGTGCGTAGTCGAGGATCCAGTGGATCATTTCGAGGCCCTGCATGCCGGGTAGTTTTAGATCGAGCAAGATAATGTCTGGGGCGATCTTAGATGGTGGCTGCAGGCTGCGCAGAGCGACTTCCGCAGTGCCGAAGGATCCGTCCAGCTCCATATCGGCTGTTTGTTCGAGCGCGCAGGTGATCGTCTCCCGGTAACCGGTGTGATCTTCGATTAGCATGACTTTGATGGGTTGACTCATAATATAGATAACTGGAATGATTGAAATGATAGCGGTGCTGAGGCTTGCTCAGAGGGCAGGTGGCCGTGCGGGGCTGGGCACATCGGTATGTTTATGCCATGGCCACCACCGATGCCACGGGCGCCATCTGATACCGACCTTAAGTATGATGCGAGTGCCCCCTGTTTCGGCCTTGCTGGCCCTAACCCGGGCTTTGAGCAGGCGCGCTCGGCGTCTGATTGACCTGGGCACGATCTCTGATTTATCCTTGAGACCCTCGCCATTATCGGTGATGGTGAGGGTAAGACCACGGTGACTGAATAGCATCTCAATGCTTACCTGAGTAGCGTGTGCGTGGCGTAAAATATTGATCAGACATTCCTTGTGGAAGAGTAGGATGTCTGTCATTTGCTGTTGTGAAAAACGCGGCTGCTGTTTTTCTCCGCCCACGGAAAAATCATAATTAATGTCCGCGAGTAGCTTGCCCGTGGCTCGCTCCATGGTCACGGCCAGATCAGAGTTGGCGGACTCCGCCTCCAAGGTATAAATCACGGCGCGCGTGGAGACAGCGCTACGATCGGAGTAAAGCCGTATCCTGTCTAGGAGAGCGGGTAGCCGCTCAGGAGTATGTAGCGCCTGCTTCGACAAGTCGCTGAGCAATCCAATGGTGTGCAAGTCAGCACCGAGCTCATCATGCAGATCAGCAGCAATACGTAGTCTATAGCGGTTGAGCTGCCGGCTGCGCAGTAAGCGCCCGCCAAGGTAAGTGATGATCAAACCGGTGGCGAGTAGGGCGATGATCCAGCCTAGGTAGAGCAGCTTAGCCTGTTGCTGATCGTAGCGCCGTGCTAGCTCAGTAGCGAGAGCAGGTCGCTGCCGTTTGAGCTCATGCCTCAGAGCCAGCTGCTCCAGCCACTGACGCAGAGGTGGAATCCGGCCATACGCATTGCATCCATCTGTGAGCAGCTTGTTATTGTTTGTATGAGCAGGGAGTGGGCCTACTTCAGCCGTCTTGCCTAGTGCTACGTTTTTGCCTTTGGAAAAAACCTCAATCTCAGCAAAGCGAACCCTATGAGGAAATCTGCCAGGCTGATTGGCTTCCAGAACTTTCAGGCGGACATATCGGTGCGCAGAATTTGGCAAAGCTCGCATCAGGACAGGGCCGATATCGTAGATCGATTGTTTGCGGAACTCGAGCAGCTTGACCTTGTCTGAAAAATCAGCGTCATTGGCTCCCTCTATGATAAAATGACCGGGAAAGCCATACCCTTCGGGCACCGGTGCTGGAGCAAGGTTGCCCATATTTTCGGCGTGTAAGTGAATACGATCCAAGGGGTATGCAGCTCCCAGATCAATGCTGATCCATGGCTGGTCGCTGGGCTTGCCATGATATCTAAAAGAATTAGCCTTGGGTCCGCTGCCGGAATCCATCCGATAAGGCATAAAACCGTCCGTCAGATACTGATTGCTGCGTGAGAGGCCGTCCTGCTTGCCGACGCTTGAGGAGCTTACTTTTTTATTCAGGGCCACATTCTCTGAGCCATTGAAAACGAGCAGCTCGGAGAACTGAACATTGAGCCGGTCATTATATTTCCGTTTTGATAGCACAGATACTTCCAGCCGCACCCATGATGCTGTGGTGTTGCAGGATACCGCCAGAGGAGCTTGGCGGGGGTTCAGCTCACTGGCTTCATCAAAAGAAGCGATTACGATCCCCTCGGAAACCTCACCCGTGCCAGCAATGATCTGGAAAGATATTGGAAAACTGTAAGCACTGTATGCGTGCTCAGAGTCATGGCCGATGGCGGGGACTACGATGATTTGATCAATACGGGTCGGCTCTGCCAGATCCACCTGCACCCACTCCCGCTGACGGGCGGTAGCGTGCAGTTGTGACTCGTAGCCGATCGAGCCGACCCCGCCCCTCATCCGCACTTTCGGCAGTTGTGCTAATTGATCATCGATGGCTCGCAGGCGGTCTTCGAGCTGCTTGAGTGATAACGACGCCAGCTCCGGTAGCGGCTCAGCACCCGCGGCGGGCGCAGCACCAATACCCACAACCGGTGTCAGCCAAAGCGCAAACACCGCTAGCAGACACCACAGCGGACTGCGTAGCAGGTCATGAGAGGCTGGATAAAATTTCTTCAAACACATGGGCAGTGTTGGGGTAGTAACGGGGCAGTGGCTGGCGAGAGTCTCGGTAATAAAGCCTGATCACACTACCCTCTAAAGATAGGGTAGTGCGATAATCGAATTTAGATATTAATATAAACTTATAGCTCGTTGTGACATCACCGACAACAGCTAAGCAGCGAATAGCTCAGCCTCGAATACCGCCAAGGCAAACAGGCCAAGTCCCCCCAAAAAACAGTTCAAAATACAAAAAACCCAAAACAAAATACACCCATGAAAACAAAAATCACATCACTCATCACCGCAGGAATCCTCGGAACAACCCTAGCTTCGCAAGCGGCGCTTACTCTCATTGACGACGACTTCAGTTCAAATAACGCTGTGGTAGACAGTCGCTTTAATAAGGGTGATATAG
>JAQXBQ010000266.1 GCA_029252325.1 Akkermansiaceae bacterium
AGTAGTCGCATGTGGCACGGTGGATGAGTTAAACTCGTCACTGGGCTTGGTGCGTGTGTCTGGTATTTCTGAGGTTATATCTGGACAAATTGACTCTATTCAAGGGCACTTGGTGGCTCTGATGGGCTTGCTTTCAGTGCCCGCAGCAAATCGAGACAAGTATTTAGCTGACGGCTATCCTACCGTCGATCAAGCGGATGTCGACTGGCTTGAATCGATCGCTGTGGATATGCCTACGAAATTTACTGGTTGGGCGAGACCTGGTGCTAGTGGCCACGTTGGAGCTGCACATATGGATGTTGCTCGCACGGTATGTAGGCGTGCTGAGCTTTCGGCTTGGGCGCTTGGAGGCGAAAGCCCAGTTCTGGCTTGTCGGTATCTAAACCGGCTATCTGATATTCTCTGGCTCTGGGCCCGAAAGCTTGAGGGTGAAGATGGCTCGAATTAGCTCTTGAGCGGGTTAATTCGTCGTAGGAGTCATTACATAGAGGCCTTGTGTTACATCATAGGCGTCATCGGCATCCATGGTTTTGAAATTGTGACCAGCCCCCCATGAGTCGGTGAAGACGATTTCATTTTTCACTTTGTTGTATCCATGAATTATTCTCATGTGGCCACCAGATGTTTGCGGGTTAATTTTTGGGGTCTCGGGTTTTATTCCAAGCTGCATAGACCATAGTAGGGGGATGCCCTTTTCAATATTGGTGATGATAAATTTGTCATATGATCTACGAGGTATTTCTTTGCCGACATACTTATCGTCTTTTAGCTCTACCATTGTGCCCTGGTGCGATACGGCTAAGCATTTGAATCTCGTTTTAAATAAGTAGTCGATGCGCCCCAGTTGTTCATTAATGTAGAGGCTGTTTGTGCCCTTGTCGGGGTCTGATTGAGCAAGTTGGGCAAGTTGGTGCATGTCACATGCGATTCCATAATACTCAAAGAGGCGTTGGGCGGATGCGACTACACAATAGCCTTTGTTTCCCTGGTCTACCATGGGGAGTCCCGAGATAGATACATAACCATCATTTTCTTTTACATTGGCGGCTAACTTTGATTTTCGCACAGTTGCTTGAGATCTTTCCTTGAGGGCAGCTTCATAGATTCCTTTAGCGTCTTTCCTTGCGAGTCGCATTCGGATAAATTCTTTTGCCTTTGGGTTGTTATGGTCTCCAACGTCAGGGTTGCACAGAATTACAGCCTTTCCTCGAGGGGATGACCATGTGTAACCATCTGTCATGATGCCTTTTCGAATGTTACCTTTGCGCTTGCGGGGACGAGCTTCTAACTGCTTTCCGAGATGTTTTCCGGTCTCAATAAAACGTCGAGCAAACTCAGCATCGCTGATCTCACCACCATCACCTCGATTAAAAAGAGATATGGTCACGCCTAGGAACTTGCCTTTATCAAAATCAACGACGAGCTCCTCTATCGGGATCTTGCCATCAAGGATGGTGAGGTTAACTGTAATGTTGGCGGCGGGAGAGCGCTTGAATATAGCACGATCCTTCAGCTCGCTGAGCCATTGGAAATACGGGTTAGTGCTGAATTGCTCATTAATAAACTTCTTTTCGAGATCTTCAGGAGTGATTTCGTATGCACTGGGAAGGTTGACCAAGGAGTCGAGATTTGCTGAAAGTAAATGCTGTTTTGCATTCACAGAGATTGTCAGGCACAAAATAAACAATATGTTGATGCTGGTTCTCATACAACGACAGAGAATTCCGTTTTGATTGATGTCAGTTTGATTTGCTCGAGAATGATACATGCAAGTCAGAGTTTATTTTTTATTCTCTCGTCAAAGCAGGAATGCCTCTTTTCAGCAATTCGGCATCAACGGTATCGGATATTTGGGCGTCGAGGTAAATTGTTCTAGGAGGGCCTTCTGCGAATTCAATGGTGTGCAATCCATCCGCCCCCGCTTGTTTAAATGCCTCAATGAGGGAAGAGATGTCGGCCACAGTATGACCGTTCACTTTGTTAATGATGAAGTTGCGTAGACGCTCGTAGCCTGTGGTGGCAGGAGTGGGAATGACAGCGCTGAGAAAAACAATTTTGTTGCGATCTTGTTCATAATCCTCGGGGGTCATCATAATATCTAAGAGATTAAGTGGGGCTTTGCTCTGCCATTCTTTGCCGAATGCTTTTAGATACGTGGCTGTGAGTTCTTGGAAAATGAGGCCGCCTTTGAGTAAGTAGAGGGGAGCTTGGTCGTAGGTGTCTCTGGCGACGAGTGGCTCCTCTGGCCGGCTTAAGGTAGCGGTGAGTTGTTTCTGCTCACCGCCACGCAAAATAGTCAGTTCTACGCTGTCACCTTGTTTGAGCGAGCCCCTAATAAGGTGGCTCCAGTATAGCCGCCCATATTGCTCATCGCTATAATAACCACGTCGGCCAATGGCTTTGTCGTTAATGTTGATGATGACATCACCTTTTTCGAGACCCGCTTTTTGTGCCGCGCTATCTTTGCGAATTTTTGTCACGTAAAGACCACCCAGATCATCTGAGAGCTTTAGCCAATCGCGAAAGCTCGGATCGACGGTGCTGGTAATACCGATGCCCAGAGAGGGGAACCCGACGTAATCTCCGTCCGAGGTGTCAGCAATGAAGGCCTGGATAATTTCGGGGGCGATGATGTCGACAATTTGATCTTTGGAGTCGTAACTACTCAATAATCCAAGCAGTTTGCCATTACGAATGACGGGAACGGTAAAGCTGTTTGAGGCACTCTGCATGGAGCCTTTTGCTTCATAAGTGAGAAAGAAATGCCCGTTGGCAAAGCTAGAGACAATATCAACGCTCTGAATGACGGCGTCGGTAACGATGGGCATACCATTGTCCTCAAGTTGCCACACATCGACTCGGTCACCAATTTTTGCAGCAGAGCCAAGACCCAGAGGCTTGAGGTCTTTGAAAAATGAATCGGTATCACCATTGTCTGGCTCGAGTAAGGCGAGGTTGGCTTCGTAATCGATCGCTGTTACCTTTGCTGGTATGATACGAGTGTTGTCAGCATTTTCTAGTTCGATATAGGTGGCATCAGCTGCCATTTCTGCCGTGGTTAGGACGCGGTTGCCTTGCAGTAGCGCCCCCAGCGCTCTGCGTTTCTTTGGGGCCGATTTATCCCATGGCTGAGAGGCACTCCAAACTTGGATGGTGGAATTGATTCGGACTAAGGATTGCCTGATTACCGAGGCCTCTGCATTGCTGGTGTTAATGGTTGATTGCTGCTCTGGCTCATGTGAGTTTTTTTTGTTTTGGCACGACTCTTTGTCGCAGCAGCTCGTAAACACAAAGAACAGTGAGAAGCAGAAAGTGGAGAAGCTGTATTTTTGATTCATAACAGTAAGGTTAATACGTGAGTTTAATGTTCAAGGTTTGCGGGGCTGGTGATGCCGTAGCTGCTCTGGGTGCGTTGGCTGGCATCTTCAGCTTTATCTCCTGGAATAATGATGGGTCTCTCGATCCCTTCACAACGAATGGTAAAGAATTCGGGTAGCTCTTCTGGGTGTAGTAGATCGTGAGCGTGTTTTAGAGAGCTAACCTTGACGCCATTGATCGACTCTATGGCTGTGCCAACATGTCCACTGAGGTGCGTATTGATGGGGTCGCTTAATACACGAGTCAGAATAACAATATCTTCGCGTTCTTTGAATATTGCCTCATCAAGATAGTGGGTAAACAAACGTCTTACTCTGGTATTAGTCAGGTTTTGTGCGGAGTAGAGGTTGCGGTCAAGGGGCTGGAGCACAAGGCCTGCGAAGCTTGTGTAACGCGGTTTGACATCGTATTGAACAGCATACATTTGGCTTGGCGGAAATGGCTTTAATGTGCATGTGACATCCATAGCTTTGCCGTCACGGATGACACTGAGTGTCACTTGGTCTCCCGAAAATTTTCTCTCCACAATCTCGTTCATATTCACCTTTTCGCCCTCGATGAGGATATTGCCAGCGGCATCAACAGCATTACTATTAATCGCTGTGAGGATATCATCTTTCTGCAAAACTCCATCGCAAGGTCCGTCCGGCGTGACTGCAGCAACCAGAACGCCAGGGGAAGTGGGAGTGAGACCAAACTTCTTTTGCATCGCGGGATTAAACATCGGAAAATCAGAGATGCCTAAATCCACATATTTGTCATAGCTGCCATCTTTGATGTCTGTTAGGAAACGTCTCACCACAGGTGTTGGGATCATGTAGCCAGTGTTGTCTGCTGAACGAAGACCTTGGAAGGCAACGCCTACTACTTTGCCATCTTGCAATACTGGGCCTCCAGAATTTCCTGGGTTGATAGCGGCATCAATTTGCACGACGAGGTGCTGGTCTGATCTAGAGTGGCTATAGGTATTAAAGTCGATGCGGGATACCACCCCGCGTGTCACTGAAATACGGTTGCCTCCCACAGGATAACCAATGACACGAACCTGGCTTTCAAGCTTAGGCACGCCTCCTATCTGGAAGTGATGCAAGCCCATGAACGGAGTGAAGTCATCTACTTCGAGTAGAGCAAGGTCGCAGTCGTGCGCAATGTGGAGAATCTTGGCTGGGTGTTTTCGTGCTGCACCATGCATGGTAATTAGTAATCGACGGGCGTTAGAAACCACGTGGGCATTGGTTAAAAATAAATTGGGTCCGATCAGAAAGCCTGTGCCGATGCCGCCACTGAAGCGCCCGGCTTTCCATGGCTCGCGGTAGTTGGGAACTTGTGTTGCTACCTCTATTCGAACAACGGACCTGTATGTTTCTTGAGGCAGCGAGGCTGCGGAACTTGGCTGGAGAGGAGCGAGAGGATTGCTGGCTGTCTGTTGGGCGCCGGCAGTCTGCAGAGTTAATAAAAGGAGAAAGGCCATTTTCAAAGGCAAGGATCTCATCAATGTATTTATCATGGATGTAATCTAAGCTTATTTTGCATGATGGAAAGCGGTAATCGAGGTGGCTAGATATTTATACCGTCATTGATAGTCTTTGTTAAGGGGTCGTTGACAGGTTTTGACCTGGGACGCTACTCTATGTCATGTCAACGCACGTCGATAGCGGTTCCTCAGCGGAACAACTAGCCATAACCTTGGCCGGTTCTCATTGGTGCATTGTTTCTCCCCAGTGTTTTACGGAGGCATGTTTCTCAGTGCCAGCGGTTCGTGCCTTACGTCATCATTCGGCTGAGGCTAGTATCGCTATTTTATGTCCGAGGTCCCAAGTGATGTTATGGCAGTATGGGCTCGATGAACTTACTTCTATCATCGAGTATGAGGATGGCGCGTCAGCTAAGACGATTGCTACTTTGCTTGAGGGGTTTTCGGTTCAGTTTGATTCGGCGATTCTGTGGGAGGTTGGCAATGCAGCTAAAGCAACGACTAAAGTCGGCAAAACAGGTATTGGCCAGCGTGTGGGATACTCTGTAGACGAGCTTAAGCCATTCCTCACTGATGTGGCAGGGGTTGATTTGCAGCCAGGACCAATTCAACATCGAGTCAGATACTACCTTGGCTTGGTCAATCAGCTTGGTGTCGATGCCTTTGTGCGATCAAGTTTTGAAAAGCCTTCTTTGCCAGCTGCTGCTGAGCAGCTCAAGATTGGGATTGCGCCGTTTTCTGAATACGGAAGTTCCTATCAATGGCCTGCGGAGCGTTTCCTCGAGGTCGTGGCGGCGATTGAGGCTCGCTACCCAGGGGTATCCTGGATGCTTTACGATAATGTTTCAAAGGGAGCTAAAAAGAATCTTGAGGTTTTTGAAGAGCTTCTGAAGCAAGATAACTTTAGCCTCAGTGATAGCTCCGGTGGAGATGTTTTCTCGTCATTAGCCCAATCGAGTGCACTGCTTGCTTGCGATGGCGAGCTGGCACATGTGGCGGCTCATGTTGGGCTGCCCGCTACGGTTATTTTTGGGCCAAATGCACCAGAATGGAAGAGACCACTGGGTAAACAAAGTGATGTGGTCAGGGAGCATGTGGCATGCAGTCCCTGCTTTGCCCCAAAATGTCCCCTAGACTTACGATGTCAACGCGAGGTGAGTGTAGCCGCCGTCGTTAATAGCCTCGAGCATGTAATTGCTCAACGGAACAGCCAAACAGGCTGATTGCGATAGATGCCAACCAATGCCAACCAATGGCAATTAATCTTCGAGCTGAATCCTCGGGAACACGGGCTTAGGTTTGGAAAGCTCTTGGCCAATGGGTAAGATGCCCCAGCGGAGATCGGACAACGAAAGCTTGTTGAGATGATCAGCATTGAGTTGTGCTTGAATGCGCTCACATGCAGATGGGATAATCGGCTTTAACAAGACACTTGCCTGCGCGACAGCCTCGACCATGTGGGCGAGTACGGTGCGTAGCTGGTCAGCCTTGCTTTCATCCTTAGCTATTTCCCATGGCTTGTGGTGCTCTGCGTAGACATTAGTTCCTGAGATGAACTCGATCAATGCTTCGAGTGCAAAAGAAATTTCGTAGCGATCCATGTGATGGCGATATTTCTCCAGCAGCGTATCTAGGGAGGCGCGGAGTTGCTGGCTGGTTTCGTCATCATATTCTGATGCCATGGTGGTACCACCGCAGTAACGCTTTGTCATATTCAACGCACGATTGCAGAGGTTGCCCAGATTGTTAGCCAGCTCTGTATTAAAAAGCATGACTAAACGATCGATGTCGTAATCTGAGTCTCGACCTGTGTGGATATCGCGTACGAGGTAGTAGCGAATAGCGTCTTGCCCGAAGGTGTCTACGAGGGCAACTGGATCGACAACATTGCCGAGCGACTTTGACATTTTTTCAGACCCTGCCCCTGCACCACCGTCATCAGTCTTCTTTTTGATATTCCACCATCCGTGACACAATAGGGAAGGGATTTGCTGATCATTAAAGCCGATAGCGTGCAGCATGCACATCCAATAGATCGAGTGAGAGGGGACGAGGATATCCTTTCCTATAATGTGGATACTGGCAGGCCAAAGCTGATCAAAGTCTGGCAGCTTACTGTCGGCTGATTTGTTGTAACCAGCAAATGAGATGTAGTTAATGAGGGCATCAAACCATACGAAAGTGACAAAATCAGAATCAAAGGGTAGCTCAATTCCCCAGCGCAGGCGCTCTTTGGGGCGAGAAATACACAGGTCAGTATCTGCTGAGCGCTCGATGGCATTGATGACATCAGCCTTGCGAAAGTGAGGGATGACAAAGTCATCTTCGGTTTCAACTAGGCTTTTAAGCCAAGGAACATGCTCGCTCAGTTTGAAATAGTAATTTTCCTCATCACGTTCTTCGACTTCCCCCCATTCTTTGCCCCATTCACCATTTTCATCGCGCTCTTTGTCGGTTAGGAACTGCTCCTGGCGTATGGAATAGTGCCCGGTGTAACGTTTCTTGTATATTTGACCTTGGTCGTAAAGGTCCTGAAGTATGCTCTGGACACATGCTTTGTGCTCGGGGTTGGTAGTCTCGGCCCAACCATCATACTCTAAACCTAGCTTATCCCACGCATTGACAAATCCTTTGGTGACACGCTTGACGTAGGTTGCGGGGTTGACGCCGTCTTTTTCAGCTGTCTGCTGCACTTTCTGACCGTGCTGATCTACCCCCGTGAGGAAATACACGTCTTCACCACATAAACGCTGGTAACGGGCGATGACATCAGCAAGCACCTTCTCATAAGCGTGACCGATATGAGGTGCGCCATTGGTGTAATCGATGGCTGTTGTCAGGTAGAACATGACAGGGGCAATTTGATACTATAATGAGTGGGGGACAACCTATTGCTCATCAACGGCAAGACCCTTAACGTCGGCCTGGTCGTATTGCTGATGCAACCAATTAAGGAAGGCGATTAACATCATCTGATTTTGGCTGTTGTTGATCGCAGATTCGATGCGCTGTTTGCTTTCCTCAGTATCTGGGACCTCTCGACTTATCAGCTTAAAGAAAAGTGACCGATCGTTTTCATCGATTGTTTCTGAGATTTCGCCGGTATTGAGGCCGCTGGCCTTTTGGTGCAGAAGGCGAAAGCTTGGGTCCTTACTTTGAGTTTCACGATTGCTGATTCCGAAGGGGCCCAATGGAAGTGATTTCAGGCCTTGCTCTGTAAGGGCTTCATCAAAGCTTTTGCCAGAATCTATTAGGTCTCTAGTAGTATTGAGGGCAGCAAGTGCAGCTTCCTTTACTTTTTTGGATCCGTTTTCTGAGACAAGCTGAGCGCGCGCTTTAGCTCTCGCAGCATCATAACCAAGCAATGCTGGCTCAACAGACTCCTCTAAGGTGAAAATGATCCATCCGTGTTCTCCAACTGGGAGTGCATCTGATACTAGATCGTAAGCGTCTTGCGATGAAGTGCTATGTCCAAAGATAAAATCGGCGATTGTTTTGCCACGGTTGAAGTTTCCACGAAGAGCCAGTGAAGAAAGCTCTTTGGGAACGTCGGATCGTGCAAAGAGCACCGTTTTTGAAAGATTGTGCTTACGTTTGGTGAGAATAGCCTCGAGGTCGAGAGGTAGTTTTTCTTCCTCGCTGTCATAGATTTCTTGTGAGATTTGATCGATCTCTTTTTGGATGTCACGCGCTGCTTTGGTTCTATCCGCTGCTAATTTGGCCTTTAATTGAGCTTCTGCACTCAAACGAGCTTTCTCGGCATCAGCATGAGCCTGCTTCTGCTCATCGGTAGCGTTTTCAGGCAGAGCGGTTGGTGATGAATTGACTTGGGTCTTAGGTGGTAAGGTCAAGAGGATGTAATTGATACGGCGTTGCTCCTCAGTTTTGTAAGCGTCTTGGTGCACGTCCCAATAAGCCTTGATCTCTTCTTCACTAGGATTTTCTTGTTCAACATAATCATCCCGGTCGAATATAACACGTGAAATGGTGACGGATTGCATTTGTGCTTCGAGAAGATCTTGTGCTGCTTGACGCGGTGCAATGAGACCACCACCTACGATTTGAATGATTTTGTTCAGGCAGAGGCTTTCATGAACGATTTCGCGAAGATTCTTTTCGGTCATGCCCAGTCTGCCGACGCGCTTTTCGACGAAGCTTGCATACTTCGTGTTGTCAAACTTACCTTCAGTTGCAAAACTAGATGAAGACATGATGGCCTTGTTGATTTCTTCGTCGCTAGCACTCACCCCCATGCTTTGCATTGCTTGCTGGATAATGATTCGGTTGCTGATGAATCGATTAAAGTCGTCGGCTTTTAGATTGCGTCCCATTGTTACATAGTAATTGGGATAACCATACTGCATCAATTGCATCGCTTGTTGCATTTGGGCAGCGTCAGGGACGATGAGGAAGTTGACGTAAGCATGAAGCCCCGCTTCTGAGGCGAGCTTCAGAGTGCTGTCACCCATTCGGCGATATTCTTGCTGGTCGAGTATGCGGCCGTTGGCTTCCAGTATCGTAGGGCCCGAGCCCATACCGCCACCGCCACTACCGGAGATGTCGTTCATTGTGAATAAAAACCCCGCAGCAAGCAGGATGAAGACGACGGCCATCAGACCGGTGTATTTACGCATGTTCTCAATCATTATGGGAAATATGAAATGTGTTGATGATCTGCCTTTGCAGAACGCTCGGGAACTTAGGGAGAGATTGGGTCAGTAGCAATACTAAAGCCTCGATTTTACTGGCAAAAATATAATTTACTCTTGCCGGTAAAAAGAAGAGCCCCAGTAAGAAATCTTACTGGGGCTCAAGATGGATCCTCTCAGGTCATGGTCGTTTTGCGAACAATCACTTTGAGGCATAGACTATGAATGAACTATGAATAAACTGAAAATGAACTATG
>JAQXBQ010000278.1 GCA_029252325.1 Akkermansiaceae bacterium
ATAGTTTTGAAAAGTTTAATTCCCTCCTTGACCAAATGAACCTGTTAGAGCATTGTCTTTTATAAAGAAAGTTTGCGTTTGCGTTTCAGTTAATTTTTCGGAGTTGCTTTACCCAGACAAAACAATCTAACAAAAAAAATCATCCGTTAACTAACCAGCCTTAAAAAGCAAACCTTCGGATTTCACTACCCTAACAAACAGTATAATATAATACCAAACAACACTATGGCAGCCAAAAAAAAGACCGCTAAAAAGAAAGCCGCACCACGCAAGGCCAAAAAAGCCGCTGCAAAGCGTGTAGCTAAGAAGCCCGCTAAGAAGCCAGCCAAAAAGGCAGCTAAGAAGCCAGCTAAGAAGCCAGCTAAAAAAGTAGCCAAGAAAAAGGCAGCTAAAAAGCCGGCCGCAAAGCCTGCTAAGAAGGCTAAAAAGAAGGCCGCCAAGAAAAAGGTAGCTAAAAAGCCTGCTAAGAAGGCTAAAAAGAAAGTAGCCAAGAAAAAGGCAGCTAAGAAGCCAGCTAAGAAAAAAGCGGCTAAGAAGCCAGCCAAGAAAAAGGTAGCTAAAAAGGCCAAGAAAAAAGCAGCCAAGAAAAAGGTAGCCAAGAAGCCAGCCAAGAAAAAGGTAGCTAAGAAGCCAGCCAAGAAAAAGGCAGCTAAGAAGCCAGCCAAGAAAAAAGCTGCTAAGAAGCCAGCCAAGAAAAAAGCTGCCAAGAAGCCAGCCAAGAAAAAGGCTGCTAAGAAGCCAGCTAAGAAGAAAGCAGCTAAGAAGCGCAAGTAATCTTTAAGCAACAATCAAAAACCAACCCCGACTATTTCACGATAGTCGGGGTTTTTTGTGGCCCCACCTCTGTCTTTTGTCCTAACACCACATTATTCACTCACCTACCTAACTATCACTTCTATAGCATGATTCTGAACACAGCGACTGATCGCCCTGCATTCGTTCCAGGATCCGCATCATAAAGGACATAAAGATGTAGTGCGTTATCACGCCGAATATTAACTGCCAAATTGTAGATGATTTTACGCCGTGCTCCATAGCTAGCTGCCAAATGGTAGAGCACACCATTTTTATTGCGCTTATAGCCGATCAACTGACCTCGGCGAACAGAAGCGACTTCGCCATCAAAAGCATGCAGAACATTCATCTTTGAGAGGTTCTTAATAGCAAACTGCTTATCACGCAAAGAGGCTGATTCTCTGTCAATAATAGTAAGATTTGGATTTCTGTGCCATGCCTCACCTCGATTTCGCTCTGAAAAATCTTGCGTCAACAGCACCGCCCTCTTCATTCCTACTTCCCCTGACGGTATCACCACATACGGCTCATAATGCCTGGCTAGTTTTCGATACAATACAAGGTCCCGCCCAGCAGGAACGAAATGCATCGAAGACATATTGTTGAATGTAACATTTAAAGGCTGCCACTTTGACGATGGCAGCGAGCCACCTGCTGAGGATTTGTAATACAGTTTATTAGGCGGAACTTCGCCCTCCTTTGGCAATAACATAGCAGCATCACCTTGAGTGCCTGACCTGCCATATTTTCTTGGAGGCACCGAACCCAAAGCAATAACCATAATCTGAGTTTCTAGGCGCTCATCATCTGAATCACTACCACTCACCTCGCCTTCCTCACATAAAGCCGTCACAACGGATAAACCTAGCACGAAAAAAATTCGCTTCATGACTACAGCACCAGAAACAACAAATTTGTTTCTCAGCAATAGGCGACTCAACCTCCACACAAGAGCCTCAAACAACGCATTAAAAACAAAATTTAGATCTCCTCTCGCTGCAACCATCTAAACTTTTTTAATATATATTTCCGCCCTAAACCTACATTCACATCATTAAGCGCTCCCCGCTCATAGCCCGCATCAGCTCGGTTAACTCTCATCGCCGTGTCAAGTGGCCCGTTGCCGTTAGCACCGCCCAAGCTAGCATTCAACAATCTACCATCGACGTAGTGTGGAGTTCGCTCCACCGTAGCTTCAAGCCATGCACGAGCTTGTACACCACCAGCATCAGATGATTCTCCGTATGCTCGTATCGTAAATGTATCACCTCTGGCAGCCATAAATGGTGCCACAGACCGCAAAATATCTCCTTGAGTTAAGAATCCAGGCATTCCCCAAGCTTTGCTTTTTGGCTGCACTGAAAGCAAGCGATCTTGGTTTTTATAAAGATAACCATCTCTAAAAATCTGCATATTATTATCCGGAGCATCAGAAGATGGAGCCGTATTGATTGATGTCGATAAGTGCGTATTTAGCTGTTCAAATTTTTTGTTAAGACCACTGCGGGCTATTGCCGCATCCACTGTACCCATTCTTGATGTTTCGTTTTGATCAGATCTTAAACGGCGATTCACAAAATCAGCGATAGAGATGAACGGCCCTCTTTTTTTGACTTCATCGACAATATGAACAGCCAGAGTTCTGAGTTCATCGGCTGTTAACTGACGGGCACCCATCCAACCTTCTGCCTGACTAGGGGAAGCAGAATCCGTATCGGCTATTCCCTTGGGTTGCCGATACCTAGCGAAGCAAACTTGCTTTTCACTTCCAACCCCGATTTTCAATGGGCGCGCTACTCCCAACGTACCTGATAAAAAAGCAGTCCATGCCTCCACTGAAGTTGAGTTTATATTGAATGCTGAGCGATTCTTAATAAATTCAGCACTCCGCCAAAACACATCACTCCAGCCATTCTCAGTTAACAGCAACTCCTTAATCTGATGCTGCGATAGCTTGCTATCTTGATTATATTGATAGCGCTTATTCCATAAGTGTCTGCCCCTTTCTGGGTCCCAGGTGAAACGATCCCCTGACTGATCGAGAGGCATGCTTGAGAAGAAATAGCCATCCCACAAATTATGATTCACTTCGTAAGCAATATCGTAAGCCAACACTTCACCCTCGGACGTATTTCGCAAGTCGCCAATCTGTTTAGTTACTGCATGATCACCTATTTGTAACAAACCTTGTGAATCTGACATCACGCACCTAGCTCCATGCCTAGATGTTTTTTCTGCCGCTCTCCCGAGTAAATAATCCCATCGGGTAGGTCCCATATCAGGGGACATCAACGCAGTTGACTCAGCGTAGGCCGTCGCATCTGCTGGCGCATGCATATCTCTCAAAGAGTGAGCCACTACATAACTAGGTGTCCACGAGTATGGACTCAGCATAGCATGCCGTAGGTCAACCATTGAAATCACTCCGTAATCTCTCGTGGGCAAATCAAATAAAACAACATTGGGGAAAAACGAAAAATCGATAGCTAGGCCGAAAGGGTTTTTAACAAATCCATTTGCAGATGGCGCCGGCATATCATGAACATCCAGAGGGCGTTGTGGCACGAACTGAAGCAACCAGGGCCCCGTGCTATTCATATACCACTTGTTGGCACATTGACTCACAGGTGACCGACTAATCATTTGAGCCCTTACATTCCAATTAGCAACCGGGCAT
>JAQXBQ010000013.1 GCA_029252325.1 Akkermansiaceae bacterium
TTTTTGCGTTGCTCTATCTCTCCTCGCTGAGTAATTGAGATGCTTGGATACTTCGCAATCATCTGCGGAAAAAACTCTTTTTCTAGACGACTAGTAATTTCACCTGATGAGGTCTTCGATTTGTCAACCGTAGCCTCCACCGTGACAACACGCTTGCTGTCGTAGCGCTTAATAGAAGCCAATGATTCAGAATATCGAGTCTCGGCCACTACCCCAAAAGGAACAACAGTCCCATCTTCTTTGCGAATACGCATGTTACGCAGTGATTCTAGTGATTCTCTTTGCTCTATAGGATAACGCACCATCACACGCACCTCGTCACGGCCACGCTGCACACGCTGAGCCTCACGTCCATAAAATGCATCACGCACGTTGAGTGCCAGATCCCGTTTAGTAAAGCCAGCAGCCTCGCCCTCGGCCGTTATCGAGTATAGAATCTCCGGCTTTCCAGAATCAAAAGTATCCAAGGTATCGAAGACACCGCTATAGGTTGAAAGCATATTTTTGAGCTCAGCAGCCGCCATCCTTAACTCATCTAGGTTTTCACTTTCCAAATTCACCTTAAGATCGCCACCTGGGGGACCAGCCCTAGCCGCTACTGATAGCGAGCGAGCACCTGCTATATCTCCAATAGCATCTCGCCAATCATTGATGATATCCCCTGTTGGTAGAAATTGTCGTGTAGTGGATCTTGTCAACTCAGCAGCAATTGCAGCCTTATCGTTTGTCTTGCATGAAACCTGAATTTCCACGAATGGGTTTTGACCATACTTGTCTTCATACTTTTCACCAAGTTCGTAGGCAATAGCAGCGATTCGCTTTGCATTAGCATGCAGATATTGCACAGACTGTCCTTGTTCAAGCTCCAGAAGAACAGCCGCGTTATCTCGGTAGATATTAGGGAAAAAGACGAAGCGTAGTTGGCCGGAAGGAAACAATCCAACCACCACGATAAAGACCGCAACAAAGGCTCCAACCGTTGCATATCGCCAAGCGATTACAAATTGAATGGTAGGCTTATAAACAGTAAAAATCAACCACCGCAAACGGTTTGCCACCGCTTTTTGAAAACGCGCCCATGCCTTGGTCACAGCATTACCCGGCTTTTTATGAACATTCAAATGTGCTAGGTGAGACGGCAATATGAGTTTCGACTCAATGAGAGAAAAAATCAGGCAAAGTATCACAGCCGTTGCAATTTGACCAAAGACGTTGCCCATTCTTCCGCTCACCTGTGTTAGCGGCAAGAATGCGGCAATAGTAGTAATAACGCCAAACGTAGCTGGGGTAACAACCTTACTAACACCCCGCACTGTTGTTCTAATCGGACCATCGCCCTCTTCTGCATGATCATCTTTTTCTTTCTCAGAATAGATAGATTCACCAATCACAATGGCATCATCAACCACAACACCGAGCACAATAAGAAAGCCAAATGCTGAAATAACATTAATCGATAGATCGAGGCCCGGTGTCGGGAAAAAAGTAAGCGCCCCTGCCAAAGAGACAGGAATACCGATTGCGACCCAAAATGCTAAGCGCAAGTTTAGAAACAGCATCAATGACACCAATACCAAGAGCACTCCTATCAAGCCATTGCGACCAAGCAGGGAAAGTCGGTCGCGAATATTAACTGATCCATCTAGCCAGCTGGCCACTTGCAGACCCTCAGGCAAACCTTGATACTCTTCTACCACACGTCTGGCCTCATCAACGGCCTCAATAATATCATCGCTACCTTCAGTCGTGATTTTCAAGCTCGTGGTAGGTTTGCCTCGGAACCTATTCAAAAATCGTTGATCTACAAAACCATCCCTAACCACGGCAACATCACTGACATAGATACGAGTGCCATCGGCATTAGCACGCACAGGTATCTTTTCGAAATCAGCTTTACTGTATGCTTGGTCACGCGCACGAAGTGAAATATCACCACGTTTAGAACGAACCACACCACCACCAAGGTCTAGGGAATTGTTGCGAACCGCAGTGGCCACCTCGTCAAATGTTAGCTGGTATAAACGAAGCTTTTCTTCAGAAGGTTCTATGGAAACCTCATAGCCACGCGCACCGATGGTCTCCACCTTTGAAATTGCAGGTTCTCGTAACAAGGCATCACGCAGATTGCGAGCGGCTTCCTTACGTATACCCTCAGGCACTTCACCATAGAGCTCAACCCAGAGCACCTTACTTCTGCGCTTATTCTCTTTTACCACCGGTTTCTCAGCCTGGTCTGGAAACGACGGTATTGCATCCACTTTAATTTTGACGTCATCCAATAGCTTTCCGATCGGATAGTTTTCTTTGGATTCAATCGTCACCGAAGCACGGTTATCCTTGCTTACTGATCGAACGTGGTCGATCCCCTCAACATCCTCTAACGACTCCTCGATTTTGATGGCAACTCCACGCTCAACATCCTCAGGTGTGCCGCCCCTGACGGTAACGCTGACCGTCACAGACTCAGCCTCAAACGCGGGGAAGCCCTCTTTTCTTATATTAAATGCCGTGTAAACACCCGCCGCCAGAATCGTCAGCATTAAGATATTGGCAACAACTGGATTGGATGCAAACCAGGTGATGAAAGGATGATTCTTCTCTAATTTCATGTATTCATTAGAGTTTTGAAGACACAGACATTGGATCAACCTCCCTACCATGTTTAAACGTGGCAAGCGGACGTATGACGATGCGTAGAGGTGACTTCAAACCGAAACCCTCAAGTACTTGATCAGAAATACGAAGGTATACGTTTGTTGCATGTCCATAAACACGTTGCGCATCAACACGGCAAAGCTTATTGCCTTCATCAACGACCCAAACATAGGCATCATTGACCAGCGCGGCCTCAGGTATTTTGTAGCTTTGATCAATGACCCGCCCAGGAATACGCGCATTCACAAAAGATCCTACCACCAGCGGCTCTGGCTCAGCGTGATATGGTTTTTCAATCTCTGCGATTACATAGGCGACCTGATTCTTGGGGTCTATGGATGGCTCGATGCGCACGAGTTCCCCCTGCCACTCGGCACCCTCTTTAGTTGCGCTGGTAAATACCACTTTCTGCTGATCTGGATTCTGGTTGGAAGTCGCTTCAAGTATTCTTGGCAATTGAACAATGGCAACCTGCTCTGCAGTGAGAGGCAACCTAACCTCCACCTTTTCGGTCGCAATAAGCTTACCCAAGGCCTGCTGGGGGCTGGCGTAATTACCCACCGATGCTGAGCGTTTAATAACCACCGCATCATAAGGAGCCCTGATCATGGTGCGCTCAATATCAGCCTTCGCTTTGGTCTCTGCAGCTATCGCAGATTCAATACTTGCTCGAGCTGCTTTAAGCTGAGGCTTACGCAATACAAAATCAGACGCGCTACTCAAGTCACGACCTGAAGCCGTCCAATCTTGGGCCGCCTGTTTCGCTTTGATTTCTTCTTCCACCAAAGCTCGTCTTGCATTGGTCAGATTCGAACTCTCACGTGCTAGTACAGCCAGGTAATCGGTGGCATCAATGCGCGCGAGCAACGCTTTCTTCTTAACCATATTACCAACGCGAAACGCAGGAGCAACCTCGGTTATTTGACCACTCAGCTGAGGCGTTAACGTCGTTTCGAAGTAACTTTGCACTGTGCCATAAGTCAAGACAGGCGGCTGGTGATTATTTACGTCTACATCAAGGACATCAACCTGAGGCGCAATCACCTCGGCTACGCGTGTAACGTCTGGACGCTTCTTGCTAATCAGTACTTTAACAAACAAAAACGCCAAAATAATAAACGCAATAGGGATGGCTAGCTTAAGAAAAAGTTTCATAAAACGCAAAATGATATTTAAAGTTCTTTACCCAAAGCTAGAGCTAGGGCCACTCGGTTTTTGTAGCGTAAAGCCTTGGTGTTAATAAATGCGTCCTCTGTGTTAAATGCACGCCGCTGTGTATCAAGCAATGTAAGGATTTCAGTCAACCCCGTTTCATAATTACGACGGATACGACTCTCTGCGCTGCGAGCCGCTTTGAGCGCATTGGCGAGAGCCTGCTCTTGCCGATCAAGGTAAAGCTCGGATCCTAGGGCGTCTTCCACCTCCCTGAAAGCATTGAGGACCGTTGCCTGGTAACTAGCCCACGCTTCTTTGGCTCGGGCGTTAGCCGCCCCCCATTCGGCTTTACGCCTACCGCCATCGATAATCGGACCTGCAATATTTCCAGCGATCGACCATACGCTGAAATTGGAATCAGCAATATCTTTTAGAACCGATGACCGCCCTCCTCCACTCGCTGTCAGTGAAAACCGAGGATAAATATCACGATGAGCCACCTTTACACGCGAATCTGCTGCACGAATTCGTTGGTATGCCGCGTCAATATCCGGCCTGTTTAATAGCAATGTTGATGGCAGCCCAACCTGCACCCCTCGCTTTATCACAGGCCAGACACCTGCTGAAGATTTCGCATCAGGATAAACTCCACATATCAGTGCTAGCTGACGTGCTGCACGATCTCGAAGATTTTGCCTCCTCGCATATTGCGCTCGAGTATTTTCTAAATCTGATCGGGCTAAGTCTAGATCTCCCAAGTTCTCTGTTCCGCTCTCAAAACGTCGTTCCACCAGCGCATATGTTTTTTTAAAGCTAGCCAGACGCCTCTGTGCGAGGTCGAGCAGCTGATCTTCTGCAGCGAGATCAAAATATGCCTGCATCGTCTGTGCCGCAATCGACTGACGAGCCGATTCATGATCAGCAAGCAAGGCCAATCTATTGCTGGCTGTAGCACTAACCCCAGCTCGTATTCGGCCCCAGACATCGATCTCCCACTGTGCATCTAAACCTGCTGAGTATCGGTTTTCTCGTGAACTCAAACCTTTCAATGAATTCTGTGAGCGAGAAGTGCCCCCATCAACACTCATTGCAGGTAACAAAGCAGATCTTGCCTTCTGCACCTCAAACCCAGACTCCTCCAACCTCGCTAAACTTGACTTTAAATTAGGATTGTTTTGCAGCGCCTTTGCCACGTAGTGTCCCAACCGCTTGTCGTCAAAAAGAGCCAACAATGCTACTTGCACATCTGGCACCGGTGGAGCTGAGGCATCAAACCGCTCAGGAATACTAATTCCACGATCACGCTTCAATGACCAAGCCTCAAATTTAGGCATGCAGCTTGAGGCACCTAGAGCCGCGCCAAGCAGCAACGTCAGCCTGATCCTCCCTGAGCAGAGAGCGGGCCCACGAAGCATTCCATGCAGTGGGTGGTTCCTATCAGGGCTAGCGAGCATGAGAATGAATCTAGAAAGACTTTGAACGAGTGCAAGCAGACATCTGTTAATCGGGCTAAAACAAACGACAAAAGCAGCTTTCAAAGAGCAATTATAGAAACTTTGTGCTCATCGCACATTGCATGCACTTCGTCACCTCCAAGCATCAAGGTCTTGCCAGCTTCAATCGCGATTACCGCAATACCAGATTGAGCACAGTTTTTAATAGTATCTGGGCCGATAACGGGCACATCAAAGCGAAAATCTTGATTCGGCTTAGCCACTTTCGCCAGCGTAACCTCCTTGCCTCGACCTAAATCACCACCCCGCCGAATACATGCATTGGTCCCTTCAAAAGCTTCTACCGCCAAAACCGTACCGCCACGAACCACCACTGACTGCCCAATATCGAGGCGGCTTGTTTCTTTGGCAATTTTAAAACCGAAACGAGCATCTTCCATGGCCAACTTCTTGAGCTTTGGTCCACCTACATGGCCTTCAGCAGGCATCAAATCCTCAAGAAAAGTCGTCGCCGGCAAGAGCGTAATTTCATCCTTGGCTAGTTCGTCAGCGATGCCGCCAAATAGAGATTCCGCATTTTTTTCTTTCGTCCGAGCCAGTAGTAACATCGTCCTAACGTCGGGCCTCAAATCAAAGAGGTTCTTTGGCGCAATTTGCCCAACCATCACAGCCTCATCAACCCCCTGCTTTTTAAAAAACTTAATCATTTTCCCCAACTGGCCGACGCTGAACCAATCTGCAACTTCCGCCTCACTGGCGAGTTCCTCACGGGTTTCACCGTGAAACGCGGCCATCACCAGACGTGTATCTGGAGACTTACTGCGTGCGGCATTCATAAATACTTCGGGGTAAATACCCGAGCCCGCAATAACGCCAATCGTTCTGGACATTTTATTGTGTGGTAAAATTCACGTCCATCACCGCAATCACTTGCCCAAATTTTTGTTCAATAGATACTTCGCCGCCTGCTCTACATCTTTGTCACCGCGACCTGACAAGTTGAGAATAATAATGGTATCCTTGGATAAATTCGGCGCCGTTTTTGATACATACGCTAGAGCATGCGATGATTCTAATGCTGGCAAAATCCCTTCAGTTTCTGACACTTCCTTGAAAGCAGCAAGTGCCTCATCGTCGGTCGCATAGGTGTATTCGGCACGGCCGATGTCTTTGAGGTAGGCATGCTCTGGCCCAACGGCTGCATAATCTAGGCCAGCACTCACCGAGTGTGTGAGCTCGATTTGGCCATCATCGTTAGCTAGTAACCATGTTTTAGATCCTTGCAGCACCCCGAGCTTACCACCTTGGAAACGAGCAGCATGACGCTCAGGCTTGATCCCCTCACCTCCTGCCTCAACCCCCATCATCCGGACGTCTTCATCTCCGATAAAAGGGTGAAAAAGACCAATGGCATTCGAGCCTCCACCTACACAGGCAACGAGCAAATCAGGCAACCGCCCTTCCTGCTCAAGGATCTGCTCACGTGCTTCTACACCGATAACACGATGGAAATCTCTGACCATCATAGGGAAAGGATGTGCCCCTAGAGCAGATCCGATAATGTAGTGTGTATTCCCCACTGTCGAAACCCAATCTCGCAATGCCTCGTTGACCGCCTCCTTGAGTGTAGCCTGCCCAGCTGTTACCGGAACAACCTTAGCACCCAACAACTCCATACGTGCAACATTGAGAGCCTGACGTTCCATGTCGACAGCACCCATATAAACAATGCACTCCATGCCAAATCGAGCACAAACAGTAGCTGTAGCCACACCGTGTTGACCAGCACCCGTTTCCGCAATGATGCGACTTTTTCCAAGACGCTTAGCGAGCAATATCTGACCAATAGCATTATTGATTTTATGTGCACCTGTATGCAGTAAATCCTCGCGCTTCAGATAGATCTTGGCTCCCCCCAACTTTTCGGTCCACCGTTCGGCATAATACAAGGGAGTAGGGCGCCCGCAATATTGTCGCAGCAGGTAATCAAGTTCCTTTTGAAATTCAGGGTCAGCCTTCGTTTTTTCATACTCAGCGGCTAGCACCTGCATCGGGTCCATCAGAGTTTCGGGCACAAACATGCCCCCGTAGGTCCCAAAGTGCCCATGCGCATCGGGCAGTTCTTGCGTTGAATCCATTGTTTCCACGCAACATAGATAATAGAGAACATTCTATTCTGCAAGTGCTGTCTCTAAACAAAAAAAGATTCCCACATGAATCGGTAGACATCGCGGCGAGGCACCTTAATGCCACTATCAAGCTCTTCCCAGCTTGCCTGATCGAGAAGATCAAGTGTGCTCTCACCGATGAGTCCCGGTAAAGCTGTTGCTGCCCGCGTCCTCCTAGACCGCAAAGACGCAGCATACGCCTGCCCCTCAGATAAATATGCTCGAGCTCGGAGCCGCCATCGAGTCGCCTCCCTCATGACCGCTCCGCGGTCACTTGGATCTACCCCGGGTATGTAGCATCTACCTAACCTCAAATCGGCAGGCAGATCTCGCAAAATATTGATCAGTTGCAATCCCTTGCCATAGTTTACCCCCATTTGCTTTAAGTCACCAAGATCGACAGACGAAAACTCAGCCAATGCTAAATTGCCGATCTCCGTCCAAAATTCACCAACACAACCAGCGACAAGAAAACAATATTCCTCCAGCTCGGCATCTTCTCGTAACATGTGCCATTGCTGGATCTCAAAGCGCTGAATATCCAGACTCTGCCCATGAAGGATGTGCTTCATGACTTTTAAAATTGCACAGCGAGCTTGCTCACAGTCGAGCCTATCTAGCCAATCGAATACCTCGCCCATCGTCTCTAGGAGCAATATTTCGCCCTCGTGTTTCTGAAAAGGAATCACTTCATTGCTTAATTTAGCAAGCCATGTTGCCTTTTCCCCACCGCCAAGAATCTCGCCAAAGTGCTGCAACATTTCGAACCTAAGCTCAGCATCCAAGCCCTCAGTATCCGCTAATGTATCACTGGCACGAGCCAACAAATAAGCCAAACTCACAGGTTCACGCATTGCCCCTGGCAGCAATCGCATGCTGAGGTAAAAAGACCTCGATACGTTTTTGAGCATATGTCTACCGGAGTGCTTCACCGTTTAAGCAATTGAGACACTACACCCCCATAAAGTTGGGTCAAGCTCCTGACGTGCGCGTAGCAACACATCACTGCACAATTTAGAATCGCTGACAAAGGCCATCATGGTGGAGCCAGAACCTGACATCATTGCAGCATCAACTTCAACTTGATCTATTAACCACAGCTTCATCTCAGCCAGAAAACGATGTTTATAAAACACAGGCTTCTCTAAATCGTTAACAATATCGCCCCATGGCATCTTTTGCGGAGAATACCTAACACCTACCACCTCATCTGCATCCAGACAATGGCGATAAGCATCTGGGGTCGAGACCCCAAAGCTCGGTTTTAACAGCAATAATGCTTGGTTTGAAATATCAGGCCTGAGAATGGGCTCAATAACCTCCCCCCTACCCTTCACCATGCATGCTTGCTGGTAGATAAAAAAAGGAACATCTGAGCCGAAAGACGCCCCCATCTCGGCGAGCTGCGCATTTGAAAAGCCTGCATCCTCAAGCTCGTTAAGAGCTAACAAAGTAGTGGCTGCATCGCTACTACCACCTCCTAGACCGGCACCATGAGGAATCTTTTTTTCCAAAGTGATACGCCAGCAGCATGGCCTTCCAAGTGCTTGCTCAAATTTGCGCACTGCCATTGTGATCAGATTAGACTCATCCCGTGGCACACCTTGCACATCACAATGCAAGTCGTAGCTCTCTGACGATTCGAAATGCAAAACATCGCCCAGATCAGCTGATGCCAGAGGCACCATCAGGCTTTCGATCTCGTGAAACCCATCCGCGCGCTTCCCTAAAACCCTTAAACTAAGGTTGATTTTGGCTGGGGCAATTCGAGATTCTTGCGGCATAATTTGAGACAGGGCGTCATTTCACCCTCACCGGTGCTGGCACACAAACCACCCTCATACCAGCAGATTGTGCCGCCATCATTCCTGCCGCGGCATCCTCAAATGCTAAACACCTGAGTGGATCAACGCCTAACCTAGACGCCGCTTCTATGTAAATATCAGGTGCTGGTTTACCGCAAACAATATCATTAGCGGTCACAACTTCATCAAATAAATCGCTTATCCCCACTTGCTGCAGAACCTTTTCAGAGACCAAACGTGATCCTCCCGTTGCAATCGCCAACGGGAATTTGCCGCGCAAGCTGAGGGCGAAATCAGTCACCTCGTCAATCCTGACAATATCGTCAAGATGCCTGAGAAAGGCATTACGCTTATCAACCGCGACTTCTTCAGCATCCATATGAAGTCCAAACTCACCATTAAGCTCAGCAACAATGTCATGCGTTGGCCTGCCCCCCATGGCATAAAAAACATCTTCGGGGAAAACGTAGTCTACATCTTGTTTGGCCAGAGCCTCACACCACGCCGCAAAGTGTGCTGGCATCGAGTCAACCAAGGTCCCATCAAGGTCAAAAATAACGGCATCATAGCCGTCTTCGGGTATCTCCAGTTTTGCAAAATCAGTCATGACAAATTCGATATGCAAGGTTCATGAGTATCTGGCAACCTCATAAAAAAATCAATACTCCCTGACATAGATAAGTAGTTCAAGATGAACATTTTTTATCATCAAGATCGCTTAGCACTTTTTAGAGTGTAATCTGCTCATCCTTGTAGGTTCCACTGGCAATCCATTTGGTTTCTCCCGATTCGTTGATGAAACTCACATCACCCACTATCTTTACTCCATCAGAGAATCTTACTGGACCAGAAACAACGAGTCTGTCTGCCTCAACAAGCGAAGGCACGCCAAGCCCCTCGAGGCTGTCAACCAGCTTGTATTCGTCGCTCAAGGTTATGATTAGCGGCCTGCCATTTCTGACTGCTGATAAACTGATGCGTCCATCGTCTTCTTCGGCATAAGCATCTGTCCGAATAGCAAACAAATCGGACGTTGTTTTCACAGGGGCAAATCGCGACCTTGGCACACATACAGCGGCAGAATCTTGAAAGGACTCGATAGCAGCGCCCATTGCTGTTTCGAGTTGATACACCTGCGTTGAATCCGCATCACGCGGGTCTACCGTTTTTTTGTTCTGAATCATGGGCAAGGGCAGCACACCACCTTCTTGCTCTAATAAATCTTTGAGTGCATCTAACCTTATCCACAGGCTGTTAGTATTGAAGTATCGATGCTTTCCAATATTTTGAAATTCATCGATATCTTCCGCAGGACATTGGGCAACCTCTCTGAGTAGCAGCTGACCACCCTCAATTAGCACGGCCAAATGCCCTCCTTTTTTATCGGCCTCTGTGCGTTCGGTCACCTCCATCAGGAAAGGTTTATCCGTCTCTGCAAAGTATTGCAGTAAACCAGCATCTAATACTGCACCGAGATTGTCGGAGTTTGAAACAAATGCGTATTTGACACCCTCAGCTAACAAAGCATCCAACCAGCCACTCCCTGACAAGGCCGCATAGAGGTCACCATGACCAGGTGGGCACCATTCACTAGATTCATTTTCAGGCCAAACTACGGGCTCTAAAGTCTGAGCATCGATCTTCGGAATTTGATTTTGCATTAATTCGATTTTCTTCGCTCCTGATAAATCTTGATCTGCATAAGCCTCCATGTGCTCGAGCGTGTCACGACTCGTACTGAAGCTATTCATGAGCAAGAAGCGAACATTTGCCCCTGTCTCCTTACGCAGATGCAAAATCTGATTGGCGATAATATCGAGGAAAGTGGAATCACCTTTCACTGGCAGCAAACTCTTGGCTTTCTGCAAACCCATGCTCGTCCCCAGACCTCCATTGAGTTTGATAACGACTGTTTGTGCCAGCAATGCTGGGTCGTAGCCACCAGTATCAGGTGAAAAATCACTCGACTGAGGTAAGTCATCGCATGGTTTGATGCTGTCCTCAGGTATCATTCCGCTCTCATTGCGGAGCAACGATTGATAATTACGTTCAAACGCACGGATTGCCGCCTCTGTGACTGCAGCAGATTCCATCTTCTCTCGGAAAGGGGAAAAATTACTCATTTGTATATTGGCGACTGATTCGCAAAAAACGCCATAACTGACATAAACACAGAGATCAACCTCAATCCCGGCAATCGCTGAGAAGATAGTGTAAAAGACAAGCAGATCGTCATTGATAAATTTTCCTCTCGCCCTAAATTGTGCCGCGTGAGCTACCAGGTTTTTGCCCGAAAATACCGCCCAAGAACGTTTGCTGACGTGCTTGGTCAAGACCATGTCATTTCCACCCTTCGTAATGCTATCGAGCGCGACAGGCTTGCTCATGCTTGGTTGTTTGTAGGTCCACGAGGAACAGGCAAAACCACCACGGCCCGTATTTTAGCAAAGGCACTGAATTGCCCTGGGGGTCCCAGCATCGATTTTGATCCTGATGATCCAGTATGCCAAGAAATTGGTAATGGAACCTCTCTAGATGTCATCGAGATTGATGGAGCATCCAACAATAGCGTGGATAACATACGCGATATTCGCGAGAATGTTCAGTTCACTCCGACTCAAGGTAAATTCAAAATCTACTACATTGATGAGGTGCATATGCTAACCTCGGCAGCCTTCAATGCGTTGTTAAAAACGCTCGAAGAGCCACCTGAGCACGTAAAGTTCATCTTTGCTACTACAGAGCCAAACAAAATCCTTCCTACCATCATCTCACGATGCCAGCGTTTCGATCTTCGGCCTATACCCACCGAGACAATCGCTAAGCATTTGCAATATATTTCCGATAAAGAGGGAGTAGCGCTCGACGACCCAGCAGCATGGGCAATCGCCAAAGGAGCAGATGGTGGCATGCGTGACGCACAATCTATGCTAGATCAACTGGTAGCATTCTGCGGCGACAAAATTTCCGAACAAAACGTTCTCGAAATTTTTGGCTTCACCTCTCGTGAAACCGTTGCCAGCCTCGCGACCAGTATTCTTTCCAAAGAGAGCCCCACAGCTCTCGAGCTCATTCATCAACAAGCCGAATCTGGCAAGGAACTATCTCAGCTTTTGGGAGAGCTAATAAGTTGCCTCCGAGCACTCCTAGTCACCCGTCTCGACACTAATGCTGGCAATGAAGGGTTTCCATCTGAAATATGGGAGCCATTGGCATCAGCCTCAAAGGGCATCCAAACAGACCGCATCTTAAACCTGATCGACATACTAGCTGATTCTGAAGGGCGTATGAAGTGGGCAGCCAATAAGCGACTTCATCTGGAAATCGGAATCATTAAAGCAATTCAATCGCTTAATGACGCTCGCATCAGCGATGTCATCAAAGCGCTTGCTGGCGCGGGCCAACTTCAGCAAACTGAAAGCGCCACCGATTCGACATCAAATCCAACCAAGGACAACACTACTGTTGCACCAGCAGCGGCCAGCTCAACACCTGCCAGCCCAGCCCCAGAGATCAATCACTCGAGCCCAACACCAGTGGCAACAACTGAATCTGCGACAACTCCACAAGCTGAACCAAATCCCCCTAGCAAGCCTGTCGAAACACCAGCTAAAGAAAAAAGAAGCCTCGACGATCTCATTGATGCTGCGCCGGAACAAACAGCCGAGCCAGCCCCTGAGCTAAATGCTCCACAACACACCGAAGAACCTTCCCCTACGGAAGCAGAAAGCAAAGAAGATGAGTCCCCCGCGACAGACGACTCCTTTTACCAAGACCCACTTATTCAAGACGCCCTTGAAGTCTTCAAAGGCACCATCCAATCGTAATTATATTAACTAACCCACTCACTCAATGGATATTCAGAAGCTCATGAAGCAGGCCCAGGAAATGCAGGCCGGCATGCAAAAAACACAAGAAGAACTGGCCAACAAAAATGTCGAAGCCTCTGTTGGAGGAGGTAAAGTCACCGTGGTAGCCAATGGCTCAGGCGATGTGCAATCAATCCGTATCGACCCTTCCGTGGTCGATCCTGATGATGTTGATTTCCTGCAAGATCTTGTTCTCTCCGGCGTCCAAGAGGCTGTCACCAAAGGCAAAGAGATGGCTGCCGCTGAAATGTCTAAATTAACGGGCGGCCTGGGTCTACCCGGCATGTAATACCATTTTCCTCACCCTGATTCTGGGTGCATCACGCTGATCAATGCGCCACTGGATTCCAAGATTGTTAGTTATTGCATCACTGGTTCTCCATGTGGTCACAGCGGCCAGTTACATCAGGCAGCCTGACTTAATGGCGGCATTCACCGTCTACCCCATTTGGATGTGGTCACTCATCGGGCTATTCCTTTCCGCTACAGCATTCCTGTTCTGGCGCGCCCAACTTTCTCTGATGCTCGTCACCCTATGGTTGCTAACCATACTGACGGCATCAGATGAGTCCCATGCCCTTGTTAACATTGGCAAAGAGACCCCTCAACCTGGCATAGCAGAGCCATTCCAATCACAGGAGACAATACGTGTCTGCACGATTAACTGGGGTGCGGTGAACCTCGGCAGCGATGAAGTGCACGAACAAGCCCAGATCATAGCAGACTACCAACCTGATATTTTGTTCATGCAAGAAATCCCAGAATGGCAGGCTCAAATAATTGCAGACCTTGTCTATCCTATTAGAGGGGATTTTCGTGCCAACAAGAGATCTGCCATTTTCACTAAATGGCAAATTCATGACAGCACACCTAATCCCATGCAGCACAGCCATCACAGCACGCTAAGGCTACCCGAGTCGAGGCAACACCCAGATGGTAGGCTCATTGACTGTGTCAATTTTCATTTGAAATCTGCCATTACTGACATGCGGCTCTGGGAACTAAGCTGCTGGAAAAACCACGCGGCCAACCGCAAGCTCCAACGCAAACAAGTGATATGGAGCCTGGAACTTCTCCAAAACAGCACCCCATTCCCAGATCGCCCGGTCGTTGCAGCAGGAGATCTCAATGCTCCCGCCTCTGACCCTCTACACGATTTACTCCGAGGTCACTTTACCGATTCCTTCAGTGAAGTCGGCGTAGGGTGGGCAAACACCTGGCATCGTCGCATTCCGTTTCAGCGCATTGACTACATTTACACAAACTCTCTACTGCGACCTGTACGCTCACGAAATGTCGCGATTCCTGCTTCTGACCATCTCATGGTTGTCTCAGACTTCGTTCTCATGCCTTAAAAATATCGGGACTGTCAGACATCAGAAATACCCCCATCATACATCCCAACTCAACTTCCTTTTACCACTTTGTCTTTTCAACTTCATCATACTAGCAGCGACAGCGCCGCTCGCACGGGCACATTGAGCACCGCTCATGGTGATATCCCGACCCCCATTTTTATGCCAGTCGGCACACAGGGAATGGTCAAAACACTCTCTCCCGATGAGCTTGTTGACGTTGTCGATGCCAAGATTATTCTAGGCAATACCTATCACCTCTTTCTTCGACCAGGACTAGACGTCATGCGCGAGATGGGTGGGCTTCATCAATTTTCTACTTGGGATAAACCCATTCTCACTGATTCCGGAGGATTCCAAGTATGGTCTCTGGCTAAGTTGCGCAAAATTTCTGAACAGGGTGTTGAGTTTGCCAACCACATCAATGGATCTAAAACCATGCTAACCCCTGAGCTCAGCATGGAAATTCAGGCCACGATTGGAAGCGATATCGCCATGCTTTTTGATGAGTGTCCGCCCTATCCTTGCGAACGACAATACGCCGCTGATTCACTCTCCCTGACAACACGCTGGGCAAAGCGCTGCAAGGATTGGCATCAGGAGAACGCCAACAAACACATACCTTGGGACACCAGTAAACAGGGTCAGCTCATTTTCGGTATTGTCCAGGGAAGCACCTATGCAGATCTCCGCGAACAATCTGCGCGCGAGTTAGTCGACATCGGCTTTGATGGTTACGCCGTGGGTGGTATTTCCGTTGGAGAGCCCGAGCATGAGATGATGCGCGCCATCGAAAATGCCGTTCCTTTTCTCCCCACCGACAAGCCCCGCTACGCGATGGGCTTGGGAACCCCTCCTCAAATGCTCGAGATGATCTCTCGTGGAGTGGATATGTTCGATTGTGTCATGCCGACACGCGTCGCTCGCCATGGAATGGCATTTACAGCCGATGGCCCCATTCACATCAAAAACAAACAATTTGAGTTTGATGTAGCCCCCCTCGACGAGAACACACACCCATCACTACAAAAATACTCAAGATCCTTCATACGCCACCTCTTTCGCGCTGGCGAAATGCTCTCTTTAAGGTTGCTTTCCCTGCACAATCTGCATTTCTACCTGCGCCTCATGCAACAAGCGCGTGAGGCAATTGAGGCTGACAACTTCACCTCATTCAAAAATAAATTTAATCAACGCTACATTCAAACACCATGAACACCATGAACACCACCATCAGCATCCTCGCAGAAACCGCCAAGACAGATTCCAAATCAGGCAACTCACTAATGGGAAATCCCATCGTCATGATGGTTCTCATGTTTGTCATCTTCTGGGTTGTTCTCATCCGCCCACAGCAAAAACAACGTAAAGAACTTGCAGCCAAACAATCAGGCCTCAAAAAAGGCGACAAGGTCGTCACCATTGGTGGCATACACGCTTCTGTTAATTCCGTGAGTGACAAAACCGTCTCACTCAAAGTGGCTGAGAACACCTTCGTTAAATACGATAAAACAGCGATTGCGACCGTCACCTCATCAGGATCTAAATCAGACGAGGACGAAACAGCTGACCAAGCCAAAGGCTGAGGCATTGGTTAAATCTCTGTGTCTAGTTAAGACACTTCAAACAACCCATCCTTGCCAAACCAAGGTATTCTCTATACATCCTTCACGATCAATCGTGCACACAACGCACTCACATTAGTTCACTTATCGCAATGACCACCATTTTCGCCTCTCTATTCAGCGACGACCGTCTGCTGACTTTCCTATCCGGCCTCGGCCTCTTGGCTCTATTCTTCTGGTATTTCGCCACAGATTTTGAGCGCAAAAAGCGAAATATTGGTTCTATTATTGTGGCCTTGATTGCCATCTTCAGTCTGCTTTCGATCATCCCAAAGGGGCATTGGCGCAACATAATCAGTGGTCAAACTTCGATTTCAGAGGCTCACAACCTCAAAGGCGGCATTGACCTCATCGGTGGATCTTCCTTCACCCTTAGGGTTCAGCCCAATATTGATCCAGAGGGAACTGCTGTGCCCGTAACGTCGAACGCTGTCGAGCAGGCTATCCAAACCGTGGAGAAGCGTCTCAATAATCTCGGCACTGCTGACCTCCTCATCGTCGCCCAAGGCAACGACAGAATTCTTGTTCAAATGCCAGGCGTATCGCCTGAAGAAGCCGCTAACGTTCGAGAAATCCTTGAGAAAATCGCCAAGCTCGAGCTGAAGGCCGTTCACCCAGAGAGTCGTGCACTAGCTGATCGTCTTGTTGCCGAAAACGAAGCTGATCGAGTGCTCCCCCCCGGCTACAAGCTTTACGTCCTTTCCGATGAAGACGATGAAGGTCAAATCATCACAGAGAACATCCTCCTTAAGCGGCGTTCTGCTCTCGACGGATCATACATCGTCCACGCTCAAGAACTCTATGGTCCGCATGAAGGCAAACTCACCGTCGAGCTCAACGCAGAGGGTGCCAACAAAATGTTCGACCTCACCAGCAAGATGCGCCACGGCGAGGATCGCCTTGCCATCGTATTGGATGGCAAAGTCCTTAGTGCGCCGGTCGTGCAAAGCAGCCTTGGCTCCAACTTTGAAATTTCTGGCATGAACGACGCTGCTGAGGCAAAAAGCATTGCCGCCGCATTGCTCAACCCCCTTAAGAATCCCCTGCTCGTCGAAGAAGAGCGCACCGTTTCTGCCACACTCGGAAAAGAAACTGTGCACCAAGGTATCACTGCTGGCATTGCAGGCCTCGGCCTCACCTTGCTCTTTGTCCTGCTATACTACCGCTTTGCGGGAATCATTGCCCTGCTCGGCCTGACGCTCAACATCCTGATTCTCTTCGGTGCCATGGCCATGTTTGGATTCACCTTCACCCTTCCGGGTATTGCTGGCATTATCCTTACGATCGGTGTTGCCGTCGATGCCAACGTTCTCATCTACGAGCGCCTTCGCGAAGAACTTGCCGCTGGCAAGTCCATCAAAGCCGCCATCTCTGCTGCTTACGAGAAAGCTTTCTCCGCTATTTTTGATGCCAACATCACGACCCTGATCACGGCCTTAATCTTATTCTGGCGTGCATCGGGAACCGTCAAAGGCTTCGCTGTCACACTCACTATCGGTATCCTCGCCTCTATGCTTGCCGCCCTGCTCTGCACCCGCGTGCTGTTCTGGTGGTTCTCTGATGCGGGCATTCTGAAGAAGCTAAGCTTTATGAATCTCATTCCAAAAAGAGCATTCAACTTCCTTGGCAAACGCAAGTTAGCTTTCAGCTTCTCTATCATCCTCATCGTTGCGGGTCTCGGCTCCGTTGGCATGAAAGGAAACTCCTCTCTTGGCATAGACTTCACCGGTGGAGCTCAGCTCTCCTACCAGCTTGTCGATGGCAAGACAGTTGAGCAACCGGCTGTTCAACAGGTTCTCAATACACTCGAGCTCAGCAAGCAAGCTCGTTCACAGGAAGAGACTACCACCGGTGGTGAATACTTACTTACCGTTCGCTGTGCTACTGACGACATTGGAGCCATTGAGACTGCCCTCAGTTCTAATTTTGAAGTGCTCAAAGAAAAGCCATCACGGGAAACAATCAGTGCCAGCCTTGGTGGCGAGTTCCTTAGCACCGCGCTATGGGCTCTCATCATAGGTTTAGTGGCTATCCTCATCTATATCACGATCCGATTCGAATTCTCCTTCGCCCTTGGTGCCTTTGCCGCATTAATTCACGACATCCTCATCTGTTTGGGCATCGTCATATTCTCAGGACAAGAGCTCTCATTGATTCATGTTGGAGCCTTCCTCACGATTGCCGGTTACTCGATCAACGACACCATCGTTGTCTTTGACCGCATACGAGAGGATCTGCGTTCCCGCCGCGGTGACGTGCAGGATGTAATGAACCACGCTATCAATGCCACACTATCACGGACCGTGTTGACATCAGTCACCACCTTCGTCGCCGTGCTTGTACTCTACATATTTGGTGGCTCAGCTCTCAAGGACTTTTCCTTCACAATTATGATAGGTGTAGTCGTGGGAACTTACTCTTCGATCTTTATCGCCTCCCCTATTGTTTATATATGGAGCAAGATGCGCGGTGCTAACTTACGCCGCGAGCTACTGGATGCCAACTTGGAAGCCGAAGTAAACCCTGCTAAATCGTAGACAGACCATTTACTTTTCAGCACCAGCATTCCACAATTTCCAGCGGCAGCACTTCAGTGCTGCCGTTTTATTCTCCGAGTTAAAAAACCATGAGATTTTGACGAGAAAAATCTTGCAATACGGCACTGATCTGGCATTTTCCCGCCCGTCCGAGCCCTACACGGCAATGTGACATACCGAATAAAATTCCTGCGTAGCTCAGCGGTAGAGCGGGTGACTGTTAATCACTAGGTCCTTGGTTCGATCCCAAGCGCAGGAGCCATATGAAAGCCTCTAAGTAATACCGCTTAGTGGCTTTCGCTCTTTTTGGGGCTTTCGCTTTTCAAAGCCCACTGCTTCTAAATCGTCGCTTCTCGTCCGCAAAAAGCCTCCAGACAGGATTTCCAAAGGCTACTATGGGCAGTGCATACTCGGGTAATTCAATGGGTGGAAAGAGACACAAATTGTCATACACACTAGTAATCGATAGTGCCCTCATTTCAGATTAAAATTAAGTGTATCAATCTGCAAATAATTACCAGGCCTCAAAGTATAAATGCAATAGTTACCCGCATGGCCAAGGCAAGAGATGAGCGAGTAGTGCCCGCGCTAGCACTACAACACATGGCCTAGATTGATATCAGCTTTCTGATAATACCATGGCATTAGCCGCTGCGTAGTGTTGGGCATGGGTGAGGCTGACCTTTATCTGGCTCAGGTTATGATCCTTACAAAATTGCTCACCCGCACCTGAGAGAAATACCTCAGGCTCTCCGCTTTCCCGGCGCCTTATCTCCATATCCAGCCATGACAATTCCTTACCAATACCCGTTCCAAACGCCTTCGCTACCGCCTCCTTAGCTGCAAATCTCGCCGCATAATGAATGGATGGCCGCTTCTGACTTTCACAGTATTCGCGTTCCGACTCGGTAAAGATTCTATTCACAAAACGCTCCCCAAACTCGGCAATGGATGACTCCACGCGCTCTACCTCAACTACGTCAATGCCAATGCCAAATATCATCATAGCGCATAGCCTTTCATCGCTTCACGCATTTCTTTAACTGATTCCGTTAGACCCACTCTGACCGACCGTGCAATCAGACTGTGGCCGATGTTTAATTCCGAGAGATGTGGCACCGTCAAAAGCTCTGGTAAATTTTGTAAATTAATACCATGGCCAGCATTGACCTGCAGATTGACTTCATGACCAAGTGTGGCCGCAATCCTCAACCGTTCGGCTTCGACCTTCCTGTCCTGATCAACAGCATTAGCAAAGCAACCAGTATGCAACTCTATCATCTCAGCTCCGATGCGGCATGACGCTTCCACCTGATATTCGTCTGGGTCGATAAACATGCTGACCTTGATTCCCTCTTGTTGAAGTTGAGAAACTGTATTCTTTAGTGAATCAAAAAGTCCCGCAACGTCCAAACCACCCTCAGTGGTTACTTCCTCGCGTGTTTCGGGCACCAGGCAAACAAAATCGGGTTTCAAGCGCATCACCATCGCCACCATTTCAGGAGTGTTTCCCATCTCAAAGTTGAGGGGCAGGTTAATCTGATTCCTAATCTCGAAGGCATCGAACTCTTGCATGTGGCGTCGATCACCCCGCACATGAACGGTTATTGAGTCCGCACCGCCCAAAAGAGCATCATCAGCTGCCTGTAGCGGGCTAGGCTCAGCATTCGGGGATGCCAACATGCCTGAGTAGCGTGCCTGGCGCAAAGTGGCTACATGATCAATATTAACTCCCAATAACAAACTCATGTGAGTGAGATAAGCCACATTCCATAGTGTGCCAACTTCTTTTCGCCTCTTTTAGACCTCTTTTTATGCTTACTCCTACATTCCTCGATTGCATTTTCTCGCTGAGAATAGTTATCTGCACGGTATGAAGATTATTTCATGCCTCCAAAACACCATGCTGTATCTTTTTTCCGCTAGCCTAATAGCCAGCATGCAGATAAGCGCCCAAGAGGATCAGGGCGTTCTCCCTCCAACTAGGCCAAACATCCCCGATGATTTGATTGATGACCCGCATGTACGTGAGGAGCTTGGGGTCAACGAGTTTACTGCGCCCTCCATCAAACGCATCTTTGACGACCTTGATAATCTTGCCCCGCTACACGCCGACGAGCTGGCACACGAAATGCCAAAGCGCATGCCACTGAACCGAGCTGACCTCGCTCTCGAAATCGGTTTCTTAATCGCTGAAGGATTTATCGCGGTGCAGGCAGGCCACATGCAGAAAATTGAAAATTTAGCTAAAGAGCTATCACGCTACAGCCGTGCTCTAGGAGCTGGCGAACGTGTCAATCGCCACGCAGCAAGTTTACTTGATAATGCACGCAAAAATAACGTCGAAGCACTCAAGAAAGAACTCACTGCAACCCAAAGAGACGTAGAAACAGACCTCATACATTTACGAGATGTCGACTTAGCACACCTCATATCACTCGGAGGTTGGATTCGTGCGCTTGAGGTGAGCTCGTATGCTGTGGAAAAGAAATACACTGAAGCGAGAGCACGTCTTTTGTATCGTGAAGATATCGCCGACTATTACGAAGCTTCTATCGAATCCCTGAATCCTCGGGTATCAGATCGAGATGACATGAGGGCGATACGTAAAATCATAGCTGAATTGCGCACTATAATGCTACTCAGCGCCGATGCTGAGCCCACTCAAAAAGGTGTTGAGGAAATTGCTGCGGCGGCCCGTAAACTGGCGGCCATTGCCTTACAACGTCCTTAAAATCATATCATTACATTTTCCACTCTACCATACTGCATTACATCAAGCATTCATGTGTTTTTCGCACCCACGGGCATGACGTGAAAACTTGTAAATAATGGAGCCTCCACTTGACTTGATTGCCTATTACAAGGCATATGATGAATAGCAAAAAGCATAACCGCAAGATTGCTACTTTCTAATTATCATCATCTTCATACTACTACTTAAATATTACCGACTATGATTATCTGGACTACTCTTGTTGCTATCCTCAAAATATTAGGTTCACTCGGCATCTTCCTCTACGGCATGAAAGTCATGTCGGAGGGCATACAAAAGGCAGCGGGAAGCGGAATGCGCCATGCTCTCGCCACGATGACTCATAACAGGGCTAGTTCTGTTTTTACCGGATTTTTCACAACATCCCTAGTGCAATCATCCTCAGCCACCACGGTATTGGTAGTAAGCTTTGTCAATGCAGGCCTTCTTACCCTCACCGAATCAATCGGAGTAATCATGGGGGCTAACCTTGGCACGACCATTACCGCATGGCTCGTTGCGTGGATTGGTAAGTTTAGTATTTCCGCCATTACATTACCCATCATCGGTATTGGTTTACCGTTATTCTTCGTCGGAAAGGCTAAGGCTAAGGCAACAGGAGAAACACTCATTGGTTTCGGTTTGCTATTCACCGGGCTATCTTACCTCAAAAAATCAGTTCCTGACCTCAAAGGTGGGGTTAAGGAAAATGCCCAACTCCAAGAAACGATTCAAAACATTATCGAATCCCTCAATGGCATGGGTTTTGGCTCCACCATACTGTTCCTAATCGCCGGCATTCTACTAACCTTGATCGTTCAGTCATCTTCTGCGGCCATGGCAATCACGATTACTTGTGCTTGGAATGGCTGGTTCGGTTCAGACCCATACGAGGCCTTCAAAATATCTGCGGCCGTAGTACTTGGTGAAAACATAGGAACCACGGTAACCGCATGGCTAGCATCAATTGGTGCCAACGTCAGTGCCAAGCGCGCAGCGCGCGCCCACTTCCTGTTCAATGTCATCGGCACAGTATGGGCTCTCGTGTTCTTCTGGGCTATCACGTCTCTGGTTTGGGATTTAGTCGACCATTTCCCTAAACACATCGTGGAAATCAAAACGGCAAAAGGAGATGCAGGCAACAACCTAACCATTGTCGCATTCGCTGTGGCGCTGTTCCACACTACATTCAACCTGGCCAATATACTGCTACTTGTTTGGTTTGTCCCCGTCATTGCCAATCTTGTTCAAAAATGGGTGCCCGATCCCGCTGAAAAAGAAGAGGCCTCCCACCTTCGCTACATATCACAAACCTTGGTGGACTTGGGGGAGCTCAACATCGCTGAGGCTGAGGACGCAATCAAGAAAATGTCCCGCTTGTGTGTGACCATGTTTGATGGATTCATCGATGTTCTTGAGAATCCAAAAAAAGACATGTCTTCTCAGGTAAGTGCGCTCAAAAAGATTGAAGATGAGTCCGACCTTATGCTGCAGGAAATCACACAATACCTTGTGCGCTGCTCATCCAAAGATATAGGGCCAGCAAACGCCAACAGGATAGCTAATATGTTGCGTATTACCCAAGAGGTAGAGGAATGCATTGATTGCATTTACCGCCTCGTTAAACTCAACGAGCGCCGATACAAAAAGGATCGTCAGTTCACTCAAGAGCAACAAGAAGCCATCCGTGAATTCGCCGGGAGCATATCCCAGTTCGTCACCTTCGCAGACCAAAGCCTACTCGCTAAAATCTCTAGTGAAGACATGGCTAAGGCAGAGGCTATGAAAAAGATGGCGGGCACAATGCGCAAAAAGTTCAACAAGAGCGCCATGAAGCGTATGTCAAATGGTGACGTGAAGCTTGAGATGCTGAACATCGACATCAACAACCACTTCGACTCGGTGTCCAATCATACATTGCATATCGTCCAGACGAGCATGGCGATGCATGAGGAAGCATAACAACATTCTAATACACAATTTTAGCAGCTCACTCCAGGGCTACTAAGCAACAAACCCTGCAGCAGATAATGCTAGCAGGGTTTTTTGCGCTCTTTGAATGTTCTGCTGTGCGTCCTTACCACCACATGTATACGAGTGCAAATTTAGCGCTCTTTATCCGATCTCTTTTACCAAGATCCGCAATCCATCCTCAGAGCTGACAATGACTTCTTTACCCTCGGCAATGAAACCACTTGCCGCTGTGACATCAAGAATTCTGCCGTCGAAGTCTCCTTTACCAGCTGGACGCAGATCAGTTGTGGCTACACCTTGCAGGCCAACATGCTCACCCGTACCTCCAGATACTGAGTCCAAACCTGTAGAATCGCCGTTAACAAGCACCTTGCTCATGACGAGCTTATTAAATAGAGGCGCACCGGGCAAGTAGCGCATCACCAACATCATCAAAATGGTAGATCCAAGTAGGCCAATCGCTAAGTTTAGGGCTGGCCGATTGATGAAGTCCAAGGCTCCGGCAGCATCCCAACCGCGTACTGCATTATCCTCAAAAGCAAAGCCGTCAATCATAGCGACAAACAGAGTTCCAATCACCAAGATTGCCCCAATGACGCCTGGAACAATCATTCCGGGCAAAATAAAGAGCTCAAAGACAACCAAGATCACCCCCAGTAAGAACAACAACATCAAGCCATAACCCGCCATATTTCCTGCGGCATAATTACCAAAAAAGAATACAGCAAAAGCCAGTAGCGATATTCCACCGCCTATGCCAAATCCAGGAGTCTTCATCTCGAGATAAGCTCCACCAATACCGACTAGAATAAGAATGGCCGAAAATGCGGCTGCCCAGTATGCTAATTTCTCCATGCCAGTGGGCACAGCTAAGACGACATCCACACCCGCGAGGCCCTCTTTTTCGAGTAATTCGTCAATGCTGTTCACAATTCCTTTGGCCAGCAATGGCTTTCCTTCAAATTCGGTCACCGCCTCATCTGCTGTGAGCGATAATAGTTCCCCTTCCTCTACTTGAATATCACCAAAATCATAGTATTCATCCGTGATCATCATCGCCCTGATTACATCTGGATTACGTCCCTTGCTCTTTGATACTGCACGCACGAAGGCATTAAAAGCAGACTCGATCTTTGCGCGCATGATTTCAGGAATTTCAGCACCACTACCACTTACAATAGCGGCAGCACCGATAGTCGAAACTGGATGCATGTAAATTGTGTCCGTGCCAGCGGCAACAAGCGCTCCAGCACTTAGTGCCTGTTGATTCACGAACGCATATGAAGGAACCTTTATTTTCTGCATGTCAACCATGATGAGCTCGGCTGTGTCGAAAGCCAGTCCCCCAGGCGTGTCTATATCAAATAGCACCGCGCGGGCATTCTCCTCGTTTACCCGTTGAATAACTCGCCGCCAAAACTTAAAGGCCTGCTTATTCACGAGGTCCTTCTTGCCTACCTTGATAACAACCACCTTGCCCTCGTAGCCTTCCTCATCAGACCTTCCAAACACCCTTTTTTGTGGCTTCAACCCCGAATTAGCCTTCTTTGCTTGTGATTTTTCCGCCTCGTCGACCTCAATCGCGACCTCTTCCGCCACAGGTGCCTGTCTCGCTGGCGCCAGAGATAGCTCCGATGCTAGTTCATTCGCCGATGTTTCCGACCCTTCTGTTGACTTGTCTTGTGCCAATATAGGCATGCCGAGATTGAAAAATAAGCTTATTGCCATTATGGAGAGTGCTTTCATGTCGTTACATGTAGCACAAAGCCATCAAAACGACACCGCAAATTAATAAAGGAATCCCCACAAATACTGAGCTTCACCCTACAGGAAACCGCTTAAAATAAGCAAAAAAACGATTGCATTAAGCCCCAGCATGCCCTTTATTCCCCGCCCCGCGAGCTAGAAACCACCGTAGGTCCTCCGCAAATTAGCCAAATGTCAATTCTTGACGACTCGCTAATCATCGCTCGCCGGAGGGTAACCCGGTAAACCAACAAATAATATGTCAGAAGACACATCAAACAACACAGACACGACTGAAGCAATCGAAGAAGAAGAAGACGGCGCCGCATTCAAATTGGACCGCTTCGAACTCCCGAACCGCCTCACTAAAAACGAAGACACCGAATCCGAAACCTACGCACAGTTTGTTGCTGAGCCATTTGAAGGCGGATACGGTCATACCATCGGAAACTCGTTACGCCGCGTATTACTCTCCTCTCTTGAAGGTGCTGCTATCACATCCGTGCGTATTGCAGGTGTTCAGCACGAATTCTCAAGCCTTCCGGGTTGCGTTGAAGATGTCACTGACATCATCCTCAACCTTAAAAAAGTCAAATTCAAGCATCACGGCAAAGAGCCGCGTGTTCTTACTATCAAACTTGAAAAAGAAGGCGAAATCACTGCTGCGGACATCATCGATGACAACATCTATGAGGTAGTCAACAAGGACCAAGTCATCTGCAATTTAGACCGCAAAGTTAAATTTGACTGCGAATTTGAAGTCAAAGTTGGACGAGGCTTTAACACTGGCGACGAAAACAAGCGCAAGGACATGCCCATTGGTGTCATTGCTATTGACTCCATCTTCTCACCAGTAGTTCGTGTGAAGTACGCTGTTGAAGCAACTCGTGTTGGTCAAATGACTGACTTTGATAAGCTCATTCTTGATATTTGGACCGATGGTCGTGTCGAGCCTTCTGATGCCCTTCTACAGGCTTCTGCTATTCTTCGCCATCACCTCGACGTCTTCGTTAATTACGATGAAAACGCCGTCGACTTTGAAGAAGCACCCGCGGAACAAAGTGAAGAAAACGCCGCGCTCAAGAAGCTACTGAACATGAGCGTCAACGAGATCGAGCTTTCCGTTCGTGCCGCAAACTGCCTCAACAACGCTAACATCACCACCGTTGGGCAGCTCGCAACAAAAACTGAGGCTGAAATGCTCAAGTATCGCAACTTTGGTAAGAAGTCTCTGAACGAGATTAAAGAGAAGCTCGTTGAGCTTGGTCTTGGACTCGGAATGAACATCGACCCATCCCTACTCACTGGAGCACTACCAAGCGTAGCAGCACCTCGCCTCGGAACGGAAGATGAAGCACCTGTCGGTCTTGCTGACCTGATTGCTCAAAACCTGAACGACTAAACATTCAGTATATCTAACTACTATTTAAAAACTAATCGTCCGCAAGGACTACTAACATGAGACACAGAAAAAAAACTGTCAAACTACAACGCGATAGCGCTCACCGCCGGGCACTACTTGCCAACTTGGCATGTAGCCTTATCGAGCATGGCCGCATCCGCACCACACTAGCTAAAGCCAAGGCTCTTCGCCCTGTTGCTGAGAAAATGGTAACACTTGCTAAGCGTGGTGATTTGCACGCGCGCCGCCAAGCCGTTGCATTCCTGAGACAAAAAGACACCGTCAAAAAATTATTTGGAGAAATTGCAGCTGCAAGTGCAGATCGCAAGGGCGGCTATTGCCGTATTACCAAACTTGGCGCACGCACCAGTGACTCAGCACCGATGGCATACATCGAGTGGACTGATGTTGAAGAAATGGCGCTTGCCAATAGCAACAGCCAAACAGCCGACGAGGAGTAATACACAACTTCAAGTAATCCTTTTGTAAGGTTAAAAAAAAAAAAAAAAGCATGTATTC
>JAQXBQ010000017.1 GCA_029252325.1 Akkermansiaceae bacterium
TTCTCTATGTCCACTACGCATCTGTTTTACTGCATGCTTTTTGGCAGGCATGCTGCTGTGCACCACATGGGCCGCTGAGACACCAGCAGAGACGAACATCGAGAACCTCTCTACCGCCCAGCTTGAGCAGCGTCTGAAGGACATAGACACCGAGCTGGACAATCTAGCTCGCTACAGCTTGCGTAGTGGCTACGGTACTATCGGCTGGCGCTCCAAGGTTCACAACAGCCCCGATCACACTGAGTGGGTGCAAATCGACCTGGGAGGCGAGCATACCATTGACGCCCTCGTACTAGTTCCCTCTCTGATGCGCAATGCTGCTACCGGCTATGAATCCGAGGGATTCCCTTCCACATTTCAGGTGGTTGCCGGCAGCAAAAAGCATCCAGAAGGGGTAGTCCTTACAAGTGTCCATGCTGATGAAGGAATGCTCCCTCGCCAAGCCCCTGTCATCGTTGACTGTGGCAGCACCATGGCCTCTTGGATACGCATTGAGGCCACTGCCCTTAGCCCTCGCTCGTGGGATGGTAAATACCTATTCCAACTCTCTGAGACTCTCGTTTTTAGCGGTGAGCGCAATATTGCCCTGCGCAGACCTGTGACATCATCCTCTGACATGACAAGTCTGGCCAGCTCTGGGAATGATCTGGTGGATGGCTTCATGCCCTACATGATGGATGCCGCCCAAGGTGAGCAGAGCCTGGCATTTCTGGCCAGCATTCACCCTGAACACACCACCAGCTTCACCATTGACCTCGGTTCCCACCAGCCACTTGATCGGATTCACCTGCACAGCGTAGATGTGAGTGATGTCGTCCCCCAACCCCTTCCCGGGGATCATGGCCTACCGAGCCGACTTCAAGTAATGGGTGCAAACCGGGCCGACTTCTCCGATGCCGAGCCGGTGCTCAATTACATCAAAACCAGCACCTACGACACCGGACCGATCATCGCGCGCAACTTCCCAGTGACCACATGCCGTTACGTAAAGCTCACCGCGGAAAAGCCCTACATCGCACCTTCCCGAACCAATACCATACCGCGAAGCCCGCTCACAGCACGCATCGGTTTTGCTGAGATCGAGCTTTTTGCCGAAGACCAAAACGTGGCCCTTCACCGCCCAGTCAAGGCGAACGTGCGGGAGAGTTCGGACCGCTCTCTTTCCGCACTCACAGACGGGCGCAATCAGTTCGGTGACATACTACCACTGCGGATCTGGATGGAGCAGTTGGCACGCCGCCATGACCTAGTGACCGAGCGCCCGCTCATCGCGACAACGCTCAATGATCGTTACCTTAGCCAGAAGACTAACCTACACCGCTTGGTCTGGCTCGCTGTCCTGCTTGGGGGTGGCATCATCATCACCATCTTGATCGGGCGAATCTCCCACATGCGCCAGATCGAGGACATTCGTGAACGCCTCGCCGCCGATTTGCACGATGAGCTCGGAGCAGATCTCTACACAATCGGCCTACTCGGTGACGCCGCCCGCCTTGCCAATAACACCCCCGCCCGTCTTGATGACGTGCTACAGCGCCACAAGGAAGTTATCACCCGTGCCGGTAGCTCGCTACGCCACCGCATCAAAGTACACGAGAGTAAAGGGAACGCAGGTAACCTGCATGATGACATGAAGCGCCTTGCCCACCGTATAATGGCCGACATGGAATACGAAATCAGCGTGGAAGGAGAACAATACCTAGCAGGGCTCAAAACCATTACCCACGATGACCTGCGCCTGTTCTTTAAAGAATGCCTGGTTAACATCAGCCGTCATTCAGGAGCCTCCTATATAAGCGCCCACCTCACAGCTAAGCCCAATCAACTGATGATGACAATCTGTGACAACGGCCGGGGACTTGCACGCCACGAAGGTAACGATAGCCATGCCATCCCCGAATCTCTCCAACGCCGCGCCGATCTCCTCAAAGCCAAGATTTCGACCTCATCTAACGCCATAGGTCACAAGGAAGGCACTTGTATCATCCTTAAGCTGAAGATCCCATGGAACCGGCGACAAAGCCAAATCTGACTCAACAGCGTTGACCAGACATACCCAGCAACCCAAACCATCTCAAAAACAAACCATTTATAACATGACAACAAACATCCGCGTAATGATTGTAGAAGACCACCCCGACTACCGGGAGGGTGTTCGCTTCGCCCTAGAAACCGAACAAGACTTCGAGCTCTATGCCACCTTTGGAACTGCTGAGCGTGCTCTGCAAAGCATCTCAGAAACCAAAGATAAAACCGAGCTCCCCAACGTCATCCTGCTCGATCTCATGCTACCCGGCATGAGTGGTATCGAAGCCATCCCATTGTTCAAAAAACATACACCCGACACCCATCTGCTCGTGCTCAGCCAATCTGAAAAAGAATCCGATGTGCTCCAGGCTATAAGCATGGGCGCCTCAGGATATTTGCTCAAAAATGCCTCGCTCAACACCATCATAGACGGCATCCGCACGGTTATGGCAGGGGGAGCATCCCTAGATTCAAAGATCGCTAAGTATATTCTCAACAGCGTGCAAAAGCAGAGACCCGATTCAGCCAGTGCAGCCAGACTCACCAAGCGAGAGATGCAAGTCATACAACTCGTCAGTGAGGGTCAGGTGAAAAAGCAAATCTCCCATAACCTGGGTATCAGCCCGCCAACTGTGGCGACCCACGTTCGCCATATCTATGAGAAGCTCGGTGTTTCAAACGCACCATCAGCTATAAGTAAGGCCTACCGGACGGGGCTTTTGCCACCGGAGTAATCCGCCAAAGGCAGATTGAATTTGGAACTTGAAATTTGAAATAGTGAATCCAGCACAGCCGCGGGGGGAAAGCTGTTCTTGGTTACTTGTTCTTTGTTGAAGCCGCATCGCGGCTATCGCCCATCCTTTATCAGACGTCCCTGCTTCGCGGCCATCAGCTGCGCTTGCGGCGCAGCATCAGGGCGAGACCTCCGAGGCCGAGGAGAGCTGTTGAGCTGGGCTCAGGAACCGCGTAGGCTTCGAGCACGAGGTCGCCGCCACTCAGAACAATTCCCCACTCCCATGACGGAGCGTTGCTAAAGCCACTTGAGTCGAGGATGAAGTCAGCTGCATCGAAGCCAGTGATACCTGATGAAGCCGTAGCGATGATAAAGC
>JAQXBQ010000030.1 GCA_029252325.1 Akkermansiaceae bacterium
GATAAAGCGACTAGACACTAGGAAATAAGCCTTGCTCTCATCCAATCCAGGCAACTCAAGAAATGGCTCAGGATTCTTACGCGCAACCTCAGCCGCTTGCCAAAACCGCTCATTATCGACCACATCATAGCGATCAAAAATTAGCTCAGGTTTCATACCTAACTGCTCAAGATAAGCCCGATGGGGTGAGCCACCACAGAGTGCACTGTTAAAGCGCGACACCAAACGCCGTTTGAAAAACTCCTTCCACCAAACCCGGGGAGCATCATCATGCTTCGACTCCGTCATCAATACTCGGGTCGCCTCATTACGACAGCACCACTGAAGTGCCGCCCGCGAGTCTGTCATGCCATAGCCAGAGACCCCCACCGCATCGGGTTGAAGCTGATCGAGCGCATGCTGCATCTCATCTTTCACCCTCTGAGCAGGAAGCTCATGATACATCGCATCGGGAAACAGAGTCTCGACCTTGACACCGCCAAGATCACCATCGGCTACCCACGGCCTTCCTTGCACCTGCCCTGCCACGGCAATACCCACCACCTCCACGCCTTCTGGCGCAAGCTCCTGACAAGCACGCAATCTTGCGGTATGATAAGGCCCGAAACTGGGCCACTGCAGCACTACTTTTTTAGATTCTGGCATCTGTAATATCTCGTAAATTTTCTGTTCTCTGTTCCTCTTTTAACGACCCGTGATTTTCCGCATCATCCACTGGTCTATGAACGCCGGTGTGAATGGGCTCATTACTGCGACTAAGCTCAAGATAGCCTTAAACAATAAACCAGAACTCAAGCCACTTTTTGCCTGCAAAAAACACTTTTTGCGATCTTGCCGGTAACTATTCGCACCCCACTCAAGAGCATGTATTACCAATCTCTTCGCCAACCTCTTCTCTAAAGCCAAATCACAACGGTCCTTGTCTCGTGCGGTATGTAGAATCGCATCGCACCCTATCATCACACTGCGCACATAATCCGGGCGAAATTTTGCAGTGCCAACACGCTCACCACCATGCTGACGCCAGCATCCTACTGTCTGATCAATAAACACCCGCTTACCTCCTGCTAGCTTCACCCTCGCCTGATATTCCCAATCTTGGGATCCTGTCATCTCCTCATTCCATGAGCCGACGAGCTCGAGATAAGATCTTCGATAAATCGCTCCCATCGTATGCCAATGATAACCAGCTATTTCTGTGGGGGTGTCGTTGAAAACAGCCCCCACAGGTATATCGCCGGCAATCGGCTCAAGTGCCTCATTGACTCGGCTCACTTTACCGTAAGCGTATTGGAAATCAGAATCAGCCTGCAGAGCCTTTATCAAAGGCACCAATCCATTCTCAACAACGGAATCATCCGAGTCCATGAACATGATGAACTCACCTTGGGCGAGAGATAGTCCTCGATTCCGTGCAACCTGAGCACCATGGCTTTCCTCGCTGCGACTAAAAACCAGCTGATCTTTCGGCAAGTTGAACTTATCGCATGTAGCTTCAATATTTTCAGTGGAGCCATCATCACATAGGATGATTTCATAAGAATCCAGACCCTGAGCTATGATCGAGTCAATCGCTTCAGCTAATAAATCAGCGCGATTGTGGACTGGGATGATGATGCTTAGCTGCATAGGAATCATATCTTAGTGTGCCCTCAATTAAGCAACAGCTTTTCGAACATAGGCTTGATACGCATGCTGCCATGTTCGGTCAGATGGTGATCGTCACGATAAAGGAGCACTCCCTGCTCATCGATGAAACTGACTCGCCCCTCTTTAGAAATAAAATAAGGCGAAGCATCGATTAAATGCACATTGGGCGTCTCTGCCTGTAGGCGCTTTATCAGCGGCAGGTAGTAATCTTGCCGTTCTTGATAATCTTGCTTACTCAATTGGGGATGGGGCAGCCCACGCCATTGATGCAAGGCCGCCGCCTTAGGCACATGCACACCAAAATCTGGCACCTCCAATAAGATATAAACCTCCAGCCCAAGTTTTTCTAGACTTTGAACCGTGCTAATGAGTGCATTATCAAAACCTTCGCGTGGCTCAGCGTCGTCTATGGCTCTGGGCGCATTTTTCACATAATAAGCCCATCGAAACGCAAGTAAAACCTGCTTTAATTCGCCAGCCTTTGCCATGCTACTGATCTGGCTCATTACCTTGTCCGCATACTGAGTTTTGATCTTGTGCTCAAAGTTGCCTGAATCAGAGCCGCTCCATCCGATGACTGGAGGATATTGTCCTCTGGTTGCGGCAAGGGCAGAGACACCATGATCGACACACAGCTCATTGATCATAGATAAAAGCACCCCACCATGACTGTCTCCCCATACCATCAATTGGCAGGGATCGTTTTCTGCTCCTAACAAGAAAAACGGATTTTCTTCTCCGGTGCTAAATTTGAGTTTTTGGTAAAACGCATCATCCTTGGTGGCATCCAGTTCTACCACCTTCGCCGGTAAGCGAGACGGTATGCCTCGGGTCTTCCAGAGACTCAAACCAGTGCTCAGGGTCAACAGGGACACAAGACCGGTGAACAGGAAGACCTTGTTGCGAGATTGCACCCATCTCCGCTCTCGAAATGGACGCTCAATATACTTTAAAGACGCAACACTGATAAGAAGCGCAATAACAATATAGCCGATGGCAAGCGGAATACTTGGCGAGTCGGAAAACAAATAACGGTGAAAGGCAAAGAACGGCCAGTGCCATAGGTAAAATGAGTAAGATATGAGCCCAATACCGACCAACACATTCGTCTCAAGAAGTCGATGAATTATAGTGGGCTTTGTCTTGGCAAACCCATCTCTTTGCATACCAGCACAGATGAGCATAGCGGTCCCCGTGACAGGAACGATGGCTGCAAGCCCAGAAAAAGCAGTATGCGCATCATAAAAAAAACAGGCATAGAGAATACCTGCTAATCC
>JAQXBQ010000057.1 GCA_029252325.1 Akkermansiaceae bacterium
CGGTACCGGAGAAGATCATTCCGCCGCCGTAAGGCAGAATCGCATGCGAAAGCTGTTCCCAGTGAACCATGTCCTTACTGACCGCGTGCGCCCAGGTCATATTGCCCCACCTGTTGCCCTTGGGGTTGTGCTGAAAGAAGAGGTGGTACTCGCCGTCGTAGTACACCATACCGTTGGGATCGTTCAGCCAGTTCTTGCGTGAGCTGAAGTGGAACTGCGGGCGGTGCTTCTGGTCATAGCCAGTATCTAGGTAGGACGGGAAGGTTTGCATGTCCTTTGCCGGAGTTTCGCCTGCAGTGAGGGTTGCTGTAAGTCCACTAGTGGCGAGGCCTAACAAGGCGTATTTAAGTGTGTTTATTCTGTTCGTCATGGTTTTCATTTGTTGTGTATTTTTTATATTGATCTTTGATGGCTTAGTAGGTGCCTAACTCTTTTTCGATTTCCTCCAGCGAGATGCCCTTGGTCTCGGGGACCATGAACTTCACCCAGATGAGTTGGAGAACCATCATGAAGGCAAAGAAGGCGAACATGTAGCCGGCGTCGAAGGCCTTGATGGCAATGGGGAAAGCAAAGGTGAGCGAGGCTGCGAAAATCCAGTGGGTAAAACTGCCCAGTGCCTGCCCGGAGGCACGGTGGTCGTTCGGGAAGATTTCAGAGATGAATACCCAGATGACGGCACCTTGGCCGATGGCGTGAGCCGCAATAAATCCGATGATGCAGAGCAGGACCAGAGTACTACTAAAGCCCAGCAGGGATGAGGAATCAGCTTTGGCTTTCTCCGCAATCTCTTTGACCTCTGGGGTGGAGGCGTCCGCGGGGATGGAGATTTTTTCACCTCGATAGTCTTCGAGTTCCGAGGAAGCGATGAGTGCTTCCTTAGCACCTGTAAAGCCGGAGAGAATGGCCTGTTCATCGGCTTCTGTGCGGTAGCCTTCCTTGTTTTCAACTTGGATGACTTTGTCCGCACCTGAGATGACATCAATGGCACTGGAGACGACCTTGAACTCGGTAAGGCTCAGGAAGGCAAAAGCACAAACACCAAGGGAAATAATATAGCCGAAAGATCCGATATAGAGCAGGGTGCGGCGGCCGATTTTATCAATCAACCATAGGCCGATAAAGGTGAAGATCAGGTTGGTGACCCCCAGGCTAATCGAGGCTGCCAGGGCATCGCTAATTCCGGCCAGATCCAACAAGCGGGGAGCGAAGTAGAGGATGACGTTGATGCCTGAGAGCTGGTTGAAAAACGCGATGAAGAAAGCCAGGGCGATGGGTAAGGAAAGCCGCTTAGTCCAGAAACCGGAGGTCTTCTCAGTGCCGAGTGCAGTATGCTCGACCTCGGCTACCAAGGCTTCGATTTCCTCGTCCGACATTTCGGGGTTCAGCTTGCGGAAGACATCGGCACCTTCTTCGCGTTTGCCAGCGTGGGAGATGAGCCAGCGAGGGCTCTCGGGAAGGCGGAGAGAAAGGACGGTGTAGATAAGTGCAGGGATGGCTTCGACACCGAGCATCCAGCGCCAGGAGGTTGCATCTCCTACGAGTTTGCTGATCAGGAAGTTGGAGAAAAACGCGATCAGTATACCAAAGACAATATTGAACTGGAACATGCCGGCCAGTTTGCCGCGGTCCTTGGCTGGAGCGATTTCGGAGATAAAGAGCGGGGCTGCAATGGTTGAGATGCCGACACCGAGCCCGCCGATGAAGCGTGCGAAGATGAAGAAGGTGACGTCATTGGCGTAGGCTGATCCCAGAGCGGAGAGGAAGTAGAGAATGCCGATACTGACTAGGGTTTTTTTCCTGCCGAATTTGGCAGTCGGGAAACCTCCGAGTAATGAGCCGAGGACCGTTCCCCACAGGGCGGCACTGAGTGCCCAGCCGTGCATCGAGCCACTGAGGGACCAGAGGTTTTGGATTTGTTTTTCTGCTCCGGAGATGACAACGGTATCGAAGCCAAAGAGGAAACCGGCGAGAGCCGAGGTCACAGACCAGAAGATGAGGCGTGATTTGTTCATAATGTAGTTGGTTGGTTAGAGTAAGTGATCAAGTGCGAGGGAAGATCAGCGACGGCACTGGGTTGGGTGCAGATGTAGGAGGCAACTGCGTTGGCGTGCTGGTTGATGGTCGGGAGTTCGTGCTGGCGCAGGAATCCCATCACGGCCGTGGCCGTGAATGCGTCACCAGCACCGACGGTGCTGGCAATCGAGGAGAGCTTCGTGGAGGGGGTGAAGTTCGAGCTGTCGGGTGTCACCATCCACGCGCCCTTTGAGCCGCAGGTCAGGATGGCGAGCTTGAGGTCGAATTGGTCAGTGAGTGCCTTGAGCTGATCTTCCTCGTCCCCCTGTAGCTGAAACATTTCGCTCAGCAGCGGCAGCTCCTCGTCGTTGACTTTGAGTGCAGTGGCATGCGCGAGGGAGTTTTTGATGATTTCCGGGCTGTAGTAATCCAGACGCAGATTGATATCGAACAGGCGCAAACAGTCCGCGCGGGTGCTATCAAGGATGCGCGTGATGGTATTTCGCGAGTCTGCGTTTCGCTGAGAGAGGGTGCCAAAGCAGACGGCATCCAGACTTGGCGCGATTTGTTCCATTTCCGGGGTGAAGGGAATATGATCCCAGGCAACATCTTCCTTAATGGCGTAGCTGGGGTGGCCTGCCGGGTCGAGGGTGATGTTGACAGTCCCCGTTGGATACTGCTCGCTGACCGAGAGGCAGGACAGGTCGAGGCCATTAGCGGTAAGGATCTCCTGGCATTCCATGCCGAGGGGGTCGTTGCCAACACAGCTCATGATTAGCGCGTTGGCTCCCAGCCCCCTACACAAGCAGGAAAAGTTTGCGGGAGCACCACCGGGTGAGCGATGATTCCCGTCGATGTCCCATAGCACTTCGCCGAGTCCTGCGATGGTAAAATTGTTTTGCATGTATTTTGTTGGCACCTCTTAAAAAGCATTGAGGTAAATTCACCTCAGGTCGTTTATGTGAGAAGATTACGATTTAATGTCAAACAATCTGTCATCTTGTATTAACTTATTGTTTGCATTTAACTTACATATTGTATATTTTTACGGGGCAGGCGAGAGCAGGCCTGCTTATTCATTATGCGCAAGACCAAGAACAGGAATACGGATATTTATCGCACCTTGAAGGATGAGATTGCGGTAAAAAATTACCCGGATGGGGAGATATTGCCCACAGATATGCAGTATGCGGAGAGATTCCAGGTCAGCCGCCCTACCGTCGCTAGGGCAATGCAGAGACTGCAGCGGGAGGGGGTGGTCGGTCGCAAGGCAGGCTACGGCACCTATGTGATCAAGCCGAAGACTCCGAATGTTTCAGGAAAGGAGCTCACATTGGGTTTACTCATCCCTGCCTTGGGTGAGACAGAGATTTTTGAGCCGATCTGTGGCCAAATCGCCAACCTGGCGGATGCTCATAACTTCACCCTGCTCTGGGGCGGCAGTGGCACGATCCAAAACCGTGGTGTCAACCTAGCGATTCAGCAAGCTCACAAGTATATCGCTAAGAAAGTGGACGGGGTGTTTTTTACTCCTTTGGAGCTGAGCCCAGAGGCAGCGAAGCAGAACCGCCTTATTATATCGATGTTTGCCAAAGCGGGCATTCCGGTTGTTTTACTGGACAGCGATATCATTTCGTCTCCTAAGATGAGCGGCTACGACCGCATCGGAATCAATAATATTGAGGCCGGCTTTGTGATGGCATCGCATCTGGTGGAGCAAGGGTGTAAGAAGATCGCCTTTGTGACCCGGCGGCACATAGCCAGTACCGTGCACATGCGGCTGATTGGCGCTCGTGAGGCAATTCTGCAGGCCGGCCTAGAGCATGATAAGATGGAGGAAATCATTATCGAAGGCAGCGAAGATGAATTTGTCAGGGGCACGGATTTGAGTCAGTTCGACGGATTGATCTGTTGTAATGATGCGCTGGCGGCTCCTCTGTTAGTGGAGCTCGACAAAATCGGGGTGAGTATTCCCGAGGATATGAAAATTGCCGCGTTTGATGATGTCAGGTATGCGAGTTTGATCAAAACTCCACTGACTAGTTACCGGCAGCCTTGTGTGGATATTGGAACCGCTGCTGTGGAAACCATGGTTTCGAGGATCAAGCATCCTGAGATGGCAGCCAGGGCCGTGCGAGTGCAGGGTAATCTGGTGGTCAGGGAGTCAACAGGGGTGTCTGATTGATCGTGTTTCCAAACGGTACGATATCCCGCCTTAAGTCTGTGCCATGCTGGACACGTGATTACGTGCATGACACCTAGTTT
>JAQXBQ010000064.1 GCA_029252325.1 Akkermansiaceae bacterium
CCATTCTGATTCCAAAAAATAGTTTTAGGTGCCACTTCAAAAAGCACCGGAATATTGATGACCACAGAGAGTATTGATGACGGCTTATCTTCGCCATCCTCCGTTGTCCAAATCATGACTGTTTTTTCCACTAAGCCTGAAAAGTTACCCAGTTCAAAAACCACCTTAATCTGCCCATGCTCACCGGGCTCATAGCTCAGCTTACCGCCCTTTACTTTAGCACTTAGACATGAACACGCTGAGTCATATCGTTTGATCGTCAGCCTACGATTGGTGTCATTCTTGAAAAAATACGGCACCGTCACCGTCTTCGCATCTGGCGCTACCGTGGTTTCAATACGACTTTGCTGAAAACTGAAGCCATCGGCCCCATGCAACGATGATTCTGCGATCGCAAGGAAACAGAGCATCAACGCGACAGGTAGGATACGCCAGCTGGTGGTGGTTATTCTTATCATAGAAAGTGGTAAATTAATCAATAAGCTCAATCGCAATGATCATGCTGCAGCCACGCCATCGCGGGCCTAGGATAAGCAAGGGCTTGTCCGCATTTAGAACGGGATTCATCTGCATTATTTTACGTCGTTGCTGCCAAAACTCAAGGTCTAGGCGCAAACCATCAGCACCGGATCGCCCGCGTGACTCAAAGCTTAGCAATATCTCCTCGGACGGCTTCAAGGGTGCCAACCAATTTTCATAACTGCGAAACACGGGCTGAACATCCGTGCCAAGTTTTCGGTAATGCTTAAACTTTAGCTGAGGGATTCCTCGAAGCCTCGCCGTCATGTCCTCACCGGCCATCGCAAAATCTTTTGCCCACTCTTCGAGTTCATTGTGACTTCCAAGGTAGAGTGTCGCTTTGATCTTACCAACGACCTCTTTACCCTTGTCCGATTTATCCTGATCAGCAAAGGCTGGACTTGTCACGATACACGGCAACACAAGAGCGAAAAAAAGAGTAACAAAAAGAGTAATGGGATATTTATTCATCATGTGACAGGTTCTGGTATTACAAATAAGATTATCTCTTCAGGGGAGCTGATTTAGAAAATCATTTCTCTACTCACTGTGACAGCTTGTGATCTAGCACTTCGACTACGCTGTGGCTCGCCCACTAACTCAAAATCATCTGGGATATCATCCAGGCCTTCCAACACGATCACCGTCGCCCCATTATGATCAGGACTCAGTATGTTGGCCCTTACGTTACCATCAGACATATATATAGCGGGCTTGGCAGATACCTTGACGATAGGGGCCACAGGGTCAGACACTTGGCTTACTTGAGTTCCCATATAGAAACAGAGCAGCATGGCCACAGCAGCGGTGGGAACTGCCAGCCATTTGCCGAACTTGCTGGTCATTACACCGATTACAGTATGACCTGATGCGACCTCGCGCGCAGGCACATCAAGCCTGTCATTCTCAATAGCGCGTAGTATACGCTGGTTAAAAAAATCAGCGTGGGGAGGATCGATACTCGCTGGAATATTTGCGCGAATCTCAGATTGCATAGCATGTATTGCCTCGCGCTCAGCGGTGCACTCTGGGTGATCCTTCACCCAGGCTTCCACCCGTGCTAGTTCATCACCATCGAGCTCACCGTCCATCCAGAGTGTGAGGTCGGCCGGGTCCGGCGCTTGATCATTGTGTCTTTTCATAACTTTGTTGCTGTAGAATAATTAGGATTCAAATTTGAGATGCTGTTGAAGTTTTTGGCGAGCGTAATACAAACGGCTCATCACAGTTCCAAGTGAGCTACCGGTAATATCGGCAATCTCTTTGTAGTCGAGCCCCTGAACTTCGCGAAGCACTACCACCTCGCGATGCTGATCAGATAGTTGATTGAGTGCCTGCTCAATACGTTGGCGCAGCTCACTCTGCTCAAGCGCTTGATCAGGCTGTTGATCTTGCTTCGGTCTTGTCGGGGCCCCGGGCTCAATCTTTGCGGCGTCAAACACCTCATCATTAAGCTCTCCATCACCCTGTATGCGACGCTTTCGTAACCAGTCATAGACTGCATTGTGACTGATTCTAAAAAGCCAAGTTGAGAAACGCGCTCTCGATTCGAACCTAGGCAGTGCCTTCCATGCTTTGATGAAAACCTCCTGCGACAGATCCCATGCGTCAGCATCATTTTTAACCATGTTGTAGATCATGGCGTAAATTCTCCCTCTATGCTTGGTGACCAGACGATCAAACGCGCGCGAACTTCCTGCCTGAGCCTGTTCAACAAGCTGAGCATCCTCATCGGCACTGGCTTTTTGCTCATCTCTGGTTTCATTGGGCTGATTTCTTGGCGGAGTTGATGATGGTAACTGCATACCCGACGCCTCTGGCGCTGGTTGAGCTTCTGCACCTCGACCATGCTCCATGGCTAATACATTGATGACGCCAGCAGCCGGCAAAGGAAGCAGTATTGGTGTCGGTAATGGTAGCGATGGTGGTAGCGGTAGCGTGGGGGGAACAAGTCCCCTCATCAACTTTGACGCAATATGACCAAAAATATTCATCTCAATATGCTACAACTCGAAAATAGCCAATTATCATGGGTATCCTGATATCCAAACCCCGATTTTGCAAACCCCCATTTTGTGAGATAGCGTTTTGAGATGGCGCTATCTCAGGCAATATATTGAGACAACAGTTGGTTCCCAGCGTGCCTATTTATCGATGCCGTTCATGCTGACAAAAAAAATACCGTCAGCAGATGCTTTTCCTTTCGCAATTCTCTATCTCCAGTCTAGCATAGTGTCAGCAATGCAATGTGAACACTGCGACAACAAAGCTACCGTCTTTTATACTCAGATCATTGACGGCATCGGCAAGAAGTCTTGTCTCTGCGAATCTTGTGCCAACGAGCAAGGCATCACTGACCCTGACGGGTTCCTATTAGGCAGCCAAGACATTCAAAACCAAGGAGATCCATCCAGCTCCGAGGCCTCCCCAAAAATCAAGGTTTCCATTGGCAAGCCGTCAAATCGAAGCTGTCCGGGATGCGGATTTGCTTTCGATGATTTAAAAAAGACGGGCAGACTCGGATGCAGTGAGTGCTATGATTTTTTCCGCAACGAAATCAAAAACAACCTCGGAGGCATGCACAAAGGAACCAGCCACACCGGCAGAGTGCCTGCGGGCATGCTTGAGGCATTTAGAGAGCGCCAAGAGCTCGAGAAGCTTGAGGAAAAACTGAACAAGGCAATCAGCTCAGAAGATTATGAAAAGGCTGCAGCCTTACGTGATGAGATCGGCAAAATCACATCACAAGACACCACACCACCAGAGCAGCAAACTAAGCCATGATGCGATTTTCCACACTCATGAAGCATCCTGCTGACTGGATGACCGGCGCCGACACAGACAGCGCGATCGTGCTTACCAGCCGCATTCGGCTCGCCCGCAATATCACAGGCGCCCCCTTTCCCGGCTGGGCCCGCAAAGAGGAGCGTATCAAGATTTTGCCAGAGTTACGCGATAAAGTCGAAACACTGGCAGAGATGAAAGATGCTTTTTCGCACCAGCTCAGCGAGCTATCCTCCGTGCAAAAACAAGTTCTGGTTGAGCGCCACTTGATCAGCCGGGAACAAGCCGCTCGAAGTGAAGGCAGCGCCATTGTGGTAAATCGCAATCAAACGCTCAGTGTGATGATCAATGAAGAAGACCACTTGCGTCTTCAATCAATACGCTCCGGTTTACACTTGCGTGAGGCTTATCAGCTCATCACCAGTATCGACAAGGATCTTGAGCAATCCCTACCCTATGCTTTTGATCATGAGCTCGGTTACCTAACGGCCTGCCCGACCAATGTCGGCACCGGTTTACGAGCTTCCGCAATGATTCACTTACCCGGATTAGTCATCAGTGATCATATCGGGCAAGTCATCCAAGCCGTTGGCAAACTAGGCCTTGCAGTGCGCGGTATTTTTGGTGAGGGCACTGAATCACTCGGGCACCTGTTTCAAATCTCCAATCAATCAACACTTGGAGAATCTGAGGAGGACATCCTAAACAGACTCGAACGCGTTATTCAAAAAGTCAGAGAACAGGAGCGCAATGCACGGAGCAAACTCCTCGAGGAAGACCCACAAATGCTAGCGGACAAGATTTCCCGCGCCTACGGACAGCTCAAATATGCCTACGTCATTGATTCAAAGGAAGCTCTGACTCATTTGTCATTGGTGCGACTGGGCAGTGATATGGGCTGCTTCCCCAGGGAAACCATGAAGCTTTGTGATTCTTTATTGATGGACATCGAGCCTGCTCACCTTCAACATAAAGCTGATCGAAAACTATCACCAGAGGAACGTGACACCATGCGTGCGGAAATCATTCGTAGCAGGTTGCAAAATCTCACTTCCCCTGTTATAAATTTTATTAACTAGTTCATTTAAAACAAGAACCTCACTTCTACCACACCACAAGACTCACTAAGATACGGAACAACCATGAATAATTTTACTCCAAGAGCCCAACAAGTCCTCGCATTGGCACGCAAAGAAGCAGACCGCTTCAACCACAACTATGTAGGGACTGAGCACATCTTATTAGGCCTCATCAAGCTTGGGCAAGGAGTCGCGGTAAGCGTATTACAAAACATGGGCCTCGACCTAGAGACCGTGCGTATCGAAGTCGAAAAACAAGTAGGATCTGGTCCTGAAAATACGGTTTCAGGCAACATTCCATATACACCTCGAGTCAAAAAAGTTCTCTCACTTTCGAACAAAGAAGCAGAACAGCTCGATCACTCATACGTGGGAACTGAGCACATTCTCTTGGGCCTACTTCGTGAAGGTGAAGGCGTCGCCGCTCGAGTGCTCACAAGTCTCAATGTCGACATCAATCAAACCCGACAGGAAATCCTAGCAGAGATCGATCCCAACTTTAATCCTGATGATCTTGGTGATGAATTTGAAGATTTCGAAGATGAAGGTGAAGCAGAGGCCCAGGGCGAAGGCGAGGCTAAGAGTAAAACACCGGCACTCAAAGCCTTCGGCCGAGACCTCACCAAGCTGGCCAAAAAAGACAAGCTCGACCCCGTCATTGGTCGCTCGCCTGAAATTGAACGAGTGATTCAAATTCTTTGCCGCCGCACCAAAAACAACCCCGTACTCATAGGCGAGGCTGGGGTTGGTAAAACCGCGATTGTAGAGGGCTTGGCGCAAGAAATCGCGAGTGGTAACGTCCCCGAGCTTCTTCGAGATCGCCGTGTTGTCACCCTGGACCTTGCACTGATGGTAGCTGGCACCAAATATCGAGGCCAGTTTGAAGAGCGTATTAAAGCCGTCATGGACGAGATTCGTAAAGCGGGCGACATCATCCTCTTCATTGACGAGCTGCACACCATCGTAGGTGCCGGCTCCGCCGAGGGCGCCATGGATGCTTCCAACATCATTAAACCTGCACTCTCTCGTTCTGAGTTACAGTGCGTTGGCGCGACTACCATGAACGAGTATCGCAAGTTCATCGAAAAAGATTCAGCACTCGAGCGCCGCTTTCAAAAGGTAAAAGTCGAAGAGCCGTCACAAGAAGATGCCATCGCCATTCTTGAGGGGCTTCAGTTTAAGTATGAGGAGCACCACAAGGCCAAATACACATCCGAGGCGATCCATGCTGCAGTAAAACTCTCCTCCCGCTACCTCTCTGATCGCTATCTGCCAGACAAAGCCATTGATGTCCTTGATGAGGCAGGCTCACGTGCTCGTATCGGCCAGATGACCAGACCCCCCAAGGTGAAAGACCTAGAAGCGAAAATCGAAGAAATCCAAGCGGATAAGGTAGCGGCTATTAACGATCAAAATTTCGAACAAGCCGCTTCAATGCGAGATGCTGAGAAGCAGGCAAAGCAAGAACTAGAAGATATTGTTGCCACATGGAAGGCAGAGAGTGAGGAAACCATCGTCGAAGTTGGCGAGGACGAGATCATGGCCGTGATTTCCAAATGGACCGGCGTTCCACTCCAGCGCATGGAGCAGAAGGAGGCCGACAAACTTCTCAATATGGAAGGTCAACTCAAGGACAGTGTGATCGGCCAAGACACAGCGGTCATCACTATCTCCAAAGCACTTCGTCGTTCACGCGCTGACCTCAAGGACCCACGTCGCCCAATTGGATCTTTTCTTTTCCTAGGACCCACCGGCGTTGGTAAAACCTATCTCGCACGTAACCTCGCCGAGTTCATGTTCGGCGATCCTGAATCCCTTATCCAGATCGACATGTCTGAATACATGGAGAAATTCTCAACCTCACGACTCATCGGCTCGCCTCCCGGCTACGTCGGCTACGAAGAGGGAGGCCAACTTTCCGAAGCGGTCAGACGCCGCCCATACTCAGTGGTGCTATTTGACGAGATTGAAAAGGCGCACCCAGACGTCATGAACCTTCTACTCCAAATCCTTGAAGAGGGCATGGTTACCGACTCCTTTGGTCGCAAGATTGATTTCAGGAACACCATCATCATTCTCACCTCCAATGTCGGGGCCTCGAGCATCAAGCGCCAATCATCTCTTGGCTTTGGCGCCATGCAGGATGACGAAGCTGATTTCGACGGCATGAAAGAGAAAATTCTCGAGGAAGCCAAAAAACAGTTTAAACCAGAATTCCTCAACCGCTTGGACGACGTTGTCGTCTTTCACATGCTGGAGAAGAAAGCGCTCAATGTCATCGTCGACTTGGAGAGCAAGAAACTCATCGACCGACTCCAGGAAAAAGGAATCACTCTCAAGTTGGACAAAGCAGCCCGCGAGCTACTCATGGACAAAGGCTACGACCCCAATTACGGGGCACGACCCATGCGCCGTGCCGTAGAGCGCTACCTAGAAGACCCACTTGCAGAAGCTCTGCTACGCTCCGACATCAAAGAGGGCGACACCGTCAAGGTATCGCGCAAAAAAGATGCTAAAGACCTCACCTTCACACCAGTAAAACCTACCGGCAAAGGCAAGGGCAAGGGGAAGGCCAAAGCGTAGCTTTCTTGGCTGCGTAGCTTTCTTGGCTGCGTAGCTTTCTTGGCTGCGTAGCTTTTCCCACGTAGCTTTTCCTATGGTGCCACGGTGCCACAACGGCACCCGATAAATTCTACTGTATGTTACTCACGCTAGCGACCTTGATGATCCTAGGCAAGAGCTCCATCAGCGATTTGCTGACTTATTGATCGCTTCGCCAGCGCCTTGAATATCGCGACCGAATCCAGCGACAGTGTTACAAGAGCTAAGTGCCATTGCAGCGATACCAGCCAGTGCCAAAACAAATTTGATAGATATTCTCATACCAAGAAATATAGAATCCAAAACTTTGCATGCCAATCATTTTTTACCCCTTACTTGACGCATCGTCTCTATCGATTCAGAAATAGGCATGATCAAATTTCTTCATACTCGTATCCGTGTCTCTGACCCTCAAGCCAGCATCGCTTTTTACCAAAAACTTGGCTTCCAACTAGGCCAACAAAAAACATCACCTCAAGGCAACCAACTAGCCTTTCTCCATTTACCAGGAAACGAGCATTTCCTTGAGCTGACCCATTCCCCTGATTTCGAGGTCTCCTTTCCCGAGGATCTCATGCACACTGCTGTTGGCGTTACTGACATCATAGCCTATTGCGACCAGCTTGAGCAAGATGGTATTGAAATATGGCCCGAGCAGTGGCGCAGTAAGTTTAGTTCTGGTGATCGTAAAATGGCCTTTGTCACCGATCCTGATGGTTACGAAGTCGAGATTCTAGAGAGCTAGCACTCCACCAAAGAGACGGCTCAAATTTCAAACTCTCCATCTTCGATAAGCTGCAGCAAATCTGGAGATTGTGCCAGCATTGGGTCTTTCTGCAGCACATCTTCGGCATGTGCTCTAGCCTCCCTGATCAGCTCTGTATCAGCAAGGAACTCGACGAATTGCAAATCAGCCAAGCCACTTTGTGCCGTCCCCAGAAGGTCTCCCGGTCCACGCAGCCTCAGGTCTGCCTCAGCAATTTTAAATCCATCGGTTGTATCAGCCAAGACCTGAAGCTTCTCCATCGCTTCGGGTGACTTGCCATCAGTAGCGAGTATACAGTAGCTCTTGAACTCTCCTCGACCAATTCTACCACGTAGCTGATGGAGCTGCGCTAATCCAAAACGCTCAGCGTTATAAATAACCATGATATTGGCATTCGGCACATCGACCCCGACCTCAATGACAGTTGTTGCCACCAATACTTGGAGCCCGCCTTCACGAAACGAGGACATCACCTGCTCTTTTTGCTCGGCAGGCATTTTGCCGTGAAGCAAACCAACATCAAATCGCGACAAACGCTTGGCCCATTTTTCATACTCAACCGTAGCGGCCTGAGCCTTCAGTGAATCGCTCTCCTCAACCAGAGGATACACAACATAGGCCTGCCTTCCCTCAGTGAGATGCTGCTTCAAAAATTTTGTGATATCACTCACCTTGGGACTCTTTCGAAGTGCCGTCACCACCTCTCCCCTTCCTGCAGGTCGCTCATCTAAAATAGAAACATCTAAATCCCCGTATAGAGTTAGAGTGAGTGTTCTCGGAATCGGCGTCGCTGTCATCACCAACACGTCTGGCATCAGCCCCTGTCTCACCAGCATAGCGCGTTGTCCGACACCAAACTTATGCTGCTCATCAATGACCACCAAGCCAAGGTCATCGAACTCGACCCTCTCATACAATAAGGCGTGAGTGCCAATGATAATTTGAGCATCACCATCGAGTTCTAGATGGCTGTCCTCTCTACGAGACCCAGTCACCAGAGATACCCTCACACCCAAGGGCTCTAGCCATTGACAAAAGGTAAGATAATGCTGTTCGGCAAGAATTTGCGTTGGCGCCATCAGTGCCGCCTGAACACCGGAATCCACCGCAAGCAGCATCGCACACATAGCTACAAAGGTCTTTCCCGAACCAACATCACCTTGCAGCAAACGACTCATTGGATGAGGCGAGCGCATATTCTCAATCATTTCTCTTACACTACGCTTCTGTGCAGTTGTCAGATCGAATGGAAGGCTGTGATAAAACTTGGTGAGCAAAGCTGTTTTTTTGCCCAGCACTCGTCCTTCGTGCTCGTGATGACGTGCCCGCTTCCAGACAACATTAAGTTGCAGCGCGAAAAACTCCTCCAAGGCAAAATACCTTTTTGCAGCTTGAGCCTGTTCAATACTGCTAGGAAAATGAACCTCCTGCATCGCTTCATCGCGCGGATAGCTCGGATCTAGATCATACACCGGAGCAAGACTGGCACGACCAATACCAGCAAGGATCTGATAGGTATGCTCTCGCAGCCGCCGCTGTGCAACGCCACTTACTGATTTGTAAATGGGGACTATTCTCTCTAGGTGGACTGAATCTTGATCATCGCCAACGATCTCAAAATCAGGATGATCGATAATGATACCTCCCTGATATTCCTTTGGTTTACCATAGAGCACGAGCTCATGACCCGCAGCCAACATGTTTTTCATCCATGGCATATTAAACCACCTACAGGTGATTTCACTGGTCGCCAATGCCGCCTCTGCAGACTCGATAATAATCGCCTCATAAAATTGCTTTCGCCCACCAAGTCGCTTGACCTGAGTATCAATGACCGTCCCTCGAAGACAGCAAGCGCCACCGCCAGCCTGGGTTGGAAATTGATCAAATCGACGGCGGTCCTCGTAACGTTTCGGCAAGCGCATCAACAAATCCAAAACACTCTCAATACCAGCTGAATGATACGCCAACAGCTCCTTAGCAGATATAAAATCTACTTGAGACAAAGCATCACTGGCACGAAACTGACTCATGTCTACCTGGGCAACCTAGTTTTGATGTGGCCTCACATCTTGAATGATGAGCTGCAGACTTGTCCGGCCCCGGAACGTATTGCGGTTGATGGTGTATGCAATATCCCATGGTTCTTGCCAGCTGGGTAACTCGTGCTGACCACCACCAAAGAACATTGCCTCTTGCCTCTGACCATCTTGCGCCATCGACAGCTTGAGGTGGTGATTTTTCAATTCACGAGGAGGCTCGATCAGCTCCACTCCACTACTCATAAACATCGGCTCCGGATTGGCCGAACCAAATGGCTGAAGCAGCTCATAGCTGCTGAGAAATTCCAATGAAAGCTCGCCCAGATTAATCTCAGTATCAATGTGCAAGCGAGGCGACAAATCATCCTCACTGATGTGCTCTTTGACGTAACTCGCAAATGCCTCTCGAAACTTCACAATATTGTTCTCTTCCACGCTGATGCCCGCGGCCATCGCATGACCTCCGCCCGCCACTAGCAAATCACGGTTCGCATTAATCGCGTCCATGAGAGAGATCCCCTGAATGCTTCTACCACTACCTTTACCAATGCCGTGTTCATCAATAGCGATGATAAAGGCAGGCTTGTGGAAACGACGCATCATCCTTGAGGCCACAATGCCCACAACACCCGGGTGCCAATCGCGTGAACCAAGAACAATCACAGGATCAGAGGGGTCGCACTCGGTCTCCAAACATTGCACCGCTTCTTTATGAATCCGCAACTCCTCCGCCTGTCGGGCGCGGTTATGGGAGTCGAGAGTTTCCGCGAGGCTCTGTGCCTCGATCGCATCCTGGGTGGTCAGCATGGCTAGCGCATCCTCAGGCTTATCCATCCTCCCAGCTGCATTAATACGAGGGCCAATACGAAAACCGACATCGGCACTGGTCAGCGGCCCCTTCACTTGGGCAACCTCCATCAAGGCCGTAATACCTAGGTTACGAGACTGGCTCATGCACTTCAATCCATGCCGAACCAACAATCGGTTCTCCTCAACCAAAGGCACGATGTCTGAAATCGTAGCCATCGCAACGAGATCCAAATAATCCTTCAAATCGAACCCGCTAACCGCCCTTGTCTTTAATAACGCGTGAGCTAGCTTGAATACAACCCCTGCAGCACACAGATAATCGAACGGCTTATTCGTACCCTCTGCGCACTTAGGGTTGATCACCGCCTCACAGTCGGGCCTTCCATCAGGCGACATCTCGTGGTGGTCGACCACAATCACATCGATACCATCGGACTTTAAATCGGCGATCTCGTTCAATGATGCCGTGCCACAATCAACCGTAACCAACAAATCCGGCTTGTTACCCTCAGTCATGCAACGCTTCAGAGCAGCTTCATTGAGTCCATAGCCCTCCGGCCCACGCTTAGGAATAAAACTTCTCACCCGCAGACCATAAGCGCGCAAAACTGTTGTCAAAAGTGTCACCGAAGTAATGCCATCGACATCATAGTCACCATACACACAGACCTCCTGATCATAATCTACTGCTTCAAGGATGCGCGTCACCGCCAATTTCATATCAGGCAGGATAAACGGGTCCTGCAAAAGCTTTAGACGAGGATGCAAGTATGCATCCATCTCGCTGGTCTCGACCCCCCTTTGGAGCAACATACGCACCAAGACCTCTGGCATACTACTATCAACATCCGGTGGCATGTCTGGCACCGGTGCGAGGATCCATTTTGACTGCTTCTGACTCATGAATAGCAAGCTAGAAGCCCGCCCAAGTTACCACAAGGAAAGAAGAAAATTTTACAGACTACTTCCGCAGCATTAACCAGCTAGCTCACGTAAGAGCAAGTGGTCCGCATTCGGCTTCTCACGGCAAATACGCTCAATGATATTATTCCACACCTCCTCACCCTCGAGAATCTCAACCTCAATACGAAGGAAATAAACCGGTACATCCAACTCTGTCGGTCTCATAAATCGCACTGCGTCCTTTTCTGTCGTAATAATGATTTCAATATCGCGCTCCATACAACGACGCATGAAGCGATCGATTTCCTTTTGGTTGAATGAGTGGTGATCCGAGAATACACGGTGGAATTCAACCTGAGCCCCGAGCTTATTCAGGATCTTCTCAAAACTCTGGGGCACGGCGATGCCGCTGATTGCCGCTACATACTTGTTATTAAGGAACTCTAGCGGAGCCCGCTCACCCGTGAACAAGTTCTCCAAATGCTTGGGGCCATGGGTGCACTCAATAATCTCCGCATTCTTATTAAACTTACGCATTTTGCGAATAAGCTGCTCATTGGAGCTGCCATCGCACTTAGTGATAAAAATATAGTCCGCTCGAATCAGATTCCTTGCTGGTTCGCGCAAGGTCCCCCGCGGCAGCATCTGCCCCGTGCCAAACGGAGCGCCCTGATCAACCAGCACCACATCGGTCGAGTGAGCTAGATCGAGATACTGCAGACCATCATCTAAAATTAAGGTGTCCGCCTCCAGCTCACCCACCGCAAAAGCGCCGCCCTTCACTCTATCTTTATCAACCACCACAGCAACACCGGGCAGATTTTTCGCCAACATCCATGGCTCGTCTCCCGCATACTTGACCTTCAGTAGCGGCTCACCCCCATCGCTCACCACCTTGGGCATCTGCTCAGATGGTATCGGCTCACCATCTACGCGACCAGCCCACTGCTGAGGATGGCTCAGCTTTTTACTTTTATAACCTCGGCTCAGTATCGCCGGCTTGCGGCCACGATCGCGTAAAGTCCGTGCAAAAAGCTCCACCACTGGGGTCTTACCAGTCCCGCCCACCGTCAAGTAACCAATACTAATGACCTGCGTGCCGAGATATTGCTGCGGCTTCGCGCCGCTGCGGTATCTGTCCAAACGCTTCGCTACCCCAAATCGATAAATGCCCGACAAGCTCCAGAGTAATACCCGCATCACCGAAGCCCTAAAACCTCGAGCTCTACCGAAGATAACCTCCGTGCCCCACTGCTCTAGCTCATTCAATGTTTCTCTCATCCGTGTGCGCAGTTATACGACTTCAAACTTGAAACTTCAAACTTCAAACTTAGAACTCTTTTATGACTCGACCTGACGGACGCCAAAACGATCAACTTCGCCCTATCTCATTTAAGCCAGGCATTGCCCCGCACGCTAATGGTTCTGTACTTGTCTCCTTTGGAAACACCAGAGTCATCTGCGCCGCCACCATCCAGGAAGACGTGCCCCGCTGGATGAAGTATCAAAAAGTCGGCGGTGGCTGGCTTACTGCAGAATACAACATGCTGCCTTATTCCACCCATGACCGCAAGCAACGCGACATTTCAACAGGCCGACTTGACGGCAGATCCTCAGAGATCCAGCGTCTCATCGGCCGCTCGCTGCGCGCCGTGGTTGACCTCAAGGCACTTGGACCACGCACTATCTGGCTTGATTGTGATGTACTACAAGCAGATGGAGGCACCCGCACCGCTTCCATCACAGGCGGCTGTGTTGCCATCGCCATTGCGCTCAACCAGCTCATCGCAAGCGGTAAGATTAAAAGCTTCCCAATGAAAAAGCTCATCGCAGGCATTAGCTCCGGTATTTACCAAGACACCCCCATTCTAGACCTCAACTATCCCGAGGATAAAGACGCCAGTGTCGACTTCAATATCGTCATGACTGAGGATCTTCAGTTCGTTGAGCTTCAAGGAAGTGGTGAAGAAAGCACTTTTTCTAGTGAAGAAATGACCGCCATGCTCGACCTCGGCCGCAAGGGAAT
>JAQXBQ010000081.1 GCA_029252325.1 Akkermansiaceae bacterium
TGTAGCTGCGCGGGCGGGATACGCATCTCACGAGTATATGATCCGGGCCTTCAAAAAAGAGACTGGGAAAACACCGCTTAAGTACCGCAGATGGGTGCGTGCCAGGTGAGCTTGTTAGGGTTTTTTGAGTGCGGGTTTATCAGGCTTAGATTCTTTGCTGGCTTTCTTATCCGCTTCGAGTTTTTTGAGATGCATGTTCAGATACAAGGGAAGCTTCTTTGCCAGGATGGCATCAATGGCCGCCTCTTGCGTTTCTTTGTTCATCTGGCCACTCATTCCCGGGTGCTCTCGTTGACGCATCGTCGCATACATGGAGTGTCTCATTTCTGCCATTTTTTCTCTGCTTCCGCGATCTCTTTGCCTTTTGTTTTCCTGAGGTTTTGGATGGCCTGCTGCGTCTCTCGGTAGGGGCCGTAGCGACCGCTGTTTTTGAGGATGCTGCGGTAGCTGGTAAGTGCCGTGTAATACTCGCCGGCACGCTCCAGGTTTCTGGCCCCCAGGTAGGCCTCGGTTGATTTTAAATCATTTCCAAACCAGACAAAACCCCTGAGATAGGAACTGTTCCGATTAAACAGGGCATCCTGGGTGAATTTTAGAAACTCCCAAAGCTCATACCATTGCTGTTGCTCGTTATAGTGCTTGGCGACAGCTTCAATTGATTGCTCTATGGTCATGTCAGCCACCTTCGCATGGAGTTTTTCGGGGATGGTATTAAGAAAAATCCGGTGGCGTAAGGCATTAGTGATTTCAGTGAACCATCGTTCAGCTTCCGAGGGTTTATTGAGGCTATTGAGCCTGGCAATGGCCAAGGCGGTGGAACCGGTATCAATGAGGTGATCGATTTCTTGGAGCTTCTTGGCGACGAGATGAATTTTTTGGGCAGCATAATTGCTGTTTTTGTTTTGGATCAGGATGGCGGATTTTTCCTCTACTTTTTTCAAGTCGGCAATTTTTGGATAACGTTTGATGATCTCGGCGAGGCTGAGTGTGCTCGGAGCATTGACGGTTTTGCTGATATGCCCTTCTAACTTGTTCTCAAGTTCAAGGATGGTGGAGCGATTGACGATGGGAGTCTTTACGACGGAGCGCTTGATTTGGCTGAGTGAGCTTCGGGCTCTGTCACGGTTACTCGTTTTAAGGTAACCAAGGTAGTCCTGCCATGCGGTAACGATGTTGCTCATGTGGGATAATTGATCTCTCAGACTACGGTGGGGCGTGTTATTCTGGTTTGTCAATTTGCCCTGCCAATCTGCTATTTCCTTGATGGCAGAGTCTAATTCCGAAGGGTCACGTGCGGTTAACAATAGCTTGCTGATTTTGTCTTCAAAGGCAGCAACTTCTTTTTTGGTTTGTTCAAGCTGAGCCTGCGCATGAGCTGAAATCTCCTTCACGAACTTCATATGCGCATCCATGATTGGCTGGGGCAGGGCGCTCGAATGGCCCTGGTAGCGTGTGAGACTGGCCGCGTTGTTTAAAGCCACGGTGAAATGATTCTTTTGCAGAGCCGGTATCAGTTGGGTTTTTTGCAGCTGGATATAGCCCTCAATGAGGCGAAGATCCGTCTGTGCTTTCTGCCATTGAACTGGCGAAACGGCTTGCTCCGGAGCTTCCTGCTTCGCATCTTGTTCGAGCTGAGCGAGTTGCTGTTTCAGTTCCTTTCTCTGAGCCTCAGCCAATTGAATGATGCTCTCCGCGTGCTGTATTAGCTTGGCCGGGGGCTCGTTTTCAGCAAAGGCAGTCAGGAAGCTGAATGTTCCGATGATGAGTGCCAGTACGTTTTGTTTGAGGCTAAGGGCATTAGGTTTGAACATGCCGTTAGCCTAACGTATTAGCTGATAAAGAAAACCGGATAATGAGTTTTCTGTGGTTTATATCACTATTGCATTTAATGTACGCGCATGCGGAATAAGGATGCCGGTCCACCCTGTGTCGTGAGGACTTTCAAATTGAGAGAAGTGGTGGTGACGGGCT
>JAQXBQ010000084.1 GCA_029252325.1 Akkermansiaceae bacterium
TGTAGCTGCGCGGGCGGGATACGCATCTCACGAGTATATGATCCGGGCCTTCAAAAAAGAGACTGGGAAAACACCGCTTAAGTACCGCAGATGGGTGCGTGCCAGGTGAGCTTGTTAGGCGGGCTTTTTGGCAACAGGTCTAATGCACGCGCATGCGGAATAAGGATGCCGGTCCACCCTGTGTCGTGAGGACTTTCAAATTGAGAGAAGTGGTGGTGACGGGCTCGGGAAGCTCGATGCTGAGATAGGCGCTGTGATTGCCGCGGATTGCAGCGAGGGTGGCACCTGAAGCGTCGCAGAGGTCTAGGTCCTTGACCATGAAGGGAGAGACTTCCTCTGGGTGGGTCATGAGCACGGATTCCATCGGGTGATCCCAGTCAGGGTCGAGCTCAAGGGTGATACGGGAGATGGTGACAGCTTGTTTCCAAGTGAGGCTGAGGCTGGGCTGTTGATCTTGTGGGTCTGAGATCCAGGCGTTAGGCTGGTTGGTAGGGCGGGCGGGGCCGTGGCTGATGTTTTTCGAGCTGAAGCATATAAGTGGAGGCTCGATCTGCAGAGCTAGATTTTTGCCTTTGGGGCGGCGCTCGGGTAGCCAGAACTCGAAGGGCTCAACACCGATGTTTTCCGGAGGAGATTGCTTGTTGGTGGTGGCCACGGCCTTGTTAAAGCTGGCAAAGGTAGCAAGCACGCCTGTGCAGCGTTCTTCACTAAGGCGCAATGAGACATCCGGGTTTTCGGAAAAGGTGAGAAAGTAATAGCCGGTGCGGTCGAGCTCGCTATCGAGTGTGATGCTGAGTTCACGTTGCCCTGCGGAGAGGTCGTAGTGACTGCTGGTGATGGTATGATCCGGGGTGAAGTTACCGTCTTTTTGGGAGCGCACCAGGGAGACTTCCAGGGTGGTGGCTTGTTCGGCTTGCACTTCCAGGGTGAATTGCGGGCAAGGCCCTGCTTGCAAGGGTAGGAGCATGGCGGCGGAAACACCTAAGGAGCGCCAATCCTCACAGGGTGCAAGTTGGCTCAGGGAAAGTGTCGAGCTTGCCGTGATCTTGGCGGTTTTGGCGAGGTCTTCGCTATCACGATCAGGCGTGTGCGGCAGGAATTGGCCTTGGCGGTGTAATGCGCTTTGCAATTCTGTTAGTCTTTCACCGCTACTGAGCTCGCGTGGATCGCAGCCGTGTTTTTGACATAGGGCGGCTGCGGTTCCGATGGCTTGGCCGCCGGAGCCACAAGTTGCCATAACGCGGGTGGAGCCGAAGGCGACGTGGGTGGCACTGATGATGCGCCCGGCGAGGAAGAGGTTGGTGATGTTTTGGCTGTAGTAACAGCGGTACGGGATGCCGTAGGTGCCCTTCGAGTGCCACTGGGTGCAGCCGGGTTTTTCTGAGTAAACCCCATCGGCAGGGTGCAGGTCAATCGCCCAGCCACCGTGGGCAACAGTGTCTTCAAAATGGGTTTGGTCAATGACGTCCTGCTGCCTGATCATGTAGTCGCCCTCGAAGCGACGGCTCTCGCGCTTGCCGGGTATGTGGCCGACCCATTCAAGTGTCATTGTTTCAGCTTCAGGGAACTCCCCCGAGTTTTTGATGTGATCCCAGACACCGTAGACGACCTTCCAGAGTTCCCATTTGATCTCCTCGGTCTGATGAACGGTGTCGAGCCGGCCGCCGTACTCGATCCACCAGAAGTTACATCCCTGCATGTTGGTGTTGAATTGGCGGTAGCGCGGGATTTTGGTGATGTCCTTGAGCGCCCAGTCAGGTGCTGTGTAGCTGATGGGTTCTCCAGTGTCCTTGGTGTAGAAATAGAGCGAATGCCCGAGCAGCTCGCCGTAAGATTGATCGGGAGCGAAGCCTTCGCCGAATTCCTCCTTGGACTCAGCACCCATACGAAAGGCGGCACCTGCCATGAAGCCGACAATGCCGTCCCCCGAGGCATCGCAGAAGCGGGGCGCGCTCAGGTGGTAGCGGGTCGAGTTCTGCGCGCAAAAGGCGTGGACCACGGAGATGGTATCCGGTGCTGATTTTTCCAAATCAAAAACGGCGGTATTGAGCAAAAGGGTGAGATTCTGCTCGGCCTTGCATTTTTCCAACAGAATGGTGTCGAAGATGATCGCGTTGCCTTGGCGGTTACGATAAAGGTTCTCCTCAAGGATCTCGTTCATGATACCACCTTCACGAGCCCAGCGGTTGTTGTTGCCCATATGGGAGGTGGCACCCAGCACCCAGAGGCGCACTTCACTCGACGCATTGCCACCGAGCACGGGCCGGTCTTGCACGAGCACGGTGTTGAGCCCCTGACGAGCGGCAGCAATGGCAGCACAGGTTCCTGCGAGGCCACCACCTATGATAACGAAGTCTGCATCAAGGGATTCGGTTTTGAGAGGGCGGTTTTCTGCCGCAGGTTCGATGATCATTATTTTTTTAGTGAGGCAATGGACGGGTTACTTGTTACGTAACCACGTCCGTTTGTTAGTCTTGAAGTCTTTAGTGATGGCAAACTGATCGTGCTCTTGTCCAAGAACATCGTAGGCCACATAATTGAGGCTGTTGTTCTCTACCGTGATAACCTGAAAAAGTTGAACCAAGTTGGTGCGCTTGTCGGGCTGATAGCCGTCTTTAGCGTAACGTGCCATCTCCTTGGGGTCGGCAGCATATTGCTTGGGCCCACTGACAGAGGTGACGTAAACCGCCCCGAGATCGCCTTCCTCTCCTGTATCGGCATCAATGTGGCGCACGTGCCCGCGGGCGTAGCTGTGGTCGTGTCCGTTGAGCACCAGGTCGACACCGTATTTTTCGAGCAGGGGTCTTAAGTGTTCGCGACCATACTTGAAGTCTCGCTTCGCTACAGGGGAGAAAATGGAGTGGTGGCAGGTGACGATTTTCCATTTTGCAGTGCAGTTTTTGAGCTGGCGTTCGAGGTAATCGCATTGCTCGCCGAGCTTCCAGTTCGAGTCGAGTACGATGATACGGATGTCTTGGTAGTCGACTGTGTAGGCAGTCTCGTGGAGTTCCTTGGGTAAGTCGTTTTCGACTGGAAGGGTGAATTGAGGGCGCCATTGGATGGCAAGTTTGCGCTCTCCTCCCAAGCGTTTGTATTCGTGATTGCCCGCTGCTGGGATAGAGGTCCATTGGCGGTGGATGAAGCCTCCTGCCTTGAACCACTCCGCCCATTCTTGATCGCGGTGGGCCTGATCAACGAGGTCACCGGCGTGGATGGCAAAGGCGGCTTCCGGAGCCGTTTGGTAAGCCATACGAATCAGGCGTGACCAATGCGAGAGAATGTTGTTCTGGGCATCGCCAAAGTAGACGAACTGGGTCTTGCTGTATGCAGCTTTGGCAGTGCGGAAGTGTAGCCACTCGGAAAAATCATTCTTACCGGAACCGACACGATAGGCATAGAGGGTGTCAGGCTGGAGGTTTTCAAAATTAACACTGTGGTAATGCACGGTAAGTGGAGCATTTTTTGTATCCACGCCCATATCGAAGGGCTCCATTTGTGCTTTCACAGTGAGCGCTTGTTCGGCAAATTCAGAGTTTACTCCAGCAATAGCTATTTGGGCGACAGCTTGGGGAACGGTGTTGTCCGTGCGCCAGGTGACCGCTCGACTGGTGGCAGGGTCTCCGAGGAAGGTAAGGATGATGCGGTCGGGATCCTTGCTGGGGATCTCCCATTGATGCATGCCTTTGTGCTCTTCATGGGCAAATACTGAGGTAGAAGCTGAGCTGAAGGCAAGGAGAAGTAGGAGTGCTGCTGAACGGATTTTTAACATCATAGGGTTACGTTGTAATCTGAGTTTTTTTTGCACTAAAGGGTGAGCTTTTTAAGCCCTGCCCCGGGTAAAGTAAAAGATGGTGCCGGAGATCAGGCAGAGAATGGCACCGAAGGCGGTTAGAATACCATGTGAGCTATCATTGGCGAGGATCAGGCAAAACATCATAGCTCCACATATCGCGAGGCAGACGGCAACGACCTTGGCGGCAATCGGGTTGGATTCTGTCGGGGCTTGTTCGACGTCTTCTTTGACCTTTGCTTCGAGCGCTTGGAGCTTTTTCCAGCCGTGGTGTTCACCTTTACTGGTGATCTCAAGCAGGGTGAGGATGGCAACGGGGTAGATGACACCAAGCAAGGTTTTGAGGAAGTTGCCGTTGGTGACCACCCAGCTATTGAGTGCTTCTAAGTGGCTGAGGAAACCATCTGCGCCAAAGCCGAAGCGAACCAGCAGGCCAAGGCCAAAACCACTGAGGCCGGTGATCCAGACGGCACGTCCACCGATTTTACGGCTGAAGATTCCCCACAGGGCGGGTGCGAGCAGGGGAACGACCATGAGCTCGGTAATGCTGATGATGAGGTCCTTGACCTGGCCCCATTTTTCAATCTCCAAGGCGATGACCACCAGCAAGGCCCCTAGCAAGATGGTGAAGAAGCGGCCGGCCTTGAGCAGGGACTTCGGGTTGGTGGCCTTTGCCAGAGGGCGGTAGATGTCGTTGGTGAGAACCCCGGAGAATACATTGAGCTGTGAGCTGACCATACTCGCCGTGGCTGAGAACATTGCAGCAAGCATCAGGCCGACCATGCCGACGGGAAGTACGGACTTGCAGGCGAGGATGTAGGCTTGCTCGGCATCGGCACCCGGGTTGGTGATGCGGTAGATCATCGGGGGAAGTAGCCAAAGCAGGGGGCTAAACAGGTAGAGCGCGCCAAACAGGTAGGTGCTCTTGCGCGCGTCTTTCTGGGTAGGCACACAGAGGTAGCGCTGCACAAAGGCCCACTCCGCTCCGATCATGAAAAAGTGAATCGCCGCCCAACCGGCGAGGAAGAAGACGGTGTATTTCTCTTCTTTGACCAGATCAAAGAATCCTTCGGGAGCTTGCTCGATAAAACCACTGATACCACCGACCTGATGCAGGGCGAGTGGCACCACAAAAAGCACGGCAAGGTTGAGGATGATGAACTGGAGCACGTCGGTCATCAATACGGCCCATAGGCCACCGATCATGGTGTAGAGTACGACGATGGAGCCGAAGATAAGAATGGCGTAGCGTAAGGACAGGTTGCCTGTTTCTGGGTCACGCAGTGGGTTGCCCTCGCCGAGCGGCATTAGCGCAACCAGTATTTTGGCAAGCGCGTAGAGGGCTGCCGCTGTGCCAATGACACGCAGCACCATCATCGACCAGGTGTAGAAATGAAGCGCTCCGGTGCCGAAGCGGATGCGGATGTATTCGGCGGGAGTTTCTACTCCCATGGCCTTCCAGCGGCTGGCGACAAAGTAACCGGCGAGTAAGGCAGCGACCCCATACATCAGGTTGATCATCACGGCGACCATGCCGACATCGAAAGCGATGCTGCCCCAGACTACAAAGGTGTTCGCCGAGAACATGGTCATGAAGGCGCTGAGCCCGCTGGTCCACCACGGTGAGGTGCCGCCGGCGCTGAACATGTCCGAGGCGTTCTTAACCAGCTTGCCAAGGAAGACACCGAGGAAGGCGGTGCCTAGCAGGTAGAAGATGAGGACGATCCAGTCGGTGGTGGGCATGAAATAAAAAGTTAATTATGTTATGCGTGCATGAGAGGCTACATCCAGATAAATTTTTGGAGCTCTGTTGATATTCATCTATCCTGTCAGTGCAGCTGACTATTTATATACCAACCAAGCGGTCACTTTGGTGTCTTTGTCGGAAGTGACTCGCAGCCAGTGGGCGGCGAAGCCTTCGGGGAAAACGTGGGTCAAGGTTTCGCCGGCCTTGAGTTGAAACTGTTGATAAGGGTGGAAGCCGGTCCAGTGGTCGATGTCGACTTCCACGGTGATTGTGCAGTCCTGCTCAGCGGTGAGCTCGAGAATTTTTTGATCGTAGCCAGTCATCAGGTAGGGGTCGGATGGCACACCGGCGTTGACTTGGGTATCTTTCCAAGGGCCCCCTACACCGACGGGTTTGCCAAAGGCCCAGAGGTCATCAATACCGCCGAACCAGAGTGAGGTCTTGCCGTCGTCTGACTTGTAAACATGGGTGGATTCTTGCGCGTCGGCTTTGAGGCCTGCGAGAACCAGTAAGCCATTCCAGGTGGTGAAGTCACTGATCTGTCGGTTATGGGTGCAGACAGGGCGCATCTTGGTGTAGAGTGCGGGCGCGCCGACGATCCAGAAGGGGACCTCGTAAAAAGTACCGTGAATGTTGGCCATCATGCGCTCGGACTCGACCTCGCGGTGCATGCGCGGGTGACCGAAGCTAAACGGCTTATCAAATGCCGCAGAACCCTTGGGCAAACGCAACCGGGTATGATTCCCTGGCTTTCCAACAATCGCTCGGCTTTCCTTACTGACGAGAATCACCGAAGCCTCATCCACGGAAAACTCCGGATGGACGGTCAGTTTTTTCTCCAGTTCCGCGGCCGGCTTGGTGGGCTCGAATTCAAAACCAAACTTGGTGAAGTCATAAGCTTGCTCGCCATTGAGCACGCGTAGGTGGCGATTCCGTTTGGCGGGGTAGAGCAAAGCACTATGTGGATTTTTGTCGCCGACTTCGGCGACCGCCTTAAACAGCTCGGCCCCCTCGGATGCATCCCGGTAGGTGTCGTCGCTGAAGTGGAAGGACACGGTGGCCTTGCAATCCTGATCGGTCTGCACGCGGATCCACTGGGCTTTCAAATCTTCGGGGAAGATGTGGTGGGCGTAGTTATTGACCTCGATGCGTTGATAGTCCTCAAAGCTGCCATTGCCCTGCCGGTCAATTTGCAAGGTGTAAGTGACGGGTTTATCCGAGGCAAGGTGCACGACACGCCGTGGAAAACCATGAATCAGAAAAGGGTCGGACGGAACGCCTGCCGCCACTGGGTCCTTCATGTAAATCGAGCCGGCGGCATTGCGCGGCCCCCAATTTTTTAAGTCGTCGATTTGGCCAAACCACAGATTAGACTGGGGCTGGCCAGTCAACGGATTGCCCTGAATGCTTGCCTCATCGGTAGCGAGCACGAGCTGGCCGTTCCATTGGCAGAAATCAGGAACGTAGCGGATGTGGCTGGCGATTGGCTCAATACCCGCGCATTGGCTGGAGGTGAAATTTTTTGGGAACTTGAAGAACATACCGTGCATGTCCATAAGTAGATCCTTTACTCCGATGTCACGGATGCGTGGCCACTCGGTGAACCAGCCGTGCTTGGCATCGTTGTTGAGGCAGCCTTTGGGCAGCAGGAAGGTGGTGAACTTTCCACTCTCCATGATCTGCAGGCGCAGCGAGCGTTTGTCCCAGCCAATCGCCCAGATGGGATCATCCTTGCCAGCGGCTGTGGGCGCGACACCCTCGGGGCCGGTGACCTCGGTGTATTGGCGGCGCTCGATAATTTCCCAGGTCTTGCCATCAAAAGTGGCGAGACAGCCCCGGTCCTCAGGCCCCTTGTTCTGCAAATCTTGGGAAACCTGCCAGTGCTTGGAGCGGTCTAAATGACCACTGGTCTCGCCGTTGTTGCTGACCACCACCTTGCCTTGTGAGGTGAAACCACCCTTGCCGTGATAACCCGGGATGGGGTCTTCGAAGAGCTTCTTAAACTCAAGAGTGTGCACGTTGACTTCGTAGAACATGTTCTCCATGTCGTAGAGGTAGATGTAGTTTTCCGGGTCAGTCAGGTGACGCATGATGGCGGTGACACGGGCGGGCATTTTCCTGGGATCGATGGTGCGTATCTTGCCTGCCTTGTCGATGGCGTGGTGGGCGATAAAGAGCTGACCGGATTCTGGGTGAATCATTCGCGCCGCGGGAGTGCCGCCGACACTTTCGGCATGGATCGTCATATTCATGTCCTTGTCGATCGAGTAGAGCTTGTGATCAGAGCCTCTGGGCATGTGCGGGGCATAGGTCACCATCCACAGCTTGCCGGCCCATGGAATCACTGCCCCGATGCCGCACTCCTCGTGTCCGGCCTTGAAGAACTTGCCATCCTTACGGCTCTGGGAATAGGTGGTGAGGTGAGGATAGACACCGCTGATTTTGCGGCTGCCAGTGGTCGAGGTCATCTGCGCCTCTCCCTTGACTGTGTCAAATTCCACACTAGCGGTTCCGCGGTCAGTGCTTTGCTGAGCAAAAGCTAGTCCTGTGGAGATGATGGATAGGTATAATACTAAGGAGCTAAGTGAGCTAAGTGAGTGAAGATTCATGGCGTGATAATGCGTTGTTATTGTACTAGGTAGTGATGCTCAGGCAAAATGCTGAAAGACAGAGCGGCTGTATTCTCATCAATATGACTTGTGATCGTCTTACCTGTGGTGGTGTCAGTAACTTGGGTGTTGTTGCTGTTTTCTACCCATACGATTTTGCTGGTCGAGGTGCCATCAGGGTGGTGGACAGTGTGGCTTTTCGGGTTTTTCCCAGCAGGATAGAGATGGACTGTTAGAGAGCTGCTATCAGATGCACGGGTTACAAGGATGCCTTTGCCGCCGATGAAGCAGGGGGTCTTGGTCACGGGCATAGGGAAGTCTTTCAGGAGCTTGGGGCCGGTATGTTTGTCACCTGTATCGTAGTCAAACCAGATGCCCTCGGGGAGGTAGAGATTCATTTTACCAGAACTGTGGTTTTTGAGCAGTGGCGCGCAGAGCAGAGAGTCCCCGATCATCCACTGGAAGTTGGGGGCTGCCGTGGCTCGCGCGTCACCGGGGTAGGCGATGCCGAGTGGCGTCATGGTATGCGGGTAGCCGCTGAGGTAGGACTTCATGGCGGCGTCGTAGAGGGTTGGAACAATACGGTAGTGGAAGTCGAAGGGTTTTTTGAAGATGGTTTGTTGTTTCTCAGTCCAGTGGGATGAGGACTCACCAACAGCCAACCCGGCGGTGAGTGAGAGTAGCCAGGCGTGGCGCACGACAAGCTCTGAGTAGTTCTTCATTTTCTTGAAGCCGACCGTGTCCGAGTAGGCATTGGGGGCACCGCAGGCTGCGTTCTGGAGGTAGTTGATAGGAATGCGGCGGCTGAGCTCATTGACGTGGGTATCGTTGATGCGCAGCAGGGTGCCCGGTGAGGTGAAGCTGCCGCAGCGTGCCATCACAAGAGCGCCATCATCGGCGATGTTGGCAATAGGATGATTAAAAACATCGGTATGGGTAGAGCCGAGGCCCATCATGGTGTCCTCCTTGATGCCGTCGACTTGCCATTGCTGATAAAGCTCTGCGTACCACTTGGAGGCTTTGGCGTTATTGCCATCAATCAGGTAGCAAGGGACGATGGGGAAACAGTTGGAATGTCTTTTCCAGAGCTGGCCGTCAGGTTTTTTGAGAAAGTAATTTCGGTCGAGTGCTGCCTGGGAAAGGGGGTTTCCGCTGAAGGTGTCGACCACCATGTTTTGGTCGCGTTCTTTGGTAACGGGTTTGTAGGGCCCGCCGGGAGGCACGAAGTTCGTACGCAGACCGATCATCCACTTGACGTCACGCTGGTGGAGCTGCTCCTTGAAGTCCATGGCCCCTGGAAACTTCTTTCCCCATTTGCCAAAGCTCGTCGTCGTGCCCCTATCCTCCCAGAAGCCGGAGCCACTGACCGCCCAACGGATCGGAAAACCTCTTTCTTGAAATTTGGTAATGGAGTCCAGCATGGTCTTGGCATTTGTCTGCCAACCGAGGGCTGCCCATGATTCCCAGCCGAGCTCGAACAGGCGGGACTTGGGCTTGATGAGAGGGTAGCCTTTTTGAACAAGTAGCTTCTGGTAGCTGGCGTAGATGTCTTTCATGCTGCCAGTGAAGTAGTAGAAGGTGGCAGCGCCGGCGCCAGTGACGGTGGTTTTGAAGCGGCTTTTGCTCAGGGTGATAGAGCGGTTGAGGCCGTCAAAGGTGACGCTGGCGAAGTTGTTCCGTGGGAAGATGACAAAGGAACTCAGCCAGCGGTATTTGCCGCCATCGTGCTTCAATGAGTAGGTGGTTTCCTCATCATTGACGAGGTTGAGGGTCTGGTTCCAGCCTCCGGTATCACCGAGACCATAGGCGACGGGCATGCCGCCGAGCTGGAGGGCTATTTTATGGGGCTTGTTTGGCGTGGCAGGTTGGTCGGGGCTGATGGTGACCGCTGTGCAACCCATGTCGTGTTTGATAATGAGCTTGGCCCGTTCTCCTTTTTTGGAGACGAGCTGAAAGGAGTGTTGATCGATTGTGCTGATTACACTCAGTGCAGAGCCGTTCAGGGAGGCTCCTGCCACGTGGTGCGCCGGGGCGAGTGTGCTGCCCTGCTGATCCAAAAGAGAAAAACGAAGGCCCTCGGCATGAATCTCCATTTGCCTATCTCCCAGTGGGATGGGGGCAAGCTCGGCGGCGGCAATACAGGGCAGGCTCAGCAGCTGGCAAGCTATGCTGAGCATGAGCATGGATTGCCTGTTTTTAACTGAGAATAGACGAGACATCTGCACACCTACATTACGTGCTTAGCCTCAGAGGTATATCAGATTTTTACGCCATAAAACAATACTTTTGCGACAGCTAGCAAAAGTCAGGCCTGAGCTAGCGAGGTCTTTAGACCTGGATTTAGAGAAGACCTCTCGCTTTGAGATTGTTCAGTCGGCGTGCAACATCGACAAGGCCGTCAATGACGACTTCGTTGTAGCTGCGGCCGTCAGTAGTATCAACACCGTGCCCCTTGACTGCTTCCCTGAGGGTCTCCAAAGCAATGTCATCATGGTGGAAGAGCTCAACAAAGGCATGTTTGAGCTGACCAGTTTTGGCGGCAGCTGTGAGGAGAGCACCAATCCAGCCGTCATCGGTGGAGAGGCATCCACGGGTGGTCTTTGCGGATGCATGGAATAGACCCATCTCACCGGCGGCTGCCATTTCAGCGATAGCGGCCTCATTTTCCGGAATGCTCAAGTCGGAGTCACCACAGTGAGCGGCGTCAACCATGAGTCGGAAGAACTTGTTGCCTATGATCTGGTTAGTCCGCTCGATGACCTTCCATGCCTTGGGGATATTGGTAAATGTCGAAAACTCAATACCGCGGAGAAATTCAAGGTGCCAGTGCTCAATACAGCTGTCCGCAATTTCGTAATCCTGATAAACGCGTGCGTGAACTTTGGCGAGCTGCTCGACAGCGGCATCGTAATCGGCATCTTCTTTGGCCGGTGAACCACTCATCCACTCTTCAAAGGATGTCGAGGCCACGTTGGCGATGCCATATTTTTTGGCGGTATTAATGCCATCTCCCAAGAGCTCAACGATCTTGTCTTCGTCAGCAGGGTTCATCGGATTAGCTCCACCGACCATCATGATAATATGAATTTCAAGGTCTAGCTCACGTAGGCCTGAGATCATATCATCGGTGTCTGAGGCGACGACACCCGGGAAGGTGGAAATCTGCACGGCACCGATCTTGACGGGTGATGCCTGACAGAGGTGGGCCATTTCACTCACCACAATGAGCTTGCCATCATCGCCTCTGGGAAGATTGCCATCATCGTCGGGAACAAGTCCACCGACGAACTTAATATGAGTAGGAACTACGCCAAGGATGACGTCTGATTTTAAAGTGATAGTGGATGACATAATTTAGAGTGTTGATGAAGATTAAGATAGGTTGAACCAAGTCGAAACCTTAATGGTTTTGACTAGTAGGTGACATCATTTTTGATGTGGCGTGATGTGGCGTGTTGTGGGGATTTATGGGCTGTTTGGATTGCCAATTTGGCGAAGTAGCTGGAGGGCTTGCTGGTAGTTTCGGTCTATGCCTAGGCAGTTGCGGCATGCCTCAAAGGCTTCCATTTTCTGGCCCATGCGCAGATGCACAGTAGCACGGGCGTAGGGTATGGATGGATCACTCGTGTCGAGTTGCTCTGCTCTGTGAAGTGATTGAATAGATTCATTGAGTTTGTTTTGGCTAGCAAGCAGTAGCCCTAGATTTTTGTGGGCGCGATGATGGCCAGGAGCCATAGATATGACTTTGCGAAGCATTACTTCGGTTTTTTCTGTTTGTCCTAGTTCGGCGTAGGTCAGTGCCTGTAGGTAGAGGTAATGGGGATTTTCGGGGTCAAGCTTGGCAGCAGCTTTAAGCTGGGTGAGGGCGTCTGCTGGTTTGCCCATTTGGCTGAGTAAGATGGCGTAATACTCGCGGGTAGCAGCAGAAGTTTGGTCGAGGGCGAGTGCTTTTTTGATCCATTGCTCAGCTTCAACTAGTTTGCCAGCATCTAACTCAAGCTGCATCATGCGCATGGCACCTGTGGGTTGGTCTGCTGTGAATGCGATGGTTTCCCTGAGCTCTTTGAGGGCTTCTGATCGCTCAGACAGGCGAGTTCGCCAAGCCCAAGATGCAGCCAATCTAACTTCCTTAACTGAGTCCTGAAGCATGGGCTCTAGCCATGGGCCGTTGCCCGGGCTGAACTCAAGGACTTGGCAAGCGGAGGCGCGGACGAGCGAATCCTCACTGCGAACTGCCTGGCGTGCCAGTTTTTGAACCCGAGGGTCAGTTGCAAAGCCTTGCATGATCTGAATGAGAGATGCCTGCCAGTAGGGGTTGGGCTCTTGCTTGTATGCGGTGAGCATGGCATCGAGGCTATTGGGGTTACCATTGTAAACGTTGCTAATGGCTCGGGTGCGAGCCCGTTGCCGTTGGCGTTCTGGGGTGTGGAGTTTATCCCCATACCAGGTATTGGTCCATTTGATAGCCCAGTCGGTGTCTTTGTCTTCGTGGCATTTGTTGCAAGCGTTGGGGATATTGAGCTCCTTGGTTAGCTGCGGGTCTGGCACGTGGAAGCCGTGATCCCGTCGGTGGTCACGTCCCATGTAGGTGGTTTGTGACATGTGGCAGTCGACACAGGAATGACCGGAGCCAACATCGTTGTGTTTACCGACACCAAAGTGCTTGGTGTGGGAAACTGGATCGATGATGATGGCGCCACTGATGCGCCCGTTCGAGCCACCTGAGTGGCAGGACATACACAGGGCGTTGTTAGTGAGTGGCAGCTTAAGCTGGTTGCTATGTGGGTCATGGCAGTCAGAGCAACGCACCCCTTTGTGGCCCATATTACTGGTGCGCAGCGACGTCCAGACGTAGTCTTCGTCGAGGATTTGTCCATCTGCATAGAACAAGTTTGGCTGAACTGGAAGCTGGAGTTGAAAGTGGTCACCAAATTGATCACCTACATGGAAGTTGTCATCGAATGCGGCACGGCGGCTGTGACAGGTGGCGCAGTTTTCAAAGACCCTGTCAGGGTGGTTTTTTTTCATCTCCTGATGAGCAGGGATATCGATTAGGCAGCCGGATTTTTCATCAGCGTTTTCCGCGATATTGCCATGGCACTGGGTGCAGCCGACTCCCATTTCCTTCCAGTGGCTATTGTAGGAATCGGTTTTGAGGTCGTAGTTTTTGCGGTAGTCGGTCATGTGACACCAGGCACATTGGGTGTTCCATGTCATGCCACGCCCGGTCCAGTGCCCCCAGTCTGCTTCACTACGCTGATCACCGCCGAAAACATCGAACCATTCTTCTTGGTGAGGATCCCAGGCGGCACTCGGGGTTTGCCAGCGACCACCACTGGCTGCGACGAGATATTGAATGAGGGGATCAACTCCGATAGCCATGCCGACGCTATGCTCTTTATCGTTCGCGTTGACGCTGAGTTTTTCTTCTTTTTTGGTGAATTTCCATTTTTCGACACCATGGAATTTCTTGCCGGCGAAGGGTTCGCTATCGAGTGTGAGATCGAGCAGTCGGTTGGCTTGGCCGTGATGTGATGCCTGCCAGTGGTGATGAATGTCTTTGTGGCATTCCTGGCATCGTTGGGAGAGGGCATTTTGTCCGGGCTGTTTTGCCAGGCTGGCGTGAAGCTCTGGGTGCGAGTTGTCGCTGCTTTCAGTCTGCACAGATGATAGATCGGGCTCATCGGTTTGAGCTTGATCATCGCTGGCGTCACGCTTGCTGCAGCCGCATAAACTGAGTGCGAGCAAGCAAGTGATCAAATATGAGTAGCGGGTTTTTATCACGAGGACAATGACGGCGGGGTGTGTAAGAAAGCTAGTGAAATTTCACCTCTTGGAAAAGAATCTGGCTAGCATTAAAAAGAGCGTGGATCGAAATAGGCGCCCACAAAGATCCGCTTAGCTCGTAAGCAAGTGCAAGTACGATAGCTAAAAAGATGAGAGGGATGAGTGCGGTGATATTAAAGTGTACGATGCCAAAAAGCAGGGAGGATAGGAGTGTGGCGAAGAGTCGACCTGAAAAGCGTTTGGTGGTGGTGTAGATGTATCCTCGGAACACAATTTCCTCTGCAACGGGAGCAATGAGGATGGCGCTGATTGCGATCATGATACGCACGGCAATGGCATTGGCTTCCTGGTAGGTTTTGACTGTCTCTTGCAATTTAGCGTCGCTGCCGAATTGTTCTTCCAACCAGCCGCTGTAGCCATGGTATTCAATGAAAAAGAGAAACATGTATGCCAGAATGACACCACCTGGGGTGATCACCCAGAGGTAGCGAGCATGTTTCCAATCTAAACCTAAAAAATCTCTGATGCGGACGCCTCTCGCCCTGATCATGACGGCAACAAGCATTGGGGGAACTAGTTGCACGATGATGCCTACAGCAAGGATGATGGGCGTGATATGAACTTGTACGGGATTTCCTTTTTCATCGACCTCTGCTGGGGTCAAGTAGTCTAATAAAAATACGGCGTAGATGCAGAAGAAGATGGCGAGACCAAGCAGGTCGAAGATGTTGAGGGCGTTGGTGCTGACGAGGCCTTTACGATGTGTGTTGATACTCGGCTTTTTATGACGAGCATATCGGCTAAGGGGGAAAACCATCGCTAGCATGGCTACACAAAGGAAGTAGCCGTAGATGAAAATCGAATCCGCGCTTATTGGAATTTCAGGAATGGTAATGTTAAAAGGCATCAAGTGGGCGGCACTATAGTGCATGAACTTGAAGTTTGAAGTTTGAAATTTCAGAGATTCAGTGTTGTGATCGGGGCATGCCTAATTCCGGTGCCAATGCCTCTGAAGAGCGTAACCAGACTAGTAACCAAACTAGTAATATGACTGGCAATAAAACCAGCAGTGAATGGTTGGTTGATGCAGCTTCAGAGCTGATACATGCTTTGAAGCCTTTGAGTTTCGAGGACCCAGTTAGTCATGTCTATTTGCCCACCGAGTATGCTTGGGATCGGCACTGCGAGTATTTAACAAGATATGGCGAAGGTCATAAAAAGGTCATCATGCTGGGAATGAATCCGGGGCCATGGGGTATGGCACAAACGGGTGTTCCATTTGGGGAGATTCCCTCGGTGCGCGATTGGATGGGCATATCAGGCCCTGTGGATAAGCCTGAAAACGAGCACCCTAAGCGTCCTGTGGAGGGCTTTGAGTGTAGTAGGTCGGAAGTCAGTGGACGACGCCTGTGGGGTTTGTTTGCCGATAAGTTCCCCAATGCTACTGATTTTTTCCAAGACCACTTTGTTGCTAATTATTGTCCATTGGTTTGGATGGGTGAGACGGGCAAGAATATTACGCCCGATAAACTGCCAGCTGCAGAGATGGTGCCAGTGGAAAAAGCCTGTCGGGCGCATCTTGCAGCAGCGATCGGAGCCCTAGAGCCAGAGTGGCTGATAGGTGTTGGTGCCTATGCGGAGAAAAAATTGATCGAAACAGCGAAGGAATACTTTCCTGATAAGCAGTTTAAAGTCGGCAAAATTCTACATCCTTCGCCGGCATCGCCGATCGCAAACCGCGGCTGGGAGCCGCAGGCAGAGCGTCAACTTCTGGATCTAGGAGTATGGTCCTAGCCAATTCATGCTGAGTCTGTAAGGACGGAGCTTCGTCTTAAGATTGCGTTTCCTTAATATAATCACCAACCCACTCAATGCCGTAGTGGCCATTGACGAAATCGGGGTGGTTCATGATTTCTTGTTGGAACGGAATCGTAGTCTTGATGCCCTCGATTTTAAATTCTGAGAGCGCACGTTTCATGCGCTGGATCGCGATATTACGAGTCGATGCGGTGACAATGAGCTTGGCAATCATTGAGTCGTAATGCGGCGGTACGCTGTAGCCAGAGTAGACGTGGGTATCAATTCGGACACCTTTGCCACCTGGAGTATACCACAGCGTGATGGTGCCGGGGCTTGGCGCGAAGTTGTTGTATGGATCTTCGGCATTGATGCGGCATTCGATCGAGTGACCGCGCGGGTTGGTATTAAGCACGTGGTGCGAGAGGGGCTCATTAGCCGCAACACGAATTTGCTCTTTGATGAGCTCGCATCCCATTACCTCCTCGGTGACTGGGTGCTCTACCTGAATCCGAGTGTTCATTTCCATGAAGTAGAAGTTCTCGGCTTTTTCGTCGACGAGGTATTCGATGGTTCCGGCATTTTCGTAGCCGATGGCAGTGATGAGCTTTACTGATGCTTCAGCCATTTGCTGGCGAAGTTCCTCAGAGATGAGTGGTGAGGGACATTCCTCAATGATTTTCTGGTTGCGGCGCTGCATGGAGCAGTCACGCTCACCAAGTTGAACGAAGTTGCCATGGGTGTCACCGATAACTTGAATTTCGATGTGATGCGGCTTGAGAACGAGCTTTTCCAAGTAACAATCTCCGTTGCCGAAGCAGGCGATCGCTTCTTGGCTGGCTTGATTATACATCTCGATGAACTCAGCCTCTTCAAAACAGGGGCGCATGCCACGGCCACCGCCGCCTGCGGTTGCTTTGATCATTACTGGGAAGCCAATATCCTTGGCTAGCTGCAGTCCGTGCTCTGCAGAATCAAGCATTCCATCTGAGCCGGGGGTCACAGGCACGCCGTTACCGACGGCGGTAGCGCGAGCTGTATTTTTGTCACCCATTTTGCGAATTACGTCCGCGGAGGGTCCGATGAATTTGATCTGGCAGCTTTCGCAAATTTCAACAAAGCGTGCGTTTTCTGAGAGGAATCCGTATCCAGGGTGAATGGCATCAGCCCCTGTGATTTCAGCAGCAGCAATGATCCGGTCTGGCTTCAGGTAGCTGTCTTTGCTTGGCCCCGGCCCAATACATACAGCTTCGTCAGCGAGCTGAACATGCATGGAGTCGACATCGGCCTCTGAGTAGACGGCTACTGATGCAACTCCGAGTTCGCGGCATGCGCGAATGATGCGGAGGGCGATTTCACCACGGTTGGCGACAAGAACTTTCTTAAACATAGAGAGATGGGAAAGAGGCTGCTATTGGAGCGGGGGGCATGGGCGCCTTAGGAGATTTGGAAAAGAGCGTCGCCAAATTGTACTGGCTCGCCATCTTTGGCAACGATGGCAGTCACAGTGCCAGAGGTTTCCGCCTTGATCTCGTTCATGACCTTCATGGCTTCAATGATGCAGATAGTTTGACCTTCACTGATGGAATCACCGACTTTGACGAAAGCGGCAGCATCTGGTGAGGAGGCTGAGTAGTAGGTGCCAACCATCGGGGCGGTAATGGCGTTGCCTGCAGGAGCTGCTGCGGCTGCTTCGCCGCCTGCTGCTGGCGCGGCTACAGGAGCCGATGCGGCTGCGGGCATGGCAGCTTGTGCTACTTGCACGATATCAGCGCCTTTTTTCATTTTTAGGTCGACTCCTTCTTCCTTGAGATGGAAGTAGCTCAGCTCGTGTTGGTCCATGAGCTCGACGATTTTACGAATTTCCTTAAGATCCACGTTAGTAATAGTTGATGTTGATGAAGCGAGAGGGAACATCCCGTGTTGCTTGCTATGGGTGCGATACTAGTTGTCGGGTGTGGTCTGCGTCAAGCCAATCTACTGTGTGCATGAACTGCCTATTTTAGGCTGAAAATGTCAGTTTACTTTTAAAAGATCGATTTTCTTAATTCGGTTTGATGTCTAGTCCATAGCCTGTCAGGCTATCTGCAATGATTTCCCGTAAGAAGATTCATTACGAAGCCACAGGCTGGTTGGGCCAATATCTGTATCACTTTGGACGATATTCAAGCATTCCGCTGGTTTATGACGATTTGTTGCGTTTCACCGGCTCTATCCCTTATGAGGACCCTAAAGGGCGGGAGACGCTCTGGCTTACGGTGATGTATCCTCATGAGGTGATGATGGAGCTACGGCCTCAGTTGACGAAAATTTACACTGACTTGAAGGTTGGGGGAGATTCAACTCACCATGAACACCTGACGGTTGACCGCATTGATTTTGGGGAGTTCGGAAACTCTAGGCCATTTAGAATTCGCATTACGAATCAATATAATGATAACTCAGATTATTTTTATGTGAAGCATGCGGATGCATCTCGTATTTATGGCCTGGAGCTTGAACACATTTTATCGCCGAATAGGATTAACTATCTGGCCCGTGGCAATACTCTGATTGAGGAGCATATTGCCGGTATCCCCGGTGACACATTCATCAATCAGTATTTGCCTAAACCTGAAATTAACAAGGTGCGGGTGGCGAAAGAGTTTGTGAAGTTTAATGAGCGATGCTTTATCCGTCTGCTTGGTGATATGCGTTCAGTCAACTATGTGTTAGAAATAACACCTGACTTTGAAGCGGTGCAATATCGCGTCAGGCCGATTGACTTCGATCAGCAAAGTTATCACGGCAGGGCTAAGACTTACATGGCGTATCATTTTGACAGTAATAAGGTGGTTACCAGAATGAGCTTTCGAGAGATGAACCGCCAGACCATTGCTCAATACGCTGAGGAGGAGCGTACTCAAATGGCGCGTCGTGCGCGGGCGGAGCGTGCTAGGCTTCAGGCATTGCTGAGGACGATGGAGAGGGAGGAGCTTGCTCCGATGGAAAATATTATCCGCCTCAGAAATGGTCTAAATCGTATACATAGCACTGACCGATTCACAGAATGTGAAACGATGGGGGCATTAACGAAAAAGCATATCGATTTGATGCTTTTTGATTCTGATTTTTCCTATCAGGTAGGTCGTTAGTTTTTGTCCATGCTGCCAATTATTTGCAGCGTGACAGCGTAGCCAGAGCGTAACCAGTACCATAAGCATAATGGTAATTATAGAGTGGATAGTCCCACCAGCAGCCGTTCTTTTCTTGTTTCGAAATGATTAAAGCTGAGAGCTTTTGTTTCCACTTGGCTTGTTCTGCTTGAGGCAGGAAAGAAATACACTCTGAGGCGTAGTAGTGGCCATAGAAGTAAAAGTAACCCGATACTGCTGCTGGTGCTTCGTGAGGAATTGGTCGTTTGCGACCATGATCAAGCCAACCCTGACGGTCAAAAAGTCTTTGTAACCACGTGCGAATAACTTCGTTGGTGACCTCGGCATCACCGAATTTTTTCAGAGCAGCATTGCATGCTTGCGAGCGTCCGAGGGATCCTGCTGGTCTGTTGATTGGCCGACGCGGAGCCCATCTATGTCTGAAGGAGTAGGTATATGAAAAATCTGGATTGCGCTGTAGTTGAATTGATTGGACGGCGCGCTTGACGACTACCGAGGGCAGTTCAATTGTCATAGTGGTGGCGGCGTCATGCATAGCGAGCAATGCCGTGGCTGTTGTGAAGCTCATGATACTACCGGAGGGTTTTGCGGTGACATGCTCAAAGTCATAATAGCCCCACCCTTTGTTGACGTCTTCGTGGCGTTCTAAGCGTTTGATTTGAATGAGGGCCTGGCGACGATACTCCTCTCTCTTGGCAGGATCATTATGGCAGCGATAGAGTGATGCCAAGGCACGAAGGCTGTATGCGTGTGCCCAGATACTGTAGGTTGCTCGAGGGTTTATGTTGCGTACATTGGGAAGCGTTTTCAATAACCATGCTTCACCACGTGTGATCGAGGCAAGTGTGACCGCACGCTGATCTCCGGTTTCTAGTAATCCGTGAAGAGCGAGTGAGGAGCTCGCCACCTGAAATGCTTGATGGGCGTCGGGAACTGGAGCGTAAATGTTTAGCCCTTTGGTAAGGGTTGCATTTCCCCATGAGCCATTCGTGTTTTGGTGCGACACCAAAAAGTCGACGCCTCTTTTGATGGAGTGATCAATATCAACGTTGCTCTTATGGGCCGCTTGATCTGCACAAGTGGTAGCGGTCGCTAGAATGCCAGTGAGGAGAATGATTTTGACCATGGCATTGATAGGCTTATGAGCTTTTTAATGGGGTCACTTTACGATGACTTGGCCTTTGTCGAGGCCTTGGGTGATGACAGCTGATTTCTTGTTGGAGGCTCCTACCACTACTTTACGTGTCGATGATTTACCATCAGCCAGCTTTACCTGAACGCTATGACCACCATCCACGGTTTCCTGAAGATAAGCAACGGGTACTTGGATAGCTTCTGCGATCACTTGGCTGATGATTTTGACCTCGGCTTTCATGCCCGGAACTACACTCATTCCAGAAGGGAGGGTGGCTGTGATAGTTGTAAGATATAGCTTTTTAGTGGAGGGGTAGCTGGCAACATCATTTACCTGTACAGGAAAGCGCTGGTAGGGATTGAGCTTCGTGCTTGCATACCCTGAGGCGGCTTTGCTTAACCCTGTTAGTTTTTCCTCGCTGGCAAGTGAGTATAGCTGGAGCGGAGTGTTTGTGGGGATAATGGTCATCAGCGTGGTGTGCGCCTTAAGTTTGTGACCAATACTTAGAATTTTTGTGGAGGCTTCGGTAGTCCACTTTCCATTTTGGATTTCGCCATAATAGACGATGCCATCGATGGGTGATGTGATCGACATCATCGTTCTGTCTGTTTTTAGCCTAGTAAGTTTGTTTTTGTTGTCCTGCAGATCTTTGGCGGCTTTCTCGGCAGTTTGCTGTTTGATCTGAAGCTCTCTGGGTAGCTTTTGTTTTGCTTCGGAGTTGGCGATGCGGGCATCTTTTGCGGCACGCTTCTTGGACTCGAGCTTGCGGGGGATGTCGGTGTTGAGTGTGTGGTCTGCATTTATACGTGAGGTCTTAAGAGCAAACTGAGCACGATCTACATAGTAACGTGCACGTTTAAGTATCATCTCCTCAGTTTCCTCGGTTTTGTCATCTTCGCTGTACATTTTGAGGAGTTGCTCGAGCTCCTCTTGTTGTGAGGAGAGGTAAAATTCGGAGCTCAGCACATTGCGTTTAGCCGTATCAATCTCAAGTGCGTGATGCGTTTTTAAGTAGTGTGCTAGGTTTTCGCTAGCTTCACGCTCAAGACGCTCAAATGTGGAGAGGCTGCGAGGGGTTGTAATTTTTAGTTGCTCGAGCTGTTGTTGTGTTTGGGCAAGATTGAGTGTTTCCGTAGTGATTGATTTTGCGAGAGTAGCGATTTGTTCATCTATATCACCAGTATCGCTGCCGATGAGGAGGTCGCCTTTTTTTACCTTATCACCGTGTTTGGCCAGTGAGACAATCGTGTAGTCACCCCACTCTTCTGGGCTAATGTGCAAGGCCTCGGATTTTGAAGGCAAGAAAACTGCCTGCAGGGGGGTCTCGATATGGAATGCTTCGGCTGTGACAGTATGTTCATCTGCATAAGCACTCTGAATGCCGATGAGAGTAATAATGGAGAGTAAGTAGCGCATGATGAAAGCTCAATAAGAAGGGATATATTGGGGGGGCGTGTGTGGTCTGTGAAGCAGATAGTTTTAATACGACTTCTTCCGCGCTAACCATATGGTATGGGTCCGCCGTTTGCTGCCTTTGTGCGCTGCCGCGACGGTATTCTCGCTGACATCAAAGCCAGCTTTGCGGAGTAATTTGGTGAATGCCTTGTCCGTGCGTGCCGACCATACGGCTAAAATGCCACCACCTTTGAGGGCTTGTTGGATTTCACGCAATCCATTGAGTGAGTATATGGAATCATTTTTTTTGCCATGGAAGGCAGAAGGTCCATTATCGACATCTAGCAGTATAGCGTGGTATTCGCCGCTAGCTTGTCGGATTAGTTTTTGAACAGGCTGAATCTTTATAGTGATGCGCTCATCATCAAGTAGTCCTGGGTTGAGGCAGGCGAGGTGAGTTCGATTCCAAGTTTCGATATCAGCGGTCAATTCTGAAACAATGAATTGAGCTTTCTTGGCGGGTAAGGCTTTTGTTGCTGCCGCGAGGGTGAAGCCCATGCCGAGACCGCCAACGAGTATGCGAGGCTGATTGACTGGGCGAAATGGTGAGCAGGCAAGCTCTGCTAATGTTTCCTCTGAACCATGCGAAAAAGAGGTCATTAATTGTTCTCCGTGAGAACAAATCATAAAGGTGCCGTCGTGTTCGATTAATTCGAGTGGCTCACCCTCGGGGGTTTTGCACTCTGCGAGTTTAAGGTAAGGTTTCATTATTTATTGGCGAGCTGGTGTGATCAATGATGCTAAAAGTGATGTATGTCAGAGCTCAGGGAGGCTTAACAATAACCAAATGCTAAAATTAAGCAGTTGAAAATCAACCCTATTTCAGTCAACGTATTGGCATGAAAAAAATCTGTTCGTCACTTCTATTATTGGTCTCATTGCTCTCTCTGAGCTCATGCAACACATTCATTGGTTTGGGACGTGATATCGAAAGACTGGGCGAAGGAATGCAGAACAAGGCAGATGGTAAAACTTGGTCTGGTAATCAGAGTCAGGCCCCAGCAGATTCGCCCTATTAAATGCGGCTTTTTCAGTAAATGTTGGCAGGCTGTAGAGCAACTAGTTGCTTGGGGTGATGCGAGGAATAATTACTGGGAAGGTTGAGTTTGCCCTGCGGATGCGTAGTTCTGTATCCTGCTTTGCTGCGGAAGCGATCAAGCGCAGTAGGAAGTCGTCGCTGCGATCAACTAAGTTGTTGTTGATGGCCAAGACTTGATCCCCAATCGCTAACTTGTCGGCTAGCCGACTGGTTGGGCTGATTTTTGATACGATGACATTGCCTGCTCCCCTTGATCGTTCGGCAGGGCTGGTGTCGCGCACATACAAACCAATGGCCTCAAGAATAGCTTGTGGATCTAGGTTGATGTCGGCTTCTGATCGTTCTTTTTCCAGCTTGATGTCGTCCTTTTTGTAATCAGTGGCTTTGCCAATGATTGCACGCAAGGAGCTTTTGGCGCCTTGGCGCCAGATCTCGAGTATAACTTCCTCGTTAATGGTGCTGCGCTGAATCAGTCCGATGAGCTGACTCATACTTTGAACAGCGGTGCCTTGGTAGCTGATAACGACATCATCGATTTTGAGCCCAGCTTTGGTGGCGGGAGAGTCTGGGGCAAGTCCCATGACGGAGACTCCTCCTGGGGTTTGATAACCGTAATTTTCACGTGAGTATGGATCCAAATCTCTCAGTGCCATGCCCAAGAATCCACGGCTGGGACGCCCTTTCGCTAGAATAGATTGCAATGTTTTGAACGCGTCATTGGATGGGATTGCAAACCCAATACCTTGAAAGCCAGGGTTTTTCTTGTCGCTAGAATAAATACGTGAGTTGATTCCGATGATCTCTCCGCTGACGTTTACCAGTGGCCCACCAGAATTACCTGGATTGATGGGCGCAGATGTTTGCAGGAGGTCGACCTGTATGTCTGAGATGGGTCGTTTCTTAGCCGAGATTTTTCCATCTGTGACTGATGTGCCTATGCCAAAAGGGTTCCCGATAGCGAATACAGCATGACCAACTTCTATTTTTGATGAATCTCCAAATTTCAGGGCCTGAAATGGACCACGATTATCTATTTTGAGAACGGCAATGTCCACGGTTTCATCGGTGCCTATGACTGAAGCGCCGTGAACGGTGCCGTCATGTAAGGTGAGACGAATGCGTGGGTTCCCCTGAATCACGTGGTGGTTGGTAAGGACGTGGCCTTCCTCGGTTACGATGACCCCAGACCCTTGACCTTGAAAGGTGCGTGGTTGAATCCACGTGCGCCCATAGAAATCTCGGAATCGCTCTCTCCGTATACCTGAGGTATCGATGCTGACAACTGATGGCACAACAGCTTCGACGAGTGCGGCACTCTCTCGATTGATGGCAGAGAGCACTTGTACTTTTTCTGAGGCGATCACAGGCGCTAAGCGGAGAGTGAATTCCCCATTTTCCTCGGTATTTCCCACCGTGCCACCAGATAGGATATCGATGATGCTATCTCCATTTTGGATTTTGCGGGTAACAAAAACTGCCAAAAAGGCGCATACAAAAACAGCTAGCAGGATCAGGAAGCGTCGAAATCCGTTGTTCATCTGGGTCAATCAGTAAAGGGTTGTATACCACGCTAAGTGCGAAGTAATGAAACAATATTCATTGAGACGGTAATGAATGCAATGGGAAAAAGAGCTCGGCTTATTCCTACCTGCTTTCCTCGTATCCACTGTGCCGGATAAATATCACAAACAATTTTCTTGGTTCAGATTGAACCCATTAAGGATTGTTTGTGATCTGAGCTTAAGAATCTTTGTCGATTTGATCAATTGCCATGAGGCGTTCGATCAGAGAAACTCCGTTGCGCTGCATTTCCTCCAATAGCTTTTCCGCTTTCTGCTTTGTTGCTTCATTATTGCTGCGTTTCGCAATCCGCTCTTTTAGAGTGGCTAGTTTATCGAGGTCACTCGTTAGATCGATTGCATCCTCGAATAGCTCTTGATCGTCTCGGTCGACGATGGGTTCCAGCTTGTCGAGCTTTGCTCGCAACTCATCGTGGCTTTTTTTCAGACTCTGAATGTTATCTTTGCCTGATGTATTTTTGAGTGCACTATTGAGCTCTTCGGCGAGAGGTTGTAGCACTAAGCGAAAGGTTGTTGTGTCGAGATGAATAGGTCTGTTACCACTACCCTGTAGCAGAAGCGTCTCGGCTGATAGATGCGATGGGTTGAGCGCAAGGGTTTCTTCTAGTTTGCTGCGTATGGCATGATCTGCAGCTAGTTGGGCGACGTTTTTGTCTATTCCTAGTTTTTGGATCGCGCTAAAAATTTCACCAGCTTGCTGAAATTGCTCGTTACTTTTTACAACGGCGGCTTCGAGTGCTTCTTCGATATTTGATACTGACAAAACTTCCCAGTGGGTGAAGAAATCGGGCTCTTTGAATACGAGAAGCTGCTTCATGATCTCAAGGCTTTGAGTTGAAACGATGAGTCTACCACCATCAGAGCTGTTCCTTAAGGTGCTTAGTGAGCTCCAGAAATTTTCAGGTTCGATGACCTTACCCTTGTCGTCGATGTCAGCCAAAATGCAGAGACCATCTTTTAACGGTCGATTGGCCAGCGAGGCATTAAGCATTAATGCTAACGGAGCGGTCAATGAGATTGGTTGTTTTCTGTTGAAGCTTCCATTGGTAAATTTTACTAGCCCCTGAGAGCTCGGAACAATTGAATACTTGTTTGTTAATATTTTTATCAGCTTAGAATCCAGTTCTGGATCTTGAGTGTTTGTGTAAGCCAGTTTGATGAACGGTGTATTGTCCTTTTTTGAATCTGATGGTTTGAGGGAGAGGCTTATACGTGCCAATTGTACGACGATGGGCTCTTCCTCAGCTGTTGTTTCGTCATCAAAGACGTCAATTAGATCACTGTCTTCATTTTTGATATTAATGGGGAGGAGAATAAATTGTGTTGTGAGGTGAAACTGTGATTTGGCTTTTTGTGACAGGTCCCGTTTCTTGGGTGATGCAAGCGCGGGTTTTTTGACTTGTGTGCGTGGAGCAGGCTTTGTTGGCAGTGAGACTTGCTTTGGGGCTGTCACTTTTTCAGCAGCTCGGTAAGCAGCGATTGAGGGAAGGATGTCTTTCCAATCGGCTGTGTCTTCGTCTCCATTGGTTTTTGGCTGCATGGTTTTGCAGGCATCTTTTATCAGGCGTGCCAATTGATTGGCTTGCGCCCCAGCGCGTGGTTGAGAAAGCAGACTCTGTGTTTCCTGAGCATCATTGAGGCATTGTGTGATCAGGTGTTGAGGTGTGGCAGGTGATACTTTGCCCAAAGATAACGCTTTGCTGATCTCGTATGGACGTTTGTTTTTGGGATCGAGCTGCATGGCGAGCATGAGCAACCTGGCACTCGCAAGTTGGTTTGCCGGCGAAGCATCGTGCTTTCTTTGGGCAATAATGGCTAGTGATTTCCCGAGTTGTTGGCTGCGGTGCTGTGGAAGAGGGATCTCCTCGAGTTGAAACAACTCAGTGGTGTGGTCTGGTTCGATATAGGAAGCCGCCTGAGTAGTGCTAATCAGAGAGGTGTGCACTAGCGCAGCTATCAGTAACACCACTGGAAATGGGCCTGAACAGCAACTTGCTGGTTTAGGCTGAATAAAACTAATGAATTGGATGAGCATAAGGCGGGTAGGAGCGAAACGTCAATATCTACCCTACATAGTCTTTGAACGCTGTATATCAAGGTCGAATCGCTTATCTGCATGTAATCGTAGTCACAAAGATTATTTTATGCGTGATGTCTTGGCTCGGCTGTGGTTTGGATAGAGCATGTCATTGTCTGCTGCCCCACTGATTGATTATCTACGTGAGCTTGAGGGGCGTGGGCAGAAGTATGTGAATGTAGACGATGAGGCTCGAAAGATCTTACGGGCCTTTTACATGCGTGCTCGAGCTGGAACAGGAAGCTCTGTCCAGCAAACTCAAAGTAAGGACGAGGTTGCTCAGGTTGATGTGCCTCCCGCTGTTAAAGTCAGCAACAAGCCAGTTGCCAACTTTGCTGATGTTGAGCCGGTGCAAGACAAGCAAGCTGGTGAATTAGTAGCCAGTGGATCTTCCAAAAAAGAGCAAATAGCCTCCCTGAAGCGGCAGGTTGTAAAGTGGCCAGCGGTATCCGCACTCACGAATTTACGCAAAACAATGGTTTTCTCTGTAGGTAATCCTGACGCTGATATTATGCTAATTGGGGAAGCTCCAGGATATGATGAAGAGCGTCTTGCGGAGCCTTTTGTCGGCAAAGCAGGCCAAAAGCTAGATGGGATTTTGAAGGCAATGGGTGTAGACAGGAAAAATGCTTACATCACTAATATTGTGAAATACCGCCCCGCGATGCCAAATCAAACCACAAATAATAGGCAGCCGACGGGCTTGGAGTTGGAGGCTTTCTTGCCCTTTATCCGCAAAGAAATTGAGGTGGTAGCACCCAAGGTTATCATCGCTTTGGGTGTCACCTCTGCGCAGACCTTGCTGGCAAGCAATGAATCGGTGGCTAGCTTACGCGGTAAATTTCATCAATTTAACGCTATACCTCTTCGGGTAAGCTTCCACCCCTCTTACATTCTTCAGAATGAGGCGACTTCTGAGAAACGTAAGATTTGGGAAGATATGCTGGCGGTCATGGATTTGCTGAAAATGCCGATCAATGAGAAGCAGCGCGGCTTTTTCACCTAGCGGTCTGGAATGCCAGCACGGCCAATGAGAAATTAATCCATGCTTGCACTGGGGGGCGATATGCAGTCAGTTCACGGCATGCAGACAAGTCATCCGTTTCTCGCTAGCGATTATCATATTCGTTGGTCAACATTGGCAGCTGATCACGTTGAAGCTGATATTGATAAGGGCCTAGAAGTTGCAGAAGTGAATTTGAAAAAGCTCCGTGAGCTGGATGATTCAGAACTCAACTATCAAAATACTTTTGAAGCCCTCGAAAACGCCTCGGAAGAACTTGATCGTGCATGGGGTAGGCTCAATCACTTAGATTCTGTGTGCAATGACGAAGGCCAGCGTGCGGCACTGAATGCCGCCTTGCCTCGTGTGACTGGTTTCTATGCAGCAATCCCGCTGGATGATGCCATTTGGACGAAACTGAAGGTTTATGCCGACTCAAAGGCATTGCAAGACCTTGACGCAACAAGGAGGCGTTATGTCGAAGAGACCTGCTCAAGTTTCATCCAATCGGGAGCAAACCTTCCAGCAGATAAAAAATCGAGGGTTGCTGAGATTCAGTCGCGGCTATCTGAAGTAACTCAAAAGTTTGGTGAAAATGTCTTAGATTCGACCAATGCTTGGGAGCTTGTTATTGACGATGAATCCCGTCTCGCTGGATTACCCGAGTCTGCTAAGGCTGCGGCAGCTGCCGATGCAGAGGTAAAAGGCAAGAAGGGCATGTGGCGCTTCACCTTGCAGTATCCCTCGATGGGCCCCGTGATGCAATACGCCGATGATGATGACCTCCGCCGTGAAATCTGGGAGGCGAACTGCACCATTGGGCGTGATGGCGACTTTGACAACACTGATCTGATCTGGGAAATTCTCAACCTCAGGCAGGAAAAAGCCGAGCTGCTGGGGTATAAAAACTTTGCCGACCTCACTCTAGAAAGGCGTATGGCTCGTAATGGTGAGGCGGCGCTGAAATTCACGGAGGATCTACACGACAGGATCGTGGAGTCGTTTGAGCAAGACACCGAGGAGCTGCAGGCATGGAAAGCGGAGCAGACGGGCATGACTCCGGGACCGATGCAACCATGGGAGCTTGGCTACTGGGCTGAGAAACGGCGCAAGGCGGAATACGATTATGACGAAGAGGAGCTAAGGCCTTACTTTCCGCTGCCCAGTGTGATGGAGGGCATGTTTGGCATCGTCAGCAGGCTTTACAACATTCGTATCGAGGAACGTGAGACCGGTGAAGACATCGAGACCTGGCACCCCGAGTGTTGTTTCTACGATCTCTATGACAATGCTTCCGGTGACTTGCTGGGTTCATTTTATGCCGACTGGCATCCACGTGAGAGCAAGCGCGGTGGAGCGTGGATGAATTACTTTGAAACTGGCTTGCCACCGATGGATGGAGCGCCCCGTGAACCGCATCTTGGACTTATGGTGGGCAACATGACCAAGCCGATTGGTGATAAACCGGCACTCATGGATCACCGTGAGGTGGAGACTATCTTCCACGAATTCGGCCACCTTCTTCACCATCTGTTAGCTGATGTTACGGTGAAGTCACTTTCCGGAACGAATGTTGCTTGGGACTTTGTTGAATTGCCGTCTCAGATTATGGAGAATTTTTGCTGGGATCGCGAAAGCCTTGATCTTTTTGCCCGTCATTATCAGACAGGAGAACCTATCCCTGAGGCTCTTTATCAGAAAATGGTAGCGGCCAGAAACTATATGAGCGCGAGCGGTTTTATGCGTCAGTTGGGACTGGGGAAACTAGATCTGGATCTGCATGTGAAGCTCGATGACTACCGTGGTAGGGACCTTGATGAGGTGGATCGTGAAATCCTCGCAGACTACAAGGCGCCTTTGGCCACGGACGGGCCGACGATGGCGCGTCGCTTCAGCCACTTGTTCTCCTCGCCGACTGGTTACGCGGCAGGCTATTACTCCTATAAGTGGGCCGAGGTGCTGGATGCGGATGCGTTCACCCGTTTCCAGAAAGAAGGTATTCTTAACCGAGAGACAGGGCAGGCATTTCGTGAGACAATCCTCAGCAAGGGCAACTCGGCACCCGCAGACGAACTCTATGAAGAATTCATGGGGCGTGCCCCTGATCAGACGGCATTGCTAGAGCGTTCGGGACTGGCATAGTGCTCATCAGTCCTCGGTGAGTTTGGAGCCCCACCAGTTTTTGTTGGGCACGTAGTTAGGTATCAAATAACGCGCGTGAATTTTTTCGAGTTGTGCTTTGTGCTTCTTGGTAAAGGTTTTTTGGTGTTTTTTCTTTGCCACGGGGTTGAATCGCTTGTCTTTTAGCGGAATGAGCGCTCCGGTGTCCTTGAGCCAGGTGTCGAGCTCCTTGCGCAGACTTTGGGTGAGCTCAGGTTTCTTGGCCGAAAGATCGTTTTGTTCACCGGTGTCGGCACTGAGTTGGTAGAGTTCGTTGCGTCCGTCTTCGTAATAATAAATGAGCTTCCAGTCGCCCTTACGGATGATGGCGGAGGGCTCACCTCCTTGGTTGCCATAGTGAGGGTAGTGCCAAAATAGGGAGCGATCGGCGATTTTGTTGCCGTTTAAAAGTGGCACCAAGCTAAGGCCATCAATATGTTGCTTCGGCATCGCGGGCAGGCCTGCCAGCTCAAGCATAGTGGGAAAGAAGTCAGTGCCAGTTACTGGGATGGCGGAGGTGGATTTGGCCTGAGTCAACCCTGGGACTTTGATGTAGTAGGGCTGTTTGATGCCACCCTCCCATTGGCGTCCCTTGCCCCCGCGCAGAGGCAGACAGGAGGTTGCATAGGCGTCTCCTGAGGAAACCCCGCCGTTATCCGAGGTGAAAATCACCACGGTGTTTTCCGCGAGGCCGAGCTCATTGAGGGTTTTGAGCACAATGCCCACGGCATCGTCCATGGATTCCATCATGCCTGCATAGATCGGGCAATCCTGGACTTGCCTGACGGGTTTGGTGCGATCTATCAAAAAGCGCTCCCCCTGGTGAGGGGTTTGCTGTGCCTTGTCACGGTATTTTTTCCACAGCGCTGGGGTGGTCTGGATGGGCGCGTGCACCGAGTAAAAGGAGAGGTAAGCGAGGAAGGGTTGGTTTTTATTTGCCTTGATGAAGCTGGCGGTTTCCTCAGCCAGGCGGATGGGTAAGGACTCGCCTGCGGGGCCGTCGCCGAGTTTAGGGTTGTTATGGGGCGAGAAGAATCCTCCGGGAGGGCTTCCCCTCCAGTGGCCACCCTTATTGATCTGAAAGCCATGATCCTCAGGGTGAGAGCCCTTATCACCCAGATGCCATTTGCCAGCAAAAAAGGTTTTGTAGCCGCCGGCGAGCAGTGCTTCTGGCAGGGTGGTTTCCTCGTGGCCGAGGTGGCGTTTGTATTCCGATGGCAGCACCTTGTCATTACCTTTCCATGCAAGGCCAACTGGCGCCCCGATGTAGTCCGTCACTCCGTGGTTCACTGGGTATTTACCCGTCATGATGCTCGCTCTGGAGGGAGAACACACCTGACAGGTGGAGTAGCCCTCAGTGAAGCGCATGCCTTCATTGGCGATGCTGTCGATGTGCGGGGTTTCGTGTAGGGTAGATCCCTCCACAGACATATCCATGATGCCGAGGTCGTCAGCGAGGATAAATACGAAGTTTGGACTCTTGTTTTGCGCGAGTGCGCAACAAGAAATCGATAACAGAGTAACTATGGTTTTGATCATGTATGGTAATCATACAATCATTATTGCATGCGCCTTGCAAGGCTCAGCCTTATTTCAGTTGCCAAATAAGCTAGTCAAATCAAACTTAACAACTTGGTAGCTTTGTCAGCAACAATGGCGTCGCTGCTATAGCTAAGCTTTTTGAAAAAGCCTGATTGTTTTTTGAGGTTGGAGCGCAATCGCCTGTGCCAGTCTGGTGCGGATTGCTCGTCCGGTAACTGGGCAAAATGAGTCATGAGGTCAAGAATCTCTCCCTGTACGCTGAACTCGGATATGCCGAGAATCTCAACGAGAAAGGGAAAGCAGGGCTCTGCTGCTGGGTAGATTTGGCCGGAGCATAAAGCAACCCAGAGCTCGTGACTCGCCTTCATTGCACGTGGCTCTTTTCGTGATGCTAGATTTTCAAGCATTCTAGGTACTTGCTTCTTTGCTGCCGGAGAAATTTCGTATTTGTTCCAGCGCACTCGCCTAAGTTTCATCCAGAGTGAGTCTGCCATGTGCAAAGACTGGACCGATTCGACCCGAATGAAAGCTATAATACCGGTCGACAGAAAAGAATGTGCGCTAATTGGATATGAATGGCCATGGGCAGCCTAAGGCATGGGGATTATTTCTAGATTTTCGATGGTAGCCTCGGCCTCGATATTTTGAGAGCCACTATCGATATATACACCAGCTTCGAGAGTCTCCGATAAACCAGGAATGGTTACGGTTTTGAGTAATTGGTAATCTAGGTCATCACTTGAAACCGCTATCGATATTTGATCAGCTGATCTTTCTAAGAGCATCCAAGTATTAGGCAACTCACCAGTTGTATTGATGTCAAATTCTTCAACATCGCCATTAATATCTGTTAGCGCGCGCGCGTAGTAATTATGATCAAGTTGGATCCCTAGCTGAACAAATCGAGCATTACCCGGAGATGCCTCTTCGATAATGATTCCCACTTCAGGCCGTTCACCTCCGCTGACTAATGTTTTTACGTTTGCCAGTAATTGGAAGTTACCTGTTACGGTATTGGTGTCAGATAAGTAACCAGAATACGAGCTGGGTTCTAGTGGTTGAGTAACATTGTGTATCAGCGTTACTTCGTTTGGATTGCTGAGTGAGTCGCTGGAGGATGCTGTGACGAAGTTATCGATACTGAACACCTGCATCACATCATTACCAAACTGAGTAGGGTTGGTTGCGATATCGGCCAGGAGTGCTGGCTGTTTAATGATTTCAATGCCTTTGATGGCTGGGTTTTCAATAACATGGGCAAGCTCAATGGTGAGTGACTCGTCACTGACCTCGACCTCGAAGCCCTGCATCACACCGACAAACATGGCCCCCGCATCCGTAACGACATCGTAATCATCGAGCACAGTGGAGCCTTCTATGAGAACATCAAAGACACGCTGGCCAGGTGAGCCTGTGCCTGAATAGGTTTCTGCAAAATAGAGACGCACCTCGTAATTGCCATTACTGACTGGGAAGTTCCACTGCATCTCAGGAGCTGAGGAAGAATCGTAGCGCTCACTTTGGAAAAGGGCTAAGGGAGTGCTACTCGGAACTGAGGCTGCTGATGTGATGGTGTTATTGACGGAATAAGTGTTATTAGTTTGCGAGCTGTTTACAAAGCTTGATGGCGAGCCAGAGGTGTCAGCACTCCAGTTGACCGGCTCCGAGTCAATGGCCGTTAGTGGATTTCCACCTGCGTTTACTCGGTAGAGGACTTGGCTTTCTTGATTGATAGCCTCAACATTCCAATAAAAAGAAGAGTTGGCACTCTGTTGCGGGTTGCCGTCATCGGTGACGGTAACGGTGACTAGGTATGGGCTGGCCGTATCAGCGTCACTAGAGATGGTTCCGGAGATGAGCCCCGAAGCAGAGGCAATGGATAAGCCTGAGGGCAAGCCAGTGGCGCTGTAGCTGAGAGTATCACCCAGGTCGCCATCAAAAGCCGTTACTTGCAAGCTGATGATGTCCTCAGCCTGATCAGTTTGATCTTCGATCGAAGTAATCACAGGCGGATTGTTTACAGTGGGTAAGGTATCTACCGTCCATGCGAATGAATCGCTCGCGCTTCCCTGCGGATTGCCATCATCGGTGACAGTAACGGTGACTTGGTATGGACTACTGATATCTGCATCATTTGAGATGATGCCTGAGATCACACCCGAAGACGGAGAGATAGCTAAGCCGGATGGCTGTCCCGATATACTGTAAGTTAAGGTGTCGGTTGCGTTGATATCTGAAGCCATGACTTGAAGGCTAATCATATCACCCGCTGTGTCATTTTGATCATCGATGGAAACGATGACAGGGTCACTGTTGACAGGAGGCTCAGCAATCACTGTCCAGTTAAACGAGGTGCTGGTACTTTCTTGTGGGTCGCCATCATCGGTGACGGTGATAGTAACCACATAGGGGGTGGTTACATTGGCGCCATTTGCGATGGTTCCAGAGATGAGTCCTGAGGCAGGGGCAATGGACAAGCCCAAGGGCAAGTCGGCAGCACTATAGTTGAGCATGTCTCCAAGATCGATGTCAGTCGCAGCTATCTGAAGGCTAACACTGTCTAATACTGTATTAGCCTGATCTGTGATGGAGGCGATAACCGGAGCGTTGTTCAAGGGCCCTCCAACGCCGTCGTTAAGGTCAATAATTTCAATGCCTTTGATGGCTGGATTCTGAGTGACATGTAGGAGCTCAATGGTGAGTGACTCATCACTAACCTCTACCTCGAAGCTCTGCATCACGCCGATGAACATGGCGCCGGCATCTGCCACGACATCGTAATCATCAAGGGCGATAACGTCCTCAATGGCGATATCAAAGATACGCTGGCCAGGTGAGCCTGTGCCTGAATAGGTTTCTGCAAAATAGAGACGCACTTCGTAGTTGCCATTGCTTACGGGGAAGTTCCACTGCATCTCAGTAGCTGAGGAAGAATCGAAGCGCTCACTTTGGAAAAGGGCCAAGGGGGTGCCTAATGGCACAGAAGCACTGGCAGTGATGGCGGTGCCAATAGAGTAGGTGTTGTTGATTTCAGAGCTATTCAAAAAGGTCGATGGTGAGCCAGAGGTATCGCCACTCCAGTTAACAGGCTCTGCGTCGATGGTAGATAATGGGTTTCCTCCTGCATTCACTCGGTAAAGGTATCGACTTTCACTGGCGCCGCCATTGACAGGAATAACAAGATCCTCTGAAGAGGCATCGAACTTGACATAAATATCTCCTGCAACTTCACCATTATAATCTGGATCAAAAACAACTTGCAAATTGATACTCTTGTTAGGAGGTATGATAATAGGGAAGTTTTGAGAAATATTAATACTGATGCCAGTGTATTCTGTGGCGACAATGTTATCGACAATGACTGCTTGATCTCCACCAATGTTGCTCAAAATGATATTAGCAGTTTGTTGTTCTGATCCTGCCACTGTAGCAAAGTCTATATAAGATGGAGTGGCTGCAAGTATGCCAGCGACTAGCGGATCTGCTGAAGGAGGGAAGGCTCCGTTGACTTGATAAATTTCCTGAAAGAAAATTTCATTAGAATCAATTTCAGTTGCACCTGCTGTTTTTGCGCCTGCTGCAATGTATATTACGCCGTTGTCAACGATTGCTTGTGTGGCGTGTCTGCCCCGATTAAGTGGAGTCAGAGAGCGCCATGAGTTGTCCTGTGGATTGAGCGCTTCTACTTCGTTATGAGCAGACGCTTGTTTGGTTTCGCCGCCAATGATTAAAATTTCCCCGTTGTAGGCTGCGGCTATTGTTCCCGAGCGTTTTGTCGGTATGTCATTTGTTAATGTGCTCCAGGTATTAGAGGAGAAGTCAAAAACATCAACTTGCCCAATGGATGCTCCAAAAAAGTCAGGGGCACTTGAATCTCGGCCACCGGCAACATACATTTTATCATTAACGATAGCTGCTTGAAAGTGGTCGCGTCCACGCGGTGCGTCGGGAAGCTGTGTCCATGTTCCTGTCGCGGGATCATACTCATCAAACCATTTGACCGCTGACGCATCAGTATTGTGACCCCCATTGTTGCCAGCTACGACATAGATTTTCCCGTTGTAAGCAATAGCTCCAGTAGACCCTCTGTTACGACCGCTTGGCAACGATGAGCATGTACTCCAAGTATCAGATATGGGATTATATATGTAGATATTATTGAGATTGTTTTCGTATGGGTATGATCCAGTCCAGGCGCCAACAATATAGATCAAGCCGTCTAATTCAACAGTCTGAAAGTGGTGCATTTCCTCTGGTAGCGGCGCTCCGCTAGACCATATCTTTGTTGTGGGGTCGTATATTTGCACTGAGCGCCCCGTGCCACGACCTCCGATGAGATAGTATTTATCACCTGCTTTTACATATCCATTTTCGTGGCAGGCACAACTTGATGGGGCAGGCTCTTCAGGAGGAAGGTCTTCCCAATTACCTGGAGCCGATGTGTTTACTGGCATGATATTGATGAAGTCCCATTGGGCCGTGAAATCTCCATCGTCATTGGTTGCTGCGGCGATCACACCGACAGCCAAAGCCTCTGTGCCTTGAAGTGTGCTCAGTAAGCTACCTGTAAGTTGGACTGGACTACCGAGGTTTATGGTTGTCTCGCCCTCGAGACGATACTGAGGCTGTGCCGTGCCTAGCGTTGGATCCACCAAGAGGAAGAGACTTAAATTCAAGAGCTCTGTAAGGTCATTTATGTTGGGTGATGGCGTAAGTGTTTCTGCAACAGCATTGTTCTCATGTGTTAGGGTTAGCTCGGGGCCATTACTTGTAGCGACGACAGTGAATGCCAAATAATTATCCTGATCACCAGTGCCGATATAAAATCCCATAGACCTTCCGTCTGCGGGTATTGTGCTGCCTAGAACGTTGCCAGGCATGTAGGTATGAACGATGAACGGCCCGGAGGTGGAATTAACATCTACGCCGAACTGTAGCGCATTTTCTTGATTGTTTTGAATGCCCAGCGCACTGGACTGCGTAACACCATCGATGGTTAAAACTCCGGCAGTGCCGCCCGCTATGAGTAAGTTGTCGTCCATTAGATTTAAATAATCATCAATGCCGTTACTCATTAGTCCAGTAAACCCCAACCCATAAAACCCGGTTCCTGGATCACCATTGAGCATAGGGTAATCAATGGGAATAGAGGCGGAACGACCGTTAGACTTGTCTCGCGGATATGGATCTTTGCTGTCTATAATGCCGTCATTGTCATCATCATCGTCGTATAGGTCTGATATGATATCTTTGTCAAAATCCGAGGGGATGTCTGCGGCCGAGCATGGACTAGTGCCATTATCAATTTCTTCTGCATTCGAATAGCCATCTTGGTCTTCATCAATGTTGGGGTCGTAGGAGCCAGTGCAAACAAAACTGTCATTGCCATCATAATCTGATGGTTCGAATATGGTAATGTTATTGCTTCCATATGTAATGACCCAAATGGATCCAGGAAATATTGCAGCGTCTCCTTGAGCGATTACGTCAATGGGTAAGGCTCCAAAATTACTCGCGAATGTTTCAACATTGGTTGCCTCAGTGCCTGCGGGACTCAATTCGATACGCTCGAGATTGCCACCAAAGCTTGTAACCAATAAATTACCTCGAAGGCTGCCATCGAAATTCGATGCCGTGTATTCAGCAATGCCATTAGTCGAAGTGGTAAATGTGGCCAAGGCATTGTCATCTACTCCTGGTTGGAGATAGTCACCCTCTATGGGGTTCGCCATGCTAGGTGGCACGGGCGGCCAATCAACAGGAAGATCAGCGGCTTGAGTTCGCCATGTTCCTTGAGAGGCATCACCTGAGTCGTTGGTGTATAAGCCTGCGCCGGTTGGGTTAGCGCGTATGGGAGTTGGGTGGCCACCGTAAAAGCCTTGGCCAGTGATCAAATGTAAGTTGTCTAAATTGTTTACCTTCGGGTCTCCTCCTGGTCCAGGTCCCGCTGAGCCTGGCTCACCTACCAGGTATTGATTGGTAGCAGAAGAAACGCCGTCTATTGCTGGGCCTTCTCCATCAGGGTGTCCACCCCAGCCGCCGTTAGGCCCATTATCAACCGTATACATTCTACCTTCGTTGCTGGCCGAGCTTGTTATTAAGAGGTCGTACGCGTTTCGTAAGCCCGTGGCATATATTTGTACTGGTCCTCCCTCAACTAGTTTGGCCTGGTTCAAGCCGTCGTTGCCTCCCCATGGATCGTTTACATCATTATTACCCGTGTTATTGCTACGGGTTGGATCATCTAGCGTAGGCAGGTCATACTTGTAAAAAGCCCCCACGCTTGCATCGAATTTTGTGGGGGTGGAGTCAATTATATCGAGATCGATAGAGAGTATAGCACATGAGTATGCATATTCTGTCAAAGAGGCAAAATTCTGCGAAGGTGACCCAGAGTTAGTATTACCCCCGATAACTGTGTAAAGAGTGTTGGTGGCTTCATCAAGTTGGATGCCATTGATAGAGTGATTTTCTTCTGAGCGAGGGAAGCCACGAATCAAGTCCACTTTATCCCAACTATTCCCATTCCATGTGAGGCGTGAGAGCACTCCAGAATTAGTGTCTAGATTAGTGTCACCATCGGGGCCAGCAATACGAGGATCGCTTGAGCTGACATAAAGAATGGGATTGAGTTCGGTTCCTGATACAAAAATTCCAGTTACTTGACGCTTACCTAGACTATTATTGATTGTTCCATCATCATCATGGTTGGGTATATTTTTAATCAAAAATATAGTTTCGACATTCGTTACTTCGTAATTGTTAGTGCCTTGCCGGCGAATGGTGTAGGCGTAGATCGTGCCGTCCTGTTGCGATACATAGAGACGACCATCTGGACCGAATTGTAAAGATGTTGGATTGTTCAGTGCTTCTCCTTGTAATTCACTTGGTGTGAAGTTAATTGCGGCTTGTGAACTGGGCGTAAAGTAAATGACAATCGTGCAAAATAGAAACGATAGTAAAATATTTTTTAGAGTGCTGGGTGCGTTTGACAGTGTCATGAGAGGACAAGGAACTTATTAGTTGAGTCTATATTTAATCGGAGCGCTAACAGGGGAAAGAGGTTTTTTAAACCGCTGGTTAGTCGATGCTTATAATCAACAGATGCTGGCTTATGGAAATGGTGCTCTGTTGTTGATTTTTTGGGGCTTTCACCCTTGAAACTGCAGTGTTTTTTTTCTGAATGTCAGTATTACTTAAGTAGTC